>CABYRE010000001.1 GCA_902521325.1 uncultured Alphaproteobacteria bacterium
TAAATTTTATTATGTTATCTGCTTATGTTCTTGATGCTTATGCCTTTTCCACAGAAGGGGTTGTTGGATACTCTATTGGATCAAAAGACCGACAGTTATTAAATGATGTGATAAAAAATTCCTTTATTTTAAGTACGGCATCAGGATTAATAATTTGTGTCATCTTTTTCTTGAGCAAAAATTATTACATTATCACAATGACAGACTTACCAAATATAAGAGAGATCAGCTTTTCTTATTCGTACTGGATTATTATTATTCCGTTTGCGGCTTCTTTTTGTTTTCAATTTGATGGTATCTTTGTTGGAGCTTCGCAAACAACAGAATTGCGAAATGCCATGATCATCTCTGTTGTCATTTATTTAGTTGTTTCTTTCTTCTTAATTACAAGTTTTGGGAATACAGGCTTATGGCTATCACTCTGCATTTTCTTTATTGTAAGAGCCTTGACCCTACTCTTTTATATGGATAGGATTTATAAACGAATTAAGTAAGGCCAGATTTAGAAAATGTTAAAATCATTAATTTTTTGTTTGTTAATATTTTTTTCATTACCTAGTAATGCTAAATCTGATTTAGTTGATAGTTTAAAAAATAATAATAACCTTATTTTCATTCGCCATGCTTTAGCACCAGGCAATGGAGATCCTGATAATTTTGATATTTTAGATTGTACTACGCAGAGAAATTTAGATAATGTAGGAAGAGACCAATCAAAAAGATTAGGTAATTTTTTCCAAATAAATAACATTCCTATTAATACTATTTTATCGAGTGAATGGTGTCGATGTCAAGAAACAGCAAAACTAGCCTTTAACAAATATGATACATTCAGTGCTCTTAATTCTTTTTATGATCCAAAATTTTATAAATATAAAGAGCGTCAACTAGATAAACTGAAAAATTTTATCCATAATTTAGAGGAAGATGGCAATATCGTTTTTGTAACCCATTACGTTGTAATTGCTTCTATGTTTGGCATAGGAATTTCATCAGGAGAAATACTTGTGACTGATAGAGACTTGAATGTAATTGGAAGTATAGAGGATTATTAATTAAGTTTATCTTTTCGGTAATTAGATCGTATGTCATCAAGCAGAATAGATTTTGATTTATTTTTTACATGCCAGAAATCCCAACCATTACAACTTGGAAGGCCTTGTATCTTTGCTCCCATTTGATGAATGGAGCCTGATAAATCTTTTATTTTTAATGTCCCATCAATACTGACCGTTGCTTTAAAACGTTCTTTTTTGTCCGTCAATACAGCACCTGGTGGAATAATACCTTGTTCGACTAATTCACCAAAAGGTACTTTAGGTAAATCACGTCTACTTTTGGTAAGTTCAATCACATCTTCTTTTAAGACCTTTGTAGCTCTTAATCTTTTTTTAGATAGCTCGACGTATTCTTTATCTTTCTCAATACCAATAAAATTTCGTTGTAATTTTTTAGCAACAACGGCTGTTGTTCCACTTCCTGAAAATGGATCAAGAACAAGATCACCCTTATTTGTAGAAGCTAATAGAATTCGGTAGAGTAGAGCTTCTGGTTTTTGTGTGGGATGTGATCGTTGATTATTGTCTTCTCGTAATCGTTCTTTTCCAGAACAAATTGGAATATACCAATCACTTCGCATTTGTTTTCCTTCATTAAGCTCTTTTAAGTTTTGATAATTAAAAGTATATTTTGCATCACGTGACGTTGTACACCAAAGTAAAGTTTCATGGGCATTGGTAAAACGCGTCCCTCGAAAATTTGGCATAGGATTTGTTTTATGCCATATAATATCATTTAAAATCCACAGACCTTCATCTTGTATCGTAGAACCTACACGTAAAATATTATGATAACTTCCTATGACCCAAAGTGCTCCACCTTTTTTTAATATCCTCTTGCATTCGCTAAGCCAAGAATTGGTAAATTGATCATATTCTTTATACGTATTAAACTTGTCCCAATCCTGTGTAACAGCTTCTACTGTTGTCTGATCTGGTCTGTATAACGTATCTTTTAATTGAAGGTTATAGGGTGGGTCAGCAAAAATAAGATCAACAGAATGATCCTTTAATTTTTTAATTTCCTTGATGGAATCGCCTAAAATGATCTGATTTTTCTTCATAATTGATAAATAGAATCTTTAAGCAGATATGGAATCAGGTCAATTGAGTTATCAACAGAGGGAATCTTTAGATAGGGATAACCTTAAATATTGGCTTAAAACATAAAAAAAGGGGTCCGAAGACCCCTATAATAGATCATCAAATGGGAGGAATGATGAAACTTAATATCAATATAATATTTGTCGCATCTTTTTGAAGCATAATAAAATAATAATTGGTATGCATTACTTGCATGGTTTGAATAGTAATAATTATTTATTTAATAATGATTTAATAGGCTCAAAAGATTTTCGATGGAAGAGGGTTATTCCGTGTTTATGAATTGCCTCGATATGTTTTTTTGTTCCATAACCAGCATTACTTTTCCAATGATAATAATTAAACTTACTATGAAGAATATTCATTAATCTATCGCGGTGAACTTTTGCTATAATCGAAGCAGTTGCGATAGATAATGATTTTTTATCTCCTCCAATGACTGATTTTTCATTTTTATAATTTAATGAAAAGTTTCCATCAATAATAAGATTAGGATTATCAATACTAAATTTATTTAATACTCTTTTCATTGATAATTTTGTTGCTTCTAAAATATTAATTTTATCTATTTCTTCTACACTTGCATACCCCAGGTGGTATTGAAGTTTATTCTCTTTTTGTAGTTTTTTAAAAAATAAAAATAATTTCTCTCTTTGTCTAGGTGTATGTTTTTTTGAATCAGTTATTGGAATTTCTGTTTCTAAATCATCATAATGTAGATAATGACAACCACAACTAACGACAGGTCCTGCTAAGGGTCCACGTCCTACTTCATCTAAACCAATAACCGGTCCATCAATTGATTTTTCGATTAAAAAATCAACCACTATTTTTCATTTAGTCTTGGCATGATTTCAACAAAGTTGCAGGGCTTATGTCTAATATCTAATTGATATTGTAATATTTCATCCCATCCATCTTTGCATGCTCCTGTAGATCCAGGTAAGCAAAAAACATACGTACTGTTTATTAACGCGGCAACAGCTCGTGATTGAATTGCGGATGTACCAATTTTTTCAAAACTAACTTGTCGAAATAATTCCCCAAATCCATCAATATGTTTATTTGCAATTTCTTTAACAGCTTCTGGTGTTGTATCTCTTCCTGTTAAACCAGTACCACCAGTTGTAATTATGCAATCAATTTCCCCTTCTTTTGACATTGCATCTAACGTATCTTTTATTTGAGAAACATCATCTGGAATAATTGTTCGTTTAATCATATTATGACCAGCATCAGTAATGCGCTTTTCTAATGTATCTCCAGATGTATCATTCTCTTTAGTTCTTGAATCTGAAATTGTAATAACAGCTATGTTTATAGGAACAAAATCTAAAGAAGTATCAATTGGCATAACCTATTAATAGAGTGGATCATTTCCATTTGCCAGCATTTTTAAGGAACGCATTTCCTTATTATTTTTATTTTGGTAAATCCAATATTTTGTTAAAATCTTTTCAATGAACCACCGTGTTTCTCTTGATGGAATACTTTCCATAAAAAAGAGTGAGTCTTCCATATAGTTTGTTTCATTTTTCCATTTTTGTAAATTCCCTGGACCACCATTGTAAGCTGCTGCTAAAAATATAAGATTTCTTGAAACTTGTTCTAGATCAAGAAGATAAGTAAGGTATTCTTGCCCAACCTCTAAATTTATTTCTGGATTTTTAAGAATATTACTATTGCTTCTTTTAACGTCTTTACTTTTTGTAATAAATTTAGCTGTTGAAGGCAATACCTGCATTAAACCTATGGCACCGTCTTTACTTTTTGCTTTTATATTAAACATAGATTCTTGATGCATAAAGGCATGCAGTAATTCTTTTTCTAATTTGAAACCATCTCTTGGTTTCCAAATACTTGTTGGGTAGTAGAGATAGGTTGGAACATCCATTCCAAAATTTTCGAGCTTATTAACAATTTTTAATTGTGTATAGGCAAGATCGAAATTTTCAGCAATTTGAATAGACTCCTTTGCTATTTCTTTATTTAAAATGGAATTAATATGAACAATTTCCTTTTCTAATTCATCAGCAAATCCAACTTGTATTAATGTCTGTATTCTTTTTCCTGCTGGTATATTTAAGATAGTGCTATTATTTTTATTAAGATCAGTATGCTTTACCCATTCTATTTTTTTATCTACGCCCAAGATTTCAAGTGCAAGCATTCCATAAAAACTATTTGGATTATTTGATGCTCTTTTTAACCAAAAATTAATATCATCATAGCGACCAAGTTTTGCATATGATCTAGCTGTCCAAAAACTACCTGATGTTTGATGCCACGCATCATCTTTTAAACTAATCGAAAAAAGAGAAAAATATTTTGCAGCATCTTCATACTTTTCTAATCTCCAAGAACATAGACCAGCCGTCCAAGCTGCATATGGGACATATTTAGCAGAATTAACAAGAGCTTCAGAAGCATATTGAATTGCTAAATCATTTTTATTTGCTAAGAAATATCCTTTGGCAATTAATTCCTTTTGTTGATCTATTTCAACTTGATCTAATAATAGATCTACATCTCTTTGGTTTAATAGTTGTACTGCCCCAGTTGGCCATCCTTTATTCACTCTTGATTTGATTCCATTAATTAATTTTCTTTTCTCAGCTTTCTGACTGTTTGATAGGTTTTTGGAACTTTTATATTTACTAGTTTTTTTACTTGTTACCTGCTCTGATTCTATACCAATAGGATTAGAGGGTTTTGTTGGACTTTTATAACCAGCTGGCATTCGTCTAATAGCTAATTTATAAATTTGTTTAGCTTGAGGATGATCATTATATTTTTTAAGCCAATAATATAATTCTAAATACTTTGATCGATAACAATTAGGATGCAAAAATTTCTGAGCATATATATGCCCAAGCAAAGATTTATTTTTAATTTTTAAAATAAAATTATTTGCACTTTTCCATTTGCATATTTCTTGAAATTTGTAAGCTTGCTGATAATTATATATATCTTCATCACTTAGAACTTTAGATGAAAATATATTATCGTATTTGATAACAATATCTTGCTGATACGCAAAGATTTGTTTTGAAAAAATTACAAAGAAAAAAAAACAAATAATGAAAAATTTTTTGTTATTCATTTTTCAATTTTTCTTGTAACATTTGTAAATCTTCCCAAGAATGTTTTTTATACTGAGGAGATCGAAGTAAAAAAGCAGGATGATAGGATGCTATTGTAGGAATACCTTGTTCTAAATTAAGCGATTTGTATTCATGCCACTTGCCTCTGAGTTTTCCAAGCGCAAGAGGTGTTGATAAAATAGCTTTTGCTGCAACTCCGCCTAATAGGAAGATAAATTTAGGTTTAATAATATCAATTTGTCTTTGTAAAAAGGGTAAATATTCTAAAATTTCATTATCATTAGGCGTTCTATTATCAGGTGGTCTCCAATTAACCACATTAGTAATATAAACGTCTTCTCTTTGTAAATTAATGGCCAAAAGCATTTTATTTAAAAGTTGTCCGGCTCTTCCAACAAATGGAATTCCTTGTTGATCCTCATCTCTACCTGGCGCTTCACCAATTAACATTACTTTTGCGTTTAAGTTACCATCATAAACTACTAACTTTGTCGCCGTTTTTTGAAGAGAAGATTTATGATTCTTTAAATCTTTTATAACT
Organism: uncultured Alphaproteobacteria bacterium; assembly: GCA_902521325.1. Taxonomy (GTDB): domain Bacteria; phylum Pseudomonadota; class Alphaproteobacteria; order HIMB59; genus CACPNW01. Next base: position 5,808 of record CABYRE010000001.1, read on the forward strand.
TCATCAATTTGAGTTTTTTTATCCCCAGTATCTTTGTGAAAACCAGACTGCTCTAATTTTTTCTCATTTTCAAACCAGTTTCTAGGAGAATCCTGGAGGAAGTAGTTTATCCCAGAATTAATTATAAATTCTAAATTTTTTTTATTTGATTGATTCATGGAAAATTACAATTATCTACTCATAGTGTAACTCTAGTATTTTTGAAATGATTAATTTAATTAAAAAACTAAAAATTATCTCAATTATTTTAATAATTAACTCCAGTGCTTTTGCATTAACTAGTTCATCCTTTCTAATTTCTCAATCAGCTTATGAAAATTATGATTATAGCTCGTCTCTTCTTAATTTTGATATAGACGAAGTAAATCTATCAGAAGATAGTCTTTTGGATAAAGCTATCGCAGCTATAATTACCGAAGATATCGATTTAGCATCAAAAATTGCCAAAAATATTTTAACCGAGGATAAAAATAATGCCGAAGCTCTCATAATTACAGCTGCATCATTTTATAAAGAAGAAAAATTTAATAAAATTATCGAGCTTAGAAAAAATTTAGAACAACCAAGTGAAGTACTACAATTTATTTTTTTTTCAAATAATACACTTAAAGATATTGATACTATAAGTAGGGCGCTTGTTGAGATTGTATCTTCTTCTTATTCGAATAATGAACAAAGACGTTTAAATTATAATTTTTTGTTATTTTATATATCTCTTGCAAAAATTATTGATCCTAAAAATGATAGAGCAATTATAATAAAAGCTGAGTTATTCGATCAGGTTGGTCAGCATCAAGTCGCAGTAGATATATACAAACAAGTTAATAAAAATAATATTTTTTATCTTGATGCACAAAACAATCTTGCTCGTCATTTCTTGTTTAATAGTCCTTACGAAGAAGCTGAAATACAAATAAAATCTATAGTTGAAAATAATAATAATAATTATTCACTTAAACGAGTTCTTGCTGATTTTTATCGTTACAATAAAAAGTTTGACTTAGCATTAAAAATTTATGATGAAATGATTAAAGAAAATCAAGATGATCTTTGGAACATATATTACATGAGGGGTATTTGTTATGAAAGAAAAGATAACTGGGAACTTGCAGAAAAAGATTTTTTAAAATCATTAGAACTGCAGCCAGGTACACCAAATGTATTAAATTATCTTGCATATGGCTGGGTTGAAAGAGATATCAAACTTGATCGTTCGTTAAAAATGTTAGAGGAAGCATATAAAGCTAACCCTGATAGTTTTTATATCATCGATAGTTTAGCGTGGGCTCATTTTAAAAAAAATAATCTTCCAGAGGCTGCAAGGTTAATGGAAAAAGTAATAGATATTGCACCTGGCGAAGCAATATCTCTAGACCATCTTGGCGATATTTATTATGCTATGAATAGAAAAAGAGAAGCAATTCATTTGTGGCAACAAGCACTAGAGTTGGCTGAACCAGAAGATGAAATAACTGAAGATGTTCAAAGCAAATTAGATAATATCAATGCTGGATAAAATAATTGAAAAATCACCTGCCAAAATTAATTTATTTTTAAAGATTATAAATAAAAGGGATGATGGTTATCATAATATTCGCACTGGTATAACATTCATTGATCTTTGCGATGAGATAACTGTTCAACCTCACAATAAATTTGAAGTAATCTATACAGGTAAATTCGCTCCAAAAAATAATCTATTTGAGGATTGTATTATTCATAAATTATTTACTTATATACATGAAGATAAACCTAAACTTCTTTTTACTATATCAAAAAATTTTCCTTATGAAGCTGGCTTAGGTTCTGCTTCATCTAATGTCGCAAGTGTTATAAAAATTTTAGAAAATCTTGAGTTAATAAAAAAGAAAAATATTTTTGATTATGTTGATCTCGGTGCTGATATTCCTATTTTTTTGAATCAAAAAGATGCTCTAGTTAGAGGTAGGGGTGATTTAATTGCTAACGTTCATTTTCCAAAATATTATTTCTTACTAATTAGACCATCTTTCAAATGTTCGACAAAAAAAATGTATGATTCATTTCAACCTTCAGATTTTGATTATAATACTGATTTTGATTTAGAAGAAATTAATGACCAAGACTCTGGAAATGATTTTGAAAAAATTCTTAAAAAAAATGAACCTGATTTTTTATCCATAATAGATTTTTTAGAAGATTTTGATAATGTTATATTTTCAAGACTAACTGGGAGTGGTTCTTGTATTTATAGTGTATTTGAAAAAAAAGAGTATGCTGTTAATGCACAAAAAAAATTTCAACAAAGCTTTTCAAATTTATGGACACATCTAAGTGAAAATAATTTGATTAACCTATTTTAAATTCTTTTTTAAATTCTTCAATTGAAAGCACTTCATTCGTTGGCTTATCCCACCTAATTCTATGAATTCGAGGAAAACGCATGGCAACACCTGATTTATGTCTACTGCTAGGGAAGACATCGTCAAAAGCTACTTCTAAAATAATTTCTTTTTTTACTTCTCTTACAGGACCAAATTTATTGGTAGTATTATTTCTAATAAATTTATCTAAAACTAATAGTTCTTTGTCTGTGTAACCAGAATACGCTCTTCCTATAGGAACTAATTCATTTTCTTTCCAAACACCAAAAGTAAAATCTGAATAATATGATGATCGTTTACCATGTCCTCGTTGAGCATACATCAAAATAGCATCAACTAGTTTTGGGTTTTTTTTCCATTTGTACCAATACCCTTTTTTTCTTCCTGGTAAATATTCACTATTTTTAAGTTTAATCATTACACCTTCATTTAAATCATCATGAACATTATTTTTATATTTAGTTAATTCTTTCCAAGTTTTGAATTTTATTATTGATGACAAATCAATTTGATTATTTTTATTTTCTTTTTGAAATTTTTCTAAATATTTTCTTCTTTCATAAAGAAATAATTTGCGAAGATCTTTTCCTTTATAAAAAAGAATATCATAAGCTCGAATAAAAACAGGAAACTTTTCTTGAAGATTTTTTGATGCTTTTTTTCTATTTAACCTTTGTTGTAAATCATTAAAGCTAGAAGGTTTAAAACTTTTTCCCACAAGTAATTCACCGTCAATAACGGCATCACCTTTAGTATTTTCAATTATTTCTGGGAATGCCGATGATATATTATCACCTGTTCTCGAGTATAGTGACACACTTTTTAATGAAGTCATTAGCTGAACCCTAATTCCATCCCATTTATATTCTGCTTGAAATTCACTAGCGTTCAATCTTTTAAAATCTTTTTCTTCATCAACAGGATTAGCAAGCATCATGGGGTGAAATAATTTTTTAAAATCTATTTTTGGTTTTGATGTTTCATTTTTTAACCATTGAAATAAATTCTCATATGGAAATTCAAGACCATGCCAAATTTCTTCAATCTCATTTACAGATTTGTCATACAGATCAGCTAGAGCAGTCTTTACTAATCTTTCAGAGACTCCAATTCGTAACCCACCTGTACAAATTTTAATTAAAGTCCACCTTTCGTTATTAGATAGTTGACTCAAAATTTTACTAAATTCTTTATTAATTTCAGACTTTTTAATTCTTTTTATTATTTCTATTAAAGTAGATAAATTTTGTGACTTACCATCTTTTTTTGTTGGCCAAATTAATGATATTGTTTCTGCTAAATCTCCAACATAGTCATATGAGTAATCAAATAAATGTTGATCCACTTGTTCATAAACAAGCTCTTTCAGTTTAGATGCCTTAATGAATTGAAATGAAATTTGGTTAGATAAAATTGCAAGAGCATATGCACGGTTGATATCTAGTGTTTTAAAATAATCTTGAAGTAACTTAATTTTAGTATTTCGACTTGGTGTTAAAATTAAATTATGAAGTAAGGAAGAAAATTTTTTCATTCTATTTCCTCATCACTTCTTCCTTGGAGGGAAAGTGGTTTAGATAAAAGATTTTGTTTTTTACAATAATATACTAAAGCTTCTTCTTGACCGTGTGTGATTAAAATATTTTTTGCCTTTGATTTATTAATTGTATCTAATAATTCATTCCAATCACTATGATCACTAATAACTAATGGAAGTTCAATACCTTGTTGTTTTGCTCTTTGTTTAACCGTCATCCATCCACTAGCCATACAAATAATAGGATTAGCAAACCGTCTTGACCAACGGTCCTTTAATGCTGATGGAGGGGCAATAATTATTTTACCCTCATAAAAACTTTTATCCTTAGATGAAACTTTTTCAAATTTTCCAATATTAATTTTTTCTTTTGAATAATATTTACACAATTTTTCTAGAGATCCATGAATATAAATTGTTTCATTATAATTCTGTTGGCGTAAAAGATTCATTACCCTTTGTGCTTTTCCAAGTGCATATGCACCAACAATATGACAATTATTTTTATTTATTTTTACTGATTGAATAAGTTTTTGAATTTCATCTTTTGGATCTGGATGTTGAAATACGGGTAAGCCAAATGTTGCTTCAGTAATTAATGTATCACATCTAACCAGTTTGAAATTTTTACATGTTTCATCTTTTCCTACTTTATAATCACCTGTGATTACTAAACGATGATTATCTTTCTCAATTAAAACTTGAGCACTTCCCAAAATATGTCCTGCAGGGTAAAGAGTAAAATCATAGTTTTTTATTGAATATTTTTGCCCATATTTAAGAGGAGTAAATTTCTTCGCACATTTATCTCCGTAGCGAATTTTCATTATGTCTATTGTCTGCCTAGTAGCAATAACATGATCATGTCCAAATCTTGCATGATCTGCGTGACCATGCGTAATAATTGCTGTTTTTTTAGGCAATATTGGATCTATATGTACATTAATATCTTTGATAAATAACTGATGATTAATGAAATCCATATGAATATAAATAAATCGAATCCCTTATTATTACACCCCCTAAACAAGTGGATGAAGAAAAAAAAATGGTTCTGGTTTCCTCATCAAATTGAAACATTTCAGCATGTTCGAAGTGGATCTGATGTTGTTGTATTTGCCCCAACTGGTGCTGGCAAAACTTTGACAGGATTTATTAATCCAATAGATGATTTAATAAAATTAAAAAAATTTAAAGGCCTTCATACCCTCTATATTTCTCCGTTAAAATCTCTTGCAAATGATATTGTGAGAAATTTAGAGAAACCTATTAAAGAGCTTGATTTAAATATTTCATTTCAAGTAAGAACAGGCGACACAACACCATATAAAAAACAAAAACAAAAACAAAAACCTCCTAACATTCTTATTACAACTCCAGAGTCACTTGCATTATTAAATTCATATGAGAATGCAAAAGAATTTTTTCACAATCTAAAATATATAATTATAGACGAGATACATACTTTTTTGGATAATAAGAGAGCCGATCTTCTAAGTTTAAATATTGAAAGACTACAAACTTTCTCTCCAAATTTACAACGAATAGGTTTGTCAGCAACTCTTAAGAATAAACAAGACGCCAAAAAATGGCTTTGCCGCAAAAAACCAAAAATAGTTTCTTATGAAAATTCAGTTTTACCTAAGATTAAAATTCTAGAATCAAAAGAACGTATTCCTTGGTCTGGTCATATGGCTACGTATTCTATTAATGAAATCTATAAAGAAATAATGCAATCAAAATTAACTATTATTTTTGTTAATACGAGGGCGCAAGCCGAATATATGTTTAAAAACTTATGGCTAATTAATAAGAAAAAATTAAAAATTGCTGTTCACCATGGTTCATTAGAAAAAAACTTACGATTAAAAGTAGAAAATAATCTTAGCAAAGGATTAGTTGACTGTGTTGTTGCGACTTCTTCTTTAGAACTCGGATTAGATTATGGAGATGTAGAAAAAATTATTCAAGTTGGAGCACCTAAAGGAATTAATAGATTATTACAACGTGTAGGAAGATCAAATCATAATTTAAATACACCTTCAAAAGCAATTTTAGTACCCACTAATCGTTTTGAATTTATCGAAGCAATAGCTGCTATTGAAGAAATAAAAAAAAATAACTTAGATAAAATAGATTTAAAAGAAGGAAGTTTTGATGTTGTAGCGCAACATATTTTTGCAACGGCTTGTGCGGGGCAATTTGAAATTAATGATCTCTACAAAGAAATTATCAAAGCATATCCATACAAAAAATTAAAACTTAATGACTTTAAACAATTGATTAATCTCATACAAGATGGCGGATATGTTTTAAAAAATTATGATCAATTTAAGAGAATTTTTCAATTGAGAGAAAATAAAAATATTTATAAGCTAGTAAATAGAAGAGAAACACGAAAATACCGCATGAATGTTGGAACAATAATTGAAAGTCCTATGTTAAAAATAAAACTTGGAACAAAAACGTTAGGAAATATAGAAGAAGTTTTTATTCAAAATCTTTCTCAAGGTGATTCATTTATATTTGCCGGTCAAATGCTAGAATTTCAATCAATGAAAAATAATTTAGTACAAGTTAAAAGAAGTAAATCTTTAATTTCAAAAATTCCATCATACTCTGGAGGCAGAATGCCATTATCAACAAATTTGGCTAACTCAGTTAGGGGTTTATTGGCAAAAAGTAATATGTGGGATTTATATCCAGAGCAAATTACTGAATGGCTAAAAAGACAAAAAAATGCATCTAAAATTCCTAAAAAAGATGAATATCTAGTGGAACAATTCCCCCGAAAAAAAAATTTTTATACTGTTATCTATACTTTTGCAGGATGGCATGCCAATCAAACACTAGGATTTTTATTGCTAAGAGGCTTTAAGGAATTTAACTATAAACCTCTAGGTTTTGTCGCAAATGATTATGCTATTGTTTTATGGTCTTTAAAAGAAGTTAAACAAATTAAAACAATTCTAAATTTAGGATTGTTAAATAAACATTTAGATAATTATCTTGAAGAAACTTCAATAGTCAAAAGATTGTTTAGAGATAATGCAATTATATCCTGTTTAATAGAAAGAAGGTTACCAGGGATGGAAAAAACTGGAAAGCAAGTTTTATTTAGTTCTGATCTAATTTATACAGTTCTCAAAAAAAATGAACCAGATCACATTCTTCTAAAATCATCATATGAAGACGCAAAAAAGAATATGATTGATTATGATAGACTTAAAGAAATTTTAAAAAAAATTGATAAAAAAATTATATTAAAAAAACTCACAAGTATCTCACCATTGGCTGTTCCAATTATTCTTGAAATAAATAGAGAAAATTTATCAAAAAAGGAAACTGATGAATATATTTTAGAGGATTTAGAAAATGAAATATTAAAAGAGGCTAATGTACTATCAATTAATTAATTTTGGTAATGAAGAATTTCATGCTTACCCAGATAAATCTCTTTATTGGAAAAGATTAAATACTCTGATCGTATCAGATTTACATATAGGAAAATCTATTAGTTATGCAAAGAATAAGCAATTCTTACCTCCGTATGATACAAAAGAAATATTAAACAAAATTTTTGTTAGTTTAGATAAGATTAAACCAAGTAATTTAATTATAGTTGGTGATTTATTACATGATGTTTTTTCAACATTGAGTTTAAAAGATCAAGATCATAAAAATCTTAGTCAATATATGAAAAATACTGACTTCATATGGATCAAGGGTAATCATGATAAAAATATACAAATTGAAGGTTTTAAAAATTTTACAAATTACAAAATTGATAAATTATTATTTACACACATACCTATCGAAACATCTTTATTTCAAATTTGTGGTCACTATCATCCAAAGGTAAAAATTTCACACAGAGGAAAAACTATTTTTAAAACATGCTTTATACATAATGAAAAAATATTCATTTTACCGAGTTTTGGAATTTTAACGGGTGGATTGGATATCCATTCTAAACAAATAAGTGATGTATTAGGTAAGAATAATTTGAGTATTTACCCTGTGGGACAGGATAAAGTTTATAAATTATAATTAAGGTAGTTATTAATTACGATCCCAATTAGAATTACAAAATTCAATACAAATAATAAAACTGAAAGCAAATGCATATATTTAAAACTTGAAGATGCTTTTTTATCGCCTTCTAATTCTTTATCTCTAAAATTATTAATTTTGGGTGTTAAATAATTTCTATTAATAATAAAACTTACAGCCACTACTATTAATAAAATAAAATTTAAAATATTACCTGAAATATAACTTAGGATTAAACATAAAAAAGCTATTACAAACCCAAATAAAAACATTCGAGGAAAAATTATTCTTAAAAATTTACTGCTGGCATTAGTACTTAATGTGGCAAAGACTGAGGGCGAGACAACAGCCATAAAGAAAATCATAGACCCTATAAGGATTGTTACTAAAAAATTAAGAGTATAAATTATCATTAGTTAAAATTGCTCTTTTATAAAGAGCAATTGTTATATTTATGAATTATCAATTGCTGTTTTCAATTTTCTATATTCCATAGAATTAGTTCCAGCTATTGTTTCTAATTTTAATAACATTTCATTAGCTTTATTCATATTACCAAGGGCGATGTAAAGTTCTCCAAGATATTCATGAGCTCCTAAATGTTCTGGATTTGCCTCTAAAGCAATTCTATATGCTTCAAAGGCCTTATCTAGATTTGGCTCACTGTTTTTTCTATAGCTAAAACCCAGTAGGTTATATACATCAGCTTTTTTTTCCCCAAGATCTTTACGCTTAGCAATTTTTTCAAGCAATTTAATAGATTTATCAAATTTCTTGTAATAAACTAATTCGTAAGCTTTATCGTATAACTTTGTAACTTGTTCACTAGTTGAAATGCTTGTTTCACTATCATCATAGCTAGTACCAGCAGCAAATGAAGTGGAACTTATAAATAGTAATGTAAGTAATATTCTAATCATGGGATGGAAATATGTGTAATTAAAACAATTTCAATATTCATTTATGAATTAATTTAATTAATGGCAGGCAATATTATATTTTTTTAATCTGTAATAATTATATGGCCACGGTGTTAGAAAGCCTACAAGAAGCATTATAGGTATTACCCACCATACAAGTTTAGCGCCACCCATAATGATCCAGTCCACTGCATTCATGGATATTTCCATAGACACCATTGAAATTAAACTCATTCCTATGGCTGTTTTAAAAGCTTTGCTGATAATCATTTGTCTTGATAAAACTACAGTCTCTAAAATGATGCTTGTAATAATACCATTAATGATTGCTAGGATCATAATGTAAAGAGTAGGCCAAGGAATTCCAGTTAATTGAAAATAGAGTATGGTTCCAAAATCGCCAATGCTACATCCTAGCAAACACCAAGAAGTATTTTTAGCACTTCTTCGCCATGTATGTTTACATTTCCAATGAAAACGTGGAGCTGGTTTTTTTAGTGTTTCGGCAATAGACATTTAAATTATATTCCTTGCTTAAATTCGAATGTATTATTTATATCACTAATATCAAAACTTTCAATTGTACCATTCGTCCATTTGATTGATACATTTTTAATTACTTCACCTTCACGTAAACCGTAATGTGCTACTGGTTCCATTTGACATAAATATCCTGAACCAGCATCAATAGTCTTGGCATGATTTCTTAAATTTGTATGTAAGGTAACAGTTGCACCTCTTGCTGGAGCACCAAAGGTATTGAGAGGTTTGATTCTAATATAATTTGTATTTGATACATTTGCCTTAAATAAACTCAATGGTTGAGCTCCTGATTCACCATGAGAGATAAGTAATTCTAAAATACCATCTCCATCAATATCAGCAACAGCTGCACCAGTTCCTAGACCTTGCGCTTCAAGTGCTTCATCTAATCTAATTTCTTCTAAATTTCCTTCATCAATAATACGAAAGAGTTTGTTTGGTTGACCAATATTATTTAAAAAAATTTCATCATAACCATCATTATCAAAATCAGCCGAGATAACTGTTCGTATTCTACTTGGTGATCTAAAATTTAATGAGGACATATCGAGAAATGATTCTTTTTGTTTTACAAAAATACGATGATAACCTTCCCAATTACTTGTTATAATATCAAGTTCACCTCTATACAAAAAATCAGTTAAAGCAGTTCCTCGACCATTTTGAAAGGTATCTTGGACATTTTTTTCAATGGCAATATCTTTAAAATTTCCATTTAAATTTTTATATAAAAAATTCGGACCTCTCTCATTAGCTGCAAATATATCCATGTTATCAGAAACAATATGTCCTGAAATTACAGCTCTTCCTCCTGTGATTTGATCAATGCCAAGAATTGGTGCTAAGTCTTCAACTTGATTATCATCAATTTCATAAAATCTCGTAGGACCCCCATAGTTAGCAACATATATGCCGTACTTTCCCGATCCATTTCTGTCTACACAAACAACAGATCTGCCTGCGGTTAAATTTAAATTTTCTAAATTTTTTTCTAACTCAAAATAATCGAATATTTTGTTATTGTTATCCAGTAATCTATCAGAGTATTTTTTTTCTCCACTATACGTATCAGTATTTAAGAAATAAATTTCTTCAAAACCATCCTGATCAATATCACAAGCTGATACACCAATAGTATTCCTATCTTCATCAACGAATAAAGGATCTTGAATTATGTTAATTAGTTTTCCATTTTTATAGCTAAGAGCTAAATTAGAGTAACCAAAACCTGCAACAACAAATTCAAAAGTTCCATCTTTATTAAAGTCAGTTACTGAAACTCCATAGCTTAATCGATCATTATTATTTTCAATTATATCAGAAATATTAGAAAAAAATTCTGCCTTAGCCATATTAGATATCAATAAAATATAAATAAAAATTAACTTTTGCATTTCAACTATTTTCAATTTGCCAATCTAATAAAAATATCGCCCATTCCAAAATTAAGTTCTTCAAGAGGCATACTATTTCTAGCTTCGCACATGGGTCCAGTTATTTGGTCATTTTTTATATAATCTAAATCGTAAGCATCACATTTTTTTGCATTATGTAATAGACCAATGACAAGTTTATTATCTACTGAGTATGTATATTCTTTATTTAATTCATTACCTTTACAAAAATAATCTCTATTAACAAGTTCGGGAAAATCATTTTTGTTACATGGATTATCAATAACGATTGTATAGATATCTTTCGATTGATATTTAAAATCAATATTGATTTTTTTTGTTTCTGAATATTTCATTACATCGCATAAGCAAGGCCAACAACATTTATAATATTGACCACAAATTCTTTCATCATTTTCTAAATTAGTAAGAAAAATTTCATCTGGTTGAGCATCTGGAGGAATTAGAGAGCCTGAAACAGCACAGTATAACTTGTTAAATTGCATAAACTCTTCATATTCTAAGTTTTGATCTAAAATATATTTAAAAAATCTTGGTCCTGCTGCATTTCTATTCCCATCAGGAAAAATAATAGACCAATCATTAACAAGTCTCTCATATAATTTTTCTGTATTTGCATTGACCTGAGAAATGGGTAAAAATATTGATAAAGATATAATTGTAGCAAGTAATTTTCTCATAAAAATTAAATAGTTTTAGCTTTAAAAATGTAAATCCCTTGTTTTGAATCAATCTTGAATCAATACTGATCACTTTTTCTACTTTTTGTTCCTTTTTATGGTAATGTCGCACTTGAAGAATTTGACTTATTTTTAGCTAAATACTAGAGAGTAATCATAATTTGGGGCGTCGCCAAGCGGTAAGGCACCGGTTTTTGGAGTCGGCATTCGTAGGTTCGAATCCTACCGCCCCAGCCAATATTTCCGTGAACATTTCTGAATTATAAGTTTTCGCGACACATACGCGACACTTAGAGAGAAAACTACTTTTTAAATAATTAAAAAATAAGTTATCAATTCTTATATAATTATGAATAAATTTATTTTTATTTTATCAATTTTAATAGTTAATCAAGTTTTCGCCAAGTGTGACACAGCAGAAATACTAATTATTGATGATCCTAAAGATGTGGTGGAGGTTGATCCATCAACTTTAAGTCTTAGTTTCTATGATGAAAAATTAAATGAAGCTAATGTAAAAGGTTATAAAGCATTTTCTAAAAATGGTGGTAATTTAGGAATTGGAGCAATCGAAATTGAACAATTAATATTTGATTTAGTTGATGATGAAAATATTAAACTTTGTGCTGGCTTAAGCTATGCTAGAGTTTTTAATACAACCTCTGTTGGTTTTGATTTAGCAATAGGAAATAGTCAAGTCAGAAGTGAAAAAGCTTTTGAATTATGCCCTCCTTTAAATTACGAAAAAGAGTTACCTTACTTTGATCATATTTGTAATGTTCATGAAGGTGATGGTAAGTTTTACAATTTAAGTAAAAAAAATAAAGGCACAAAAGGTAATGCAAGCAATGCTGTAATATACAGCACTGCAGATTTTAAACACAAAAATGGAAGTGAGTTAAGTTGTGTGGCCCTTTCGACAATGTTAGAGTCAAATTATCCAGGGTACTATTTAACCTATATCAACGGATCCTTTTGCACATCTGATAATAGTTATTTAAGTAAAGAAAAAATTAAATCACTAGCAAAAAGTATTGGTGTTTACGGTACAGCAGATCCTCCAATGGGTATGAGATTAAATTTTCACAAATAATTTAATTCACGGCTATATTTTAATTTAATTTTATTTAAATTAACACTAATGATTTTAGTTAGTTGTTTCAGAAAAAGTGATTTCATGACCTTTCTCGGTAAGAAGATTTTCAACCTTCTTTAAAAAATTATCATCTTCTTCACCACTTTCTCTTTTAGCTATATATTTATCCCAATCATCCATGTTATTCCATTCCTCGGTTAAAAGTAAAACATTTTTATTTTCTGTATCTATGGATCTAATGATACTATTGCATCCTTCTTGAGATAAAGTGTAAGCTCTTCCATTTGGAGAGTTATGTAAATTTATATATTCATCCATTTTACCTTCTTTAATATGAACTTTAATCCAAACCATTAATGACATTTTATAATCTCCATTTTTAACAATATTAAAAATTCAAAATAATAAAATATTAAATTTTGGCTGCACTTTGGCTGCATTTACAAGGTCATTTTTAAAAATTTTAGAAAAATTAATCTAAGAGTCTGGGAAATTTATAAATCTAATTACTATCTCACGTCCTTTTGGAGTCGGCATTCGTAGGTTCGAATCCTACCGCCCCAGCCAAATTTAAAATCCTTTTTGTATTTTGTTTAGAGAGTTAACACTCTTCCAATATAAATCATCAAATCTTTGGAAAAAGCTAATATTAATTATTTCTTTTTCTTTAACACCCCAAATATATTTTTTATCTATCCAACCTTTGTCATTTCTTAATGACACTAAACACCAATCAATTTTACATTTTTCTAAAAAAACAATATTTCCCTTTCCTATTTCTCCAATAAAATTGCCATCTATAGTGTTTAATAATTTAATAGTTTTATTATCATTTGACAAAACAATGCCAGTTCTAGTACCGGAAATTAAACTTTTATGAATCCATCCAAAATTTTTCTGAAAATCTTCTACTTTTCTCCAATCTTCATATTCTTCTAATACTTTCAAGGGATAATATTTTTTTATGTATTTAATTTCAATAGGGTAATTCTTACTTGGACCAACACGAATATTTGCATCATTAGATTTTAAAGATACGTACCTTGGAATTTCTAGACCAGTTTCTTTACCAATATCTGCATTACTTACTTGGCTAAAAATTATTATCGAAATGAATGCTATTACAATTTGCATACTAATTTTTTTTATAAAGTAGCATACGATTTATATAAAGTGTATAATATTTTAAGCGCCTGTAGCTCAATTGGATAGAGCGTATGACTACGGATCATAATTATACGATTACTCTAGACTTTGATTTACTTGTCATAGCTACTAAGAATGTTTTAATTTCTTAACTTTTTTCATTTTTCTTTTATCACGAATACTATTCGTTTGGAAACTTGGTGGTACCATGGTGGTACCATGCAATAGGGACGTATTATGAAACTAACAAATAAAAAAGTTGAACAACTAACCACTTAATTATTCAAAAGAATCTATATCTAAATTCTTTAAAGAACTACAAGATAAAGGTTTTATAAAAGTAAATCAAAGAGGGAGTTTTAAATACAAAAAACGCCATGCTTCTACTTGGTATCTAACCATGGAAGAAGATAAACAAGGAAACAAAACTCGCTGTTTTAAACATTGGAATTATAACCAGTCTAAGAAAAAATGACTGTTAGTATTAAAAACTAGGACTGTAGAAGTTGAAATAAAATTTTACAGTCCTAATAATTTATACTATTTCATTTATTTATGCCTTTTTAACGATACTAGTTTTTGATACACTTATAATATACCAAGCAAGAAACATATGTCAGATAGCTAAATAATGAAAAGTTTAATATCAATAATTGTTGTTTTAATTTTTCCAATAAATGTTTTAGCTTACTCTTCTAAGGATATAGTTAATTTTATAAAACAAAGTGATAAAACAATTATTAAGCTTGCAAAATTTGACACAAATGAAAATGTTTATATTTTAAACGAAAATGATGAAGAAAATTATTATATTGTTATTGATAATATTAAAAACACATTTGAACTTCGTCAATTAAAACGTATTAAAAACTCTAGATATAACAGTATTGATAAAAAATTAATAAGAAGATACGATTCAGATAAGATTGTTACAACAAGTATTCCTGCTACCTTTAAAGATACTTCAAAGATTCCACCTGAAAAATCAAAATTAGGAAAATCTAATCCAATAGGTAGTTTTAAAAATGGTAAATGGGTAGAAGGTGGAACATACTATGAAGAAGATACTTCTTCGTATCAATTATTTTTAGATAATAATGAATTTGTTAATTTACACTTCTCATACAGAGGTTGGGAAAGTGCTTCAGGTATTTCAATTTCTGACTATACATATTGCACAGATTCAACTGAGCTAATAAAGTTTGGTGCAACTAAGTGCGAAGAACATGATGCAAATGATATTACTGCAAAACCTATGAAACCTCTTGATTTTATTTATTACAAAATCATTTCAATCTATGATTCAGAAAATAAAAAATATTTTGATTTAAATATTGATATAGAGAAAGAAGTTGTTGTGATTGGTAATGACGAACCAAAAATAATTGCTAAACTTCCTCAAAAGAAAGAACCTAAATCTCAAATTTCTCAAGTTATTGGGAGTGGAACAGGTTTCTATGTTAATGATAATGGGTATATAATTACAAATAATCATGTTGTTGAAAAATGTGATAAAGTTTTACTTAACAACAACCCAATAGAACTCATATCAGTAAATAAAAAGATTGATTTGGCTTTGTTAAAATCAGATAAAACTAAAAATCCTTTTTTATATCTACGACAATCAGAAATTAAACAAGGTGAAGATATAGTTGTAATTGGTTATCCATTTGGAAAGGAAATTAGCTCAGAAGCAAAAATTACAAAAGGAATCATAAGTTCTTTAATTGGTATTGGTAATGATGAAACAAAAATTCAAATAGACGCTGCAATTCAACCAGGAAATAGTGGGGGGCCAACGATTGGAATGGATGGTAAAGTAGTGGGAGTAACTGTTGCTTCAGCAAATATAATGATGTTTTTAGAAACAGCTGGAACAATTCCTCAAAATATGAACTTCTCGGTAAAACCAAAATATGTTTTAGATATTATGAGATCAAACGGTATTGAAATACCTGTTTCAAATGAAAATAAAAATATGAATACAGCTGAAATTTATGAATATGCTAATCCATCAACTGTTTATTTAGAATGCTGGGGTAAAAATTAATTTTTATTCAATTATTATTTCTAATATCCTCTAAAATAAATACTCCTCCATCCATTATAAAATATGCATTATTTTTAGCATCAGTGGTGATAAAAGGATAAAAATTCATAATAGCATCACCTTCAACTACACCATTACAAGTTAAACGATGAACATAGTACATATTATCATCAAGATTGAGCTGATCATTTAAATCTTTCAAAAGATGAAACTCTGGATTAGCAAATAAATCTTCTAATTTATATTTATTATACGTCCACCACATACCACCTTGGCAATTATAGAACGGGCCTTTGATGTTATGTTTGATTATAGTTTGTACTTTTCCAAAGAGTTCTTTTTCATCTCTTACAATCATACTTCCAACAAAATCAACTATACGCCATTCAGTTTCTACATAATTAGCTTTTGTAGGTATTGTTGAAAGGAAGAAAAATATAAATATTAAAATAAATTTTTTCATTATTTATTTATTATTATTGCTATAATTATTAGCTCAATAATCAAAATTTCAAACATAATATTAATATAAATAAAATTATGGCTAAAATATATCTCGTTAACTTCTCCTAACACCAACTAAGGAGATTGTTAAGGGCTGTGGTAATAATCGTTAATTACTTATTGATTGCACAACTATCAAGCTCGTTCCATTTTGTTGGAGTTATAACTTGAAGTGATTTTTTAGTATCATCACTAATTACAAAAAAATGATATCCATGATTACCAATCGTACAATCAAGCTTAACCCACATATTATTTTTTTTGTATATAAAATAACTTGTTGCTCTTCCTGAAACACCAGTTGTTGTCCGGCTTTTATATGTGATAATTCTTATATCATTGCCAATAGACAATATATCAAAATTAACTACGAAATCTAAATCACTTCCATAGTTATAAAAAGCTTCTTTAAAGGCGTGAAAATCATCAAGGTAATCCTGTTTGAAAGCTATAAGTGAAGAAGATAAATTTTTATCGGCAAATAATTCTAAATCTTGATCACTAATATTTCCAATTTTTTCATTTGGAAAATTGATTGTATATCTATTTTCTTTTCCTCTTAAACTTTTGGGATATTCACTAAAACATTTTTCAATTATCTCAGGTTTAAATTGTTGAACATTACATTCATGTAATACTACAAACGGTGGAGCTCCACCGCCAAAACCTCCTTCAAAAATAATTGTAGATAAGATTGGTTTAAATTCTAATATGCCAAGTTGATAATCATAATCATAAAATCTTTCTAAATCTTTATAGCCTCTGCTATTAACATATTGTTCTAAGTGATTAGATTCTATCAAAATTGTTTCGTAAAAATAAATAAATCCGTCTAACAATTCTGTTTGTATTTTTTTTTCAACATTAACAAAGGGGTTATCATTTTCGCCTAGAGTTTCTAGATACGATGAATCAAAAGCTAAACTGCCTGTACTTGTATTTGCAAATTCATCATAATTAAAATTTTCTACAGTGTTATTCTCAATGTATAATATATGTTTTTCATGCACTTGAATCCCAGTACCTCCTGTTTTTCTTATAAAAGTAAGATTAGAGTCATCAAAAAACTTTTCTACTTTGATATCAGTAATTGAATAGTGGGCATCTAACTGAAATACATTTTGAAGACCTTCAAGAGTTGGTTTAAGCAAAACGAAATCATGGAACGAATCAGTAATATAAAAATATTCATTCCACGAACCGATTTTATATTCTGAAACATCTTTGTTATAAAGATCTGAATCTATAATAAATTTATCTATTTCAGGTTTATACTCATTTATGTATTCTTGATCTGTGTTGGCTAACAAAGGCTTAGTTAACAAAATTAAACAAATTGTAAGAATTTTGAATATTGTTTTTTTCATCTGTTAAATTTCTTTATTATCCCATATTGCATCAATAATATAATCAATGGGAGTAAATAAAGGCTCAATATAGTAATCAAAAAGTATATCTGTTCCAATTAAGCTTGGTAAGATAAATATTATACCTAGTAGAATAAAAATATTATATTTTGCATTTACCATTAAAAAATATGCTAATTTATTGGGAAGAAATATTCCTAAAACTCGTCCACCATCTAGTGGGTTCAAGGGTATCATATTAAAAATTGCTAGGAGCATATTAAGAATAATAAAGTTATATAACATGTCGTATACCCATTCACCTACAGCTGTATAAAACAAAATCTCAGTTGGAAAATATGTAACATACACAAAATAAAGAGCTAAAAAAAATATTACTAAAATGATATTTATTAAAGGACCAGCTAAAGCAATAATTCCAAAATCTCGTTTGTAATTCTTAAGTTTATTTAAATTAATTGGAACTGGTTTAGCCCAACCTATTATAAAAGATGGATTTATAAAATATAATACTAACGGGACTAAAATTGTACCGTATTTATCAATATGCTTAAAAGGATTTAGCGTAACTCTTCCTAATTTTTTTGCGGTATCATCTCCAAAATAAAAAGCAGTATAAGCATGTGCTGCTTCATGAAATCCTGCTGCTAATAAAATTGGTAAAATCCAAACTGACAAACCATAAATAAATTCAGTTGTGAGCATTTAATTCTTGAGAATAAATAGATCCATTAGATTTAGCTTTTTCTAAATAAAAATAAGCTTTTAGAAATTCATCAGGTCTTTTTGCGTTTTGTAAAAAACTTAAACCATAAAAAAATTGTGAGTCAGCATGATTTTGATCAGCTCCTATTTTTAACCAGTATCTTCCCTTGTCTAAATCTTTAGCTATTTTGTATTTTCTATTTCCGTTAATAAATAAACAACCTAAATAACATGACGCATCAAAATTATAATCAGTGTTGTATAAATTTTCTGCACGTTTTATAGCCTCTTCAGTTTGACCCATATGCATTAAATATCCTACTTTACGCATTTTGCTCTTCTTCATTACTTATAATTTCCTTCATTAATTCTTTAATCTCATTTTTTGTTATTTTATTATCTGGCTCTAATTCTATGTGAGTTCCTAATAATTCTGTTCCAAAGCTTTTGAATTTTAAACTTAGTTCAAATATGTCGTATTGTTGTCTGTTATTTGGACATTCTAAATTTAATACTGGTTGTACAAAACCATTTTTATCAAGCTCATTAGGTTCATCTATTCCTATTCTTCCAGAGTAAATATCAATTGAAAACTCTTTTGTTTTTTCAATTGCAAATTCATCTTCATATAAAGTGTTATATGTACCAAAGGAGTAAATCAAAATATCAACAATCTTATTCTCTACAAATCTTCCCCACACATCAAAAGTTCCATCACCACCAAGCCATGGAACAGAATAACCCGAATATTTTCCAATTTTAAAACAAGTATCGTGAGTTAGTACATCTATAAAACCATTTCCTTGGTCATATTCACCTAAATCAACACTTTCCATTTCTGGATATTTTGTATTTCTATGTAATTTAGCATTATCAAATTCTTCTTGATTATCATGTGAGTAAAGGTGAATAGGATTAAAGTATTTTGGAAAATTTTCAGCATCGGAGACAATTATTATCCCTCCATCAACGCCAACCTCACCAAGTTTTTTCCATTTGAAAATTTTTTTATCCATATTTTAAAAAGCTCCATTTTCAATACCTGTCAAACAAATTACAGTTACAAGAAGATAATAAATAAGTAATAATAACAACTGAACATTACCGCCTCCTACAAATCGTATTCTCCAAGAGTTAGGAATGTAAGGTATAAAATAATATAAGCATTTAAACATAATAAGATAAATTAAAGAGATTAATAAAACACCATTAATTATGTTTTGTTCACAAAAATAAATCATTAAATAAAAAGATACAATCATGGGAGGAGTTTGATAAAAAAAGAAATTTTTATAATTAGTATCTTGTACGTAGAAAAGTTTTTTATATTTATGATAAAAAAAAGAAATATGTCTGCAAACTAATACAAAAAAACAAAAAATTATTAATATTTTTATAAGGTTTGCTAACATTTCAATACCTTATCATATTAAAAAAATAAGCCTATAATATGATCACAATTTCAATACATTCACATTAAAAAAGAATAATTAATTAATTAATTTTTTTATTTTAGTAGGTAATTGATTATATTTGTATTTTTGAAAGCTTAAAAGATCTATGGCTTGATCATAGTAATCTTCATAAAATTTTTTAATTTGCTCTTCATTTAACTTGAATGTTTTGATGTCTAATATTTTTCCATCTTTCATTTTGAGTTTATCAAGATGATCAAAAGGTGTTTGAATTGAAGTTCCATCACCATATTCTATATCGTTTTTAAATTTACCGTTAAAAAACCAAATTGGTTTTCTCAATTTTGAATCCTTATATTGTATTTTTCTTCCTTTGCCTTCTAGATTTCCATTCTTAAATCTGCCAATACTTATTATAAATAAAGTTGGTTTTGATTTTTTAGTCTCTATTCTTACACCTTCACCGTATAAAAATTTTTTTTCCCCATGTTTAAATTCACCGTACCATACAATTTGGTGCTTCTTTTTTTTATCAACAAACATAGAGTACTTGTATATTGTTGCCTCTTTTTTTTCATTATGACTCCATTTTCCAACTCGCACTGATCCATCTTTTAATAGGACTTGCCCCTCAACAAAAACATCATTTTTGAATATTCCATTCTCATAAGTTCCATCTGCCCATTTTCTTAAACCTTGACCATTTGGCCAACAATTTGTTGTCCATTCGCCAATGTATGAAAAACCGCCTTTCTCTATGGTCTTTCCAGAAACAGGTTTACCATTTTTCCAAACGCCAGTATGTATTAACCCATCTTCAAATTCTTCGGTTATTTTTCCTTTTCCATGAAATTTTCCATTTTTAAATTCCCCATCGTAAATTTCTATAATTGAATCATCATATGGATCTATTTTAGTTTTCATTTTTCCTTTACCGTGAGGTTTGTTATTCTTTACTTCACCAAAATAAGTCCAATTTTTTGTTTGTATTTTTTCTTTTTTTTTCATTTTATTTGAGATTATATCTTTTCCATACATGAAAAATTGACATACATTATCCTATCATCAACCAAGGAGATTGTTTAGTTCTAATCAGTGTAAAACCATCTAGAATATGTTAAAATAAATAAATAATTATAGTATTATTTTTTTAATTTATGAAATATCCTGGTTGCGCACCTGATTATGATTATCTCTGCATCGTTTTAAGTGCAGTAACAGGAAATTTATTTTTAATTATTATTATTGGTGCTCCACTTCTTTTATTTTTTTTATTTAAAAATACTTTTCCAGAACTTTATTTAGGGATCGCAAATATTATTAAATCCATTTTAGCTATTGTTATCTTAATTGGTATCTTTTTATTTTTTACTCACCTTGTTGAGATTGGATTTTTTTAATTATGAAAAATATTTTCTACTACGCTCTTTTTTTAGTTGGGTTCGTTATTTTCATGAATTATCCAAAAATATATGATTACTTAAGTGGTAATGCTCAAAAAAATGAAACAGTAACAAAGTTAGAAATGGCAAAATTGGAGATTAATAAATACGATTCATATAAAAATTATTTTTGTGATGAAGATTATACTTTAAAAGATCTTTGCAAAAGCACCTTCCCTTATTCTTTTGAAGGTGAAAAGGTTTGCGATAAGGAAGATTTTGCTGAAAATTTATTATTTAAAGCAGAATTTAAAAGATTTAGTCAAGGTCTAGATAAAAGCCCAGAAAGTTGCTCAGTTTTAAAAGTTGAATTTGATAAAGAAATTCAATTTTGGGAAGATTATATATTTAAATTTAAAGATATAATTTCTAACCAATGACGATACCAACTATTTTAATATTACGTTAGTAATATCTTTAGTTCTAATCAGTGTAAAACCAACTAGAATATGTTAAAATAATTAAACGGTGGTACCATGGTGGTACCATGAACATTGAATGTTCAATAGTAAGTTGATAAAGGATTGAAAAATAAGAAGCGCCTGTAGCTCAATTGGATAGAGCGTATGACTACGGATCATAAGGTTAGGAGTTCGACTCTTCTCAGGCGCGCCAAAAAAAAATGTTATTATATAAATTTGACCAAATCTGTATTAATTAAAATAATAAAATGATTGTTGATATAAACTCCACAAAAATAAAAAGTGATAAACGTTTATCAAATTTATTTTTTAACGCAAATTTTGATAATTTATCTATTAATTGCAATGTACTTCAAGGTAATTTTTATTCTGATTCATTTTATTATTTTCCAATTACTGAGCATAATGAAACATTTTCATCATTATTCACTAGAGATCTTAACAATATTTCTCATTTTTATTCTCAAAAATTTTTTGATAATTTTAAAGAAAATAAAAATTCATTAAAAAATATTAAAGGCCTTTATATACTTGGATCAAATGCGGGTAATAATTATTATTCAAATTTATTACAATTTTTACCAAGGATTTTCTTTAATAAAAAAACAAATCTGAAACTAGCAATTCATAGAAATTCATCAAATAAATATAGAAATTTTATTGGAAGTATTTTACAATCTCTAAATATTGAATTCACTTTTGTGTTTCTAGACGATGATTTTTATTACTTTATAGATTCAGAGTTTCCTCAGTTTTTAAATATTGATGTTTCTATTGAAATACTAAAAAAATTTTTAAATCCAAAGACCAATGTAGAATTAAGTAAAAAAATATATGTTACCAGAGAAGATTCCAATTATAGAAAAATTATCAATGAGGGTGATGTCGTAACACTTTTGAGACAAAAAGGTTATAGAGTTATTAACCCTCAATTATATGAAATAGAAGAGCAGATAGAAATTTTTTCTAACGCTGAAAAAATAATTTCTCCTCATGGCTCTAATTTAGCAAATATTATATTTTGTAAACCTGGAACAGAAATATTTGAGATAACTCCTTCTTTTAATGAAAACGAGAAAACACTTGAAGACAGATATTTAAACTTAGCACTAATGAATAAGCTTAATCATAATAAAATAATCGCTGATACAGTTGATGTTGAATATCATTCACCTATAGCAAAAAAATATATTCACACTAATGTTTTATCTCAAAGTAATTACTATAAAAATCTAATTGTTAAAATTCAGAATCTCAGTGAAGTAATTTAATTCAACAATTTTTCAAATAAACTGGAATTACAACGTTGATATTAGTTTTTAAACTTCTACAAAATTTTTTGAAAGAATACCTATTTCTAGGTTGACCTTTGTATTTAGCCAATAGGTTTCCTAGAAAGGAATTAACAATTTTATTTTCGTAAATTTTATAATCGTCAAATTCGTTTTCTTTAATGATTAATTCAAGAAGTGTTTCATAGCTCAAAATATCATCAACTAAAAAATTATTTTTTGCTTGATTGCTATTATAAATTAAAGCCCCAATATCATTTTTTATATTGGAAATTTCAATTTTTCTACTTTTAGAAACTTTAGCAGCAAAGTCATTATAAACATCATCAATAATATTTTGTAAGTGTTCAATTTCATTACTTTTAGGTCGCCTATATGGATTAAACAAATCCTTACCTTCTCCAGCATTTTGGTTAAATACTTCTATCCCATCTTTAGTTTCAATAGATCCACCAAAGATTCCAGAAGATAAGCTTAATGGCGTATTATAATAAAACCAACTTGGTCCACTTACCCCTATACTACCTATAATTGATCCATATGATGCAAATATCTTATCACCTGTAGTTGCAACCCAATATCCACCAGAAGCCAAAATTTCTTTTGTAAAAAAATATACTTTAGTATTAGTGCCTTCCTTAAATTCGTAAATTATTTGCTCCAACTCAGCCGTAGCACTAACAGTTCCACCAGGTGTATTAATATTTATAATTAGTGTATTAATTTTTAGCTGTTTTAATTCTTCCAAATAAGATTTTACTTGAGCAGGGTCAATATATTCATAAAGATTGTTTCCAAAAACATCACTGTTGTTATTAAAAATTGGCCCATTCAAATTGATTTTTGCGATTATATTATCGGAGCTTTCGGTACCATCGGTCATTACAAAATGTCTTTTTTGCAAATCATTAGAAAAATGTAGAAAAATATTAACTATAATTAAAAAAATTAATACTGCACTTAAAAAACCTAGAGTTCTTAAAAAAACACTAAAAAATAACATTTTTTTTAAAATATCATAACTTTGAATAATTCAAATTTTTTTTTGTTTTCTTCTTGAATAGACTTTAATAATGCTTAAATAATTAGCACTCTCATAAAGAGAGTGCTAATAAAAAATGTATTAATTTCAATTAGTTAACAAAAGAGGAAATATGAAATTTAGACCTTTACATGATAGAGTCTTAGTCAAAAGAGTGGATTCTGATCAAAAAACAGCAGGGGGCATAATTATCCCTGATACTGCTCAAGAAAAACCAATGGAAGGTGAAGTATTAGAAGTTGGTTCTGGGGCAAGAGATGAAACAGGAAAACTAGTACCTTTGGATGTCAAAAAAGGAGATAAAATACTTTTTGGAAAATGGTCTGGTACTGAAGTAAAAATGAATGGTGATGACTTTCTGATAATGAAAGAGTCTGACATCATGGGAATTATAACTTCAGGTAAGAAAAAGAAATAGAAATTTAGAGAGGATAAAAAAATGTCTGCAAAAAATATATTTTTTGGATCAGATGCTAGATCAAAAATGTTAACTGGTGTTAACAAGCTAGCTGACGCAGTAAAAGTAACATTAGGACCTAAAGGTAGAAATGTTGTTATGGATAAATCTTTTGGTGCACCTAGAATCACTAAGGATGGAGTAAGTGTTGCTAAAGAAATAGAGTTAAAAGATAAATTTGAAAATATGGGCGCTCAAATGGTTAGAGACGTTGCTAGTAAAACTAACGATATCGCTGGGGATGGAACAACTACTGCAACCGTATTAACACAAGCAATTGCAACTGAAGGAATGAAAGCTGTTGCAGCTGGAATGAACCCTATGGATCTTAAAAGAGGAGTTGATTTAGCTGTAGATGCTGTAGTTGATGAAATTAGAAAAAAATCTAAAGTAATTAAAACTGATAAGGAAGTTGCACAAGTTGGCACTATTGCCTCAAATGGCGATGCTGAAGTTGGTAAAATGATTTCAAGTGCAATGCAAAAAGTTGGTAAAGAAGGTGTTATTACTGTAGAGGAAGCAAAAAGTTTAGATACTGAACTTGATGTTGTTGAAGGTATGATGTTCGATAGAGGTTATCTTTCACCATATTTCGTAACTAATGCAGAAAAAATGATTACTGAACTTGGTGATTGTTATGTATTACTTCATGAAAAAAAATTATCAAGTTTACAACCAATGTTACCTTTGCTTGAATCAATTGTTCAATCTACCAAACCACTATTAATTATAGCGGAAGATATTGAAGGTGAAGCTTTAGCTACTTTAGTTGTAAATAAACTCAGAGGTGGCTTAAAAATAGCTGCAGTTAAAGCTCCTGGTTTTGGAGATAGAAGAAAAGCTATGTTAGAGGACATTGCAATTTTAACTGGTGGCCAAGTGATAAGTGAAGATCTTGGTATAAAGTTAGAAAATGTTAATCTTGAAATGCTAGGTACTGCTAAACGAGTAGTTGTCGACAAAGAAAATACCACTATCGTTCAAGGAGCTGGTAAAAAGAAAGACATTGAAGGTAGATGTAATCAAATCAGAGCACAAATTGAAGAAACAACTTCTGACTATGATAGAGAAAAACTTCAAGAAAGGCTTGCAAAATTAGCAGGTGGTGTAGCAGTTATCAGAGTTGGTGGAGCTACAGAAGTTGAAGTTAAAGAAAAAAAAGACAGAGTTGAAGATGCAATGCATGCAACTAGAGCAGCTGTTGAAGAGGGTATTGTTCCTGGTGGTGGCTCAGCTCTTGCATATGCTACAAATTCATTGAAATCAGTTAAAACTGCTAATGATGATCAAAAGATTGGCGTTGATATAGTAAGAAGAGCGCTCTTTAATCCGATGAGACAAATTGCAGAAAATGCTGGTGTTGATGGAGCAGTAGTAGCGGGTAAAATTCGTGAGAGTAAAGATCATAATATAGGTTATGATGCTCAAATGGACAAATACACAAACATGCTAAATGCTGGTATAATTGACCCAACTAAAGTCGTTAGAACTGCTTTACAAGATGCAGCATCTGTTGCTGGACTATTAATTACAACTGAAGCTATGGTAGCTGATGCTCCTGAAGATAAGTCTGCTGCACCTGCTATGCCTGATATGGGCGGCGGCATGGGCGGCATGGGCGGCATGGGCGGCATGGGCGGCATGATGTAATTAATAAATAAATATATTATAAAAGGGGCAAATTTATTTGCCCTTTTTTTTTAGATTAAACGATCTATATGATTGGTAATTTTCGAACTATCTGGCTTTGTCATAGATGACCAAGATTTAATAAGTTGTCCATTCCTATCAAATAAATATTTGTAAAAATTCCACTTTGGTTTTTCGTTATACTCCTTTTCAATCCATGCATAAATTGGATGAGCATTGATTCCTTTTACATCCATTGGTGATGAAGTAACAAAACCTATCCCGTAATTAACTAAACATATTTGTTTGATGTCCTCATTATTTTGATACTCTTGATTAAAGGAATTGCTAGTAGTAGCTATTATTGTTAAGTCGCTATTTTTATAGTTCAAAAATAAATTTTGGAGATCAGCATATTGAGGAGTGAAACCACATCTCGAAGCTGTATTTACAATTAAAATTGGCTTGCCATCAAATTTCTCTAAATTTACTTGATTGCCGTCTATATCTTCAAATGAAAAATCGTATAAATTCACTGTTTCATTTGCTAATAATGTATTCTTTAAGTTAAACATAATCAAAAAAACAAGTAAAAATTTAATTTTCATGTTAGTTGGTATAAATATATCGCTTATGGAATCATTCAATAGTTTTACTAATCTTTTTTTAGATGTCTGGAATAATGGTGTTTTTGGCATAAACGCTACAGATATCATAATAAGTCTAGTAATTTTTCTATTTTTTTATTTACTCAGAAGACTTATTGCTAGATTTATTCTTAATCGATTATCAAGAATTGTTTCAAGAACTTCTAATCAAATTGACGATGCTGTCATTGAAGTACTTGATGGACCATTAAAATTTTTACCTGTTGTTATAGGCTTTTTTATAGCTTCTTCATATTTGGGTATTTCTGAAAATAATCAAGATTTTTTAGATTTACTAAACAGATCTTTAATTACAATTTTTATATTCTGGTTACTGCATCAATTGATTATACCATTTTCATTTGTAATAAAAAAATTTGAGTCAAAAATTTCTAAACCGTTAGTGGATTGGACTCTTAAAGGATTAAAAATTCTTGTAATTGTCCTTGGCGCTGTTGCAATATTAGAATTATGGGGCATAAGAGTAGGTCCTGTAATTGCAGGATTAGGTTTGTTTGGTGTAGCAGTAGCACTCGGTGCTCAAGATTTATTTAAAAATTTAATAAGTGGTATTATGATATTAATGGAAAAAAGATTCACTGTAGGTGATGTAATATTAGTTTCTGGAGAAGTTGAAGGAGTTGTTGAACAAATTGGATTTAGGTCTACACTTGTTAGAAGATTTGACTCAACGCCAGTAATGGTGCCAAATTATAAATTTGCTGAACAGTCTGTTACTAATTATACAAGAAGATATCATAGAAGAATAAGATGGTTAATTGGATTAGAATATAGAACCACAATTAATCAATTAAAAAAAATTAGAGACGAGATAAGTACATTAATTGAGAAAGATGATAACTTTGCAAAAAATCAAAATGCTAGCTTCTATGTTCGAATAGATAGTTTTTCTGATAGCTCTATTGATATGTTAGTACAAACATTTACTGTTACGAATGACTGGGCTGAATTTTTAAAAATTAAAGAAAATCTTGCTGTAAAAATAATAGAAATTGTCGAAAATAATAAAGCAGGCTTTGCATTTCCAAGTCAGTCACTTTACGTTGAAAAATTATCTGATGAAAAAACTGAGATTTTTAATCCCCAATCAATAAAAAAATAATGAACGAAAGTAATCGTGTAATTTCTGGCTCTCTTTTTATATTAGCTAGCATCGCTGTTGCATTTATTTTAAATTTTTCTCAACCTATAATGATCCCGTTTGTGCTTGCACTTCTTTTAAGAATACTAATTGATCCAATAATTGATTTTCAGACTCAAAATCTTCGCGTTCACAGATTTATCGCTGTTTTAATAAGTATTTGTTTAATTGTATTATTATTTTCAATTATTGTCCCTTTCATTGTTTCTTCAGTAGCAACATTCTTGGAGTCTGCAGATGACTATAATCAAAAAGTAATCATTTTAATTGAGGCAGTCATAATACAGCTTCAAGAATTTGAAATTGATATTGATAGGGAAACAATTAGAAATACAATTGCAGAGTTACCAATTACTAATTGGGCGGCTGTCATACTAAGCAATAGTGCAAACTTTATTTCAAAATTTCTTCTAGTTATAATTATAACATTATTTTTATTGTTAGGAACTCCTCCTAAAAATACTTCAGATGAATGGAATGATATTATTAGATTAGTAAAAAAATATATATTTACGAAATTTTTAACATCAGCTTTTACAGGTATTGCTGCAGGATTAATTTATTGGTTTTTAGGATTAGAATTAGCCTTTATTTTTGGAAGCTTAACATTTATTTTAAATTTTATTCCAGTGATTGGATCTGTAATTGCTGTTTTACTTCCACTACCAATAGCTTTTCTGCAATATAATGATCCAACACTTGTTGTACTAATAATTATATTACCTACAATTATACATCAAATTGTAGGAAATTTTATAGAGCCTAAAATTTTTGGTGAGAGCTTTGGATTACATCCAATTACAATTATTTTATCTTTAATTTTTTGGGGAATGATTTGGGGATTTATTGGAGTTCTTCTTGCCGCACCTCTAACTGCAATCATTAGAATTTCTTTTGAAAGATTTAAAGCTACGAAACAGATTGCAAGGTTATTAGAGGGTAAGATTCATATCAAGGAAAGCTAACCTAATATTTTTTTGCATATATCATAGCTAAAACCAGCTCTTGCCATCTTTGCTAGTTTTTTTTCATAACTTTCATTTTTCTCCAACAATTTTTTTTTCTTAACAAATATTTTTGCAGCTTCAAACTCCCAACTATCATTATCTTGTTTCATTAAATTTAAATTATCTTGAATTTGAGATTTATTTACTCCTTTTTTTATCAAGTAGTTTAAAATAAAATTCTTAGATTTTCCAGAATTTGATAAAGAAAGAATTTTTGTTGAGGTATATCTGTCATCATCAATAAATTTATTTTTTTCTAATTTTTTTATTATAGTTTCTATTTTATTAATGAGATCCCTCTTTTCAAAATTTGTAATGTTTAATCTTAAAATTTTTCTTTTAAGTATATTTTCCAAATTATTCTTAGAAGAATTATATTTGCTTAAATAATCAACGGCGTATTTTAAGAGTTTTTTGTCATCCACTAAACTAATATACAAATAATTTAAATATATTAAAAGAAAACCCTTAATATGATTAACTATAATTATCTCTGTTTTCTCACATTAGTTAAAAAAGAAGTTTTTAGGTTCTTAAAGGTAGGGATACAAACTGTTATTGGACCAGCTATTAGCTCTTTATTATTCTTAGCGGTTTTTAGCTTAGCTCTCGGAAGGTCTGTAAATTCTATAAATGGTATTGACCTCCCTTATTTCATTGCGCCAGGTCTAATAATGATGACTATGCTACAAAACTCTTTTGCTAATTCAGCATCAAGTATTGGTCAATCGAAATTTCAAGGAAATATAGTAGATATATTAATGGCCCCATTAAACAATGTAGAATTAGCTTTTGGATTTATTATAGGCTCAATTTGTAGAGGTGTTGTATGCGGTATAGTAACAACTTTAGGAGTCATGATATTTGTACCTCTTCAAGTATACTCTTATATGGCGTTATTATTTTTCACATTAATGGGATGCACAATGATGGGTACTATGGGAACAATTGTCGGTATTTGGGCAGATAAATGGGATCAACAACAAGGTATAACTAACTTTATTGTCTTACCTCTTACTTTTTTATCAGGAACATTCTATTCAATTTCGAGACTCCCTGAGTTTTGGCAGACAGTTTCCTCATTTAATCCATTCTTCTATAACATTGATGGTTTTAGATATGCTTTTACAGGTATTTCTGACAGTTCATTAATTCAAGGATCAATATTCTTAGTAATTATTAATATTATATTAATCTTATTATGCTATTTTATGTTTCGCAAAGGATATAAAATTAAATTTTAAATATGGCTAGTAAACTTTTATCAAATGTTATGCCAACCTATGGCAATAAAAATCTTGAATTTGTAAAAGGTGAAGGATGTTATCTATACACTGGTCAAAATAAAAAATATTTAGATTTTGCAAGTGGAATAGCAGTTAATTCTCTTGGTCATTGTCATCCTAAACTAATAGAGGCACTTAATAAACAATCAGAACAACTTTGGCATGTTTCAAATTTATATAAAATTAAAAAACAAGAACAATTTGCAAAATTACTTTGTAAAAATTCATTTGCAGATAAAGTTTTTTTTACTAACTCTGGAACTGAATCTATTGAGTGTGGAATAAAAATAATTAGAGGTTATCATTCGTATCACAAGACCAAAAAAACAGAAATTATAACTTTTGATGGTGCTTTTCACGGAAGAACTTATGGAGCACTTTCAGCGCAAAAAAACAAAAAATACTCTAGTGGTTTTGGACCTTTGCTTAAAGGTTTTAAACAAATTGAATTTAATAATGAAAAGAAATTAATATCTGCAATAAATAAAAAAACAGCTGGTATAATGATTGAACCAATTCAAGGAGAAGGAGGTATTCGTCCTGCTAATTTAAGTTTTTTAAAATTATTAAGAAAAATTTGTAAAGAAAATGACATCTTACTGTTTTTTGATGAAGTTCAGTGTGGATTTGGAAGATCAGGCAAATTATTCTCACATGAATGGGCAAATATAAAACCCGATATTATGTCTGTAGCAAAAGGTATAGGATCAGGGTTTCCACTTGGAGCTTGTATGTCAATAAATAAAGCATGTATTGCAATGACTAAAGGTAGTCATGGATCAACCTATGGTGGTAATCCGTTAGCCATGAGTGTAGGTTTAGAAGTTTTAAAAATTATCTCTAATAAAACATTTCTTTCAAAAGTTGATAAAATAGCTAGATATTTCTGGAAAAACTTAAAAAAATTAGAGAATACATCTGATATTATTTTAGAGGTTAGGGGTGCAGGACTTTTATTGGGAATTAAAACAAAAATTAGCAATATAGATTTTTCTGAACAACTTAAAAAAAATAAATTACTAAATGTACCTGCTGCAGATAATACAGTAAGATTAGCCCCACCACTTATTGTAACTTATAAAGAAATTGATAAATCAATTTCAATAATTAAAAAAAGTATGAAAGAATTATATAAATGAAACATTTTATTGATATTAATAATTTTAAAAAAACAGAAATTGATGAAATAATTTCACTTGCAAGAAAAATAAAAAAAAATCCAAAAAAATATTCTTTATCTTGTAAAAATAAAACTCTCGGTTTAATTTTTGAAAAGCAGTCACTAAGAACACGATTAAGCTTCAATGTAGGAATGCAAAAATTAGGGGGTTTTGTTTTAGAACTGCAAAGTAAAGATATTGGTTTTGATAATAAAAGAGAAAAAGCTGAAGATGTTCTTAATGTATTAAGTCAATATATTGATTGTCTGATGATAAGAAATAATAATCACAAACAAATAGTAAATTTAAGTAAAGAAAATATTCTTCCAATAATAAATGGCCTAACTGAATATAGTCATCCGTGTCAAATACTTGGAGATTTTTTAACACTTCAAGAGAGGTTTAAAAACTATAAAAATGTGAGTATTACTTGGATAGGCGATTATAATAATGTTTTGCGTTCACTCATTCATTTGCAAAATATTTATAATTTTAACCTTAATGTTGTTGTACCAAATCAAATTTTTAAACACTATAAAAATGAATTTCTAAAATTAAAGAATAAAAATTTAAAATATTTTGCTGATCCTATTGAAGGTGTAAAAAAATCAAATTGTGTAATGACTGACGTTTGGGTTTCAATGGGTGAAAAAAATAATAAAGAAAAATATTTTAAAAATTTTACTGTGAATAAAAAAATTATGAGTAATGCATCAAATAATGCGATTTTTATGCATTGTTTACCAGCAAAAAGAGGAAAAGAGGTAACATCAGATGTTCTTGATGGTAAAAATTCTGTTGCATTATTGCAAGCAAAAAATAGAATGTTCATTCAACAAGCGATATTAATTTATGTACTTGAAAAATAGTTTTTTATTAATTTTGTTTGTTATTCTATCCTGTCAACCAGTTGAAATATTAAAACCAATTGAAATTGATACATCTAGATTTGAAAAAATATCAATTAATGCTAAACAAATTGAAATCAAGAAGAAATATAATTCTGTATTTTCCAAATCTAATATCGAAGATCAAATACAAAAATCCCCAATTAATCTAATGGCTGAATGGAATAGCCAAAACATTCTTAAAATTGGAAATGAAAATAAGTTAATTATAAACATTTTAGATGCATCTATTAAAAAATCTGAAATAATGAACGTTGGATCTAAAAAATATGAGGAAAGAACTATATTTATTTATGAACTATTTTATTTAGTTGAATATGAACTTTATGATAGTAGTGGTTATTTAATAGCCAATACAACAGTTGAGACTTCACGATCTACAACTTCTAAAAAATATATCTCTTTAAATGAAACTGAAATAATTATTAATGATTTATTAATTTCAGCAATGAGAGATTATATAAATGAAACAAAAAACCAGTTATCAATTTATATGGGAGATTATTTAAGTTTTTAACTTCTCCAAAAATTCATAGATAATAAAACTAATACTGTAAAAATTTCTAATCTTCCGATAATCATAGTAATTGATAGTATCCATTTAGCCCCATTATCTAATAAAAAATAATTTCCACTTGGTCCAATTATTTCACCTAAACCGGGGCCAACATTTGATATTGCAGAAGCTGCTGCTGAAAAGGCAGTTAAAAAATCTAAATTGAATAAGCTTAAACTTACTGCTGATAAAATAAATAAAAATATATACATAAAGAAAAAGCCCATTATTGAGTTATAAGTATTTTCATTAACTGATTTGCCATTAAATCGCATAACTAAGACTGCATGAGGCTGAGTTAGCTTTCTAATTTGTGTAATTGCTCCTCTAAACAAAATTTGTAATCTAAATATTTTAATTCCACCAGTGGTAGATCCTGCACATCCACCAACAAACATAATAATCATCATTATTACAATGCCAAAACTTCCCCAATTGGAAAAGTTACTACTAGTATAACCAGTCCCAGTTAAAATTGATGTAATATTGAATAAAGCAATTCTAAAAGCAGAAATTACATCTAAAGATTGATTAGTAGTTAGCCAAATTGTCGTTAACAAAATAATTATAAATAAAATTAGAAAGAATAATTTAATTTGATCATCTTTAAAAATCAATTTTTTTTGATTATGTAAAAATTGCAAATACAAGACAAATGGTAAACTTCCTACCAACATAAAAATAATACTTACGCCTTCTATTTTAAATGAATTAAAATATGAAAATGATTCATTATAATTAGAAAATCCACCAGTAGAAATCGTAGTCATTGAATGGATAATTGAATCAAAACCTTTCATTCCATTAACAAAATACAAAAAGGCACAAATAATTGATAAAGATACGTAAAGTAGAAATAGTTCAATTACAAAACGATTAACTTTAGGAATTGTTTTTTCATAAGGATCATCATGTTCCATATGTAGCAACTGCATTCCACCAATTTGTAAAGTTGGCAAAATAGCCATTGCAAGAACTATTATTCCTATTCCTCCAAACCATTGAAGAAGAGATCTCCAAATTAATATACCCTCTGATAAGTTTTCTAAATTATTAATAACAGTTGCACCAGTTGTAGTAATTCCACTTACTGACTCAAAAAAAGCATCTGTATATGAAAGGGAAGATGATGAATACACAAATGGAATTGCACCAAAAAGAGATATTACTAACCAAGATGAAATTGTTAACAAAAATGCCTGCCTAATTCCAAGCTTAATGTTTTTTTTTCTAAATGAAAAATATAAAATTATACCAATAAAAAATGTGATTAAGCTTGAGTAAAAAAATTGTAACCAATCATAATTACCATAATAAAGATCAAAGAACATTGGTATCAGCATTGCTACTGCCTCAATACATATCAGTATTCCAATTATATTTAATATTGACCTAAAGTCTCTCATTGTATTTGTGAATTAATTTAATTTATTATTTTCAAATGGTGTATCTAATGAAAACTGAGGTATTTGAACATCAAAAGAATTTCCATCATCGTCTTGCATCTCATAACTTCCTTCCATGAAACCTGAAGAAGTTGTTAAAGGTGTGCCACTAGTATACTCAAACTTTTCACCTGGATTTAATATGGGTTGTTCGCCTACAACACCTTTACCTCGTACTTCTTGAAGAGTACCATTAGCATCAATAATTTTCCAATGTCTGTTGACCAGCTGTACTTTTTCATTACCTTGGTTATCAATTGTTACTTTATACGCCCATACAAAATGCTGATCTTCAGGCTCAGATTGATCTTCAAGATAATAAGGCTTAACAGTAATATTTATTTTTTTTGTAGTTTTGGAATACATTGAAAAAAGCTCAATATACCAAAATATTTATAAACAAAAGTTAATTTGTTTTTTTTATTTCCACTCTTCTATTTGCGGGCTGTTTGGTGTCATCTGGAGTGTCTACAGCTAAAGATTCCTCACCTTTGCCTAAAATTTTAATACTACTTTGATTAATTCCATAATTAATTAAAATTTCTTTTACAACCTTTGCTCTTTTGATTGATAATGATAAATTATATTTATTTGTTCCTTTAGTATCAGTATGTCCAACTACAAGATATTCATTAATAAAACTTCCATAATTATTTAAAAATTTTTTTATTTTATCTTTACTAACTTCAGATAAATTGAATTGATCAAAATCAAAATAAATTATTTGCATTAATTCTTTATTTTCATTTTTAGTCACAATTGTTACTTCATCTTTTGTTTCATTTTCTAAATTATCATCTTTATTATTCGAAGTTTCCTGCTCATTTTCCTGAGTAGATATTTTTTCATAAATATTATGCATGGCTTTTAAGAAATCATTCTTGCAACTATTAATATCCCATGTTTGCCAATTTTCCTCCTGTTGCTCTGACCAGCAATCTAACGAGGAAATAGCTACTGCTAAATTAAAAGGATCAATATTTTTAGCATCTTTATAAATTGTCATAAGGTTTTCATATGCAATTTTTATTTCATTGATATTTTCTTCTGGAATTTTCCAATATGAAATTGCTTCTGGATATATTTCATCAGTTTCTAAACTCTTGAGTGCTTTTTCAGAATATAATTTTGCAGAATTCCAATCGTGCATTTCTTCTGCTTCGAAACTAGCTTTTTTTTTGTATTCGGATAGTAAGTGTTCTTGAAAGTTTTTTGGTTCTTTATTTTCCATTGTAGAGAGTTGTTTATAACTAGCTGAACAACCGCCTAAAAAAATTAGTAAAGAGATAATAGGTAGTAATAATTTAAGTTTCATAGAGTACAAATATCAAAATTTGCTGTCAAAACTAAGACGAAAATTTGACCTAATTAAGGTCCACCATTTTTTTTACATCACCTACATTTTATCATTGCAGAGTATTTAAAGATTAAATACAGAAATAGCATATTTATTTAAGGAGTTTATAATGATTAAACATTCTACGTCGGTGGATCAATCGGACAGAAAGGTTCCCTACAATTTAAGACAAAGTGGTCCTACACCAGTCCAAATGCTTATTTCAACCAGAGTGAGAAAATCACCTTATTGGCATTTGTCAATGGAGGCGGGATGTTGGAGAGCAACAGTTTATAATAGAATTTATCATCCAAGAGGTTACGTAAAGCCTGAAGATGGTGGAGCAATGGTTGAGTATGAGGCAATTAAAAACCATGTTACTATGTGGAATGTTGCTGTCGAAAGACAAATTCAAGTTAAAGGTCCTGATGCTGAGGCATTTGTTGATTATGTCATAACTAGAGATGCTACTAAAATATCTCCAATGAGAGGAAGATACGTTATTCTTTGTAATCAATATGGTGGTGTTTTAAACGATCCTATTCTTCTAAGAATTTCTAAAGATGAGTTTTGGTTTTCATTATCTGACTCAGATATTGGTCTTTATTTACAGGGTGTAAATCATGATAATAGATTTAATGTTCATATTGATGAAATTGATGTAAGCCCTGTTCAAATTCAAGGCCCTAAAGCACATGCTTTGATGAATGATTTAATAGGCGATCAAGTTAAAGTTGATGAAATGCCATTCTATGGACTTGCTGCTGCGAAAGTAGGTGGAAGAGATTGTATAATTTCTCAAACAGGTTTTTCTGGCGAAGCAGGATTTGAAATATATTTATTTGACTCAACGAAATATGCTGATGATATGTGGAATGCTGTTTTAGAAGCAGGAAAAAAACATAATCTCATGGTTATAGCTCCGGCTCATCACCGTAGAATACAAGCGGGCATTCTATCTTGGGGTCAAGACATGGATAATCAGCATAATCCTTTTCAATGTAATTTAGGCTATCAAGTATCTCTATCTGGTAAAGGTGAGTGGAATAAAACTTCTGATTATGTTGGTAAGACTGTTCTTGAAAAGATGAAGGCAGATTTAAAAGATGGAAAAAAACCATATAAGCTTCAGTTAGTTGGATTAAGCTTAGGTGGAAAACCTATCGAAGAATATGCTCCTGATTTTTGGCTTGTTTCACAAGATGGCAACGAACCTTGTGGATTCATTACATCTCCTTGGTATCATCCTGAGCAAGGAAGAAACATTGCAATGGGCTATGTGCCATTTGATGGGACTCTAAATAAAAATGGTTTTCCTATTGGAAATTTTGGTAGTAAATTTAAAGTTCATCTACCCGATCAATATGCAGACTCACCTGGTGTGCCAGTAGATGCAGAAGTTGTGCCAATTCCTTTTACTGAATCACACAACGCTAATACTAGAGAAGTAGTAGATAAATAAAATATTTTAAGAAGCTCTATTTAATTAATAGAGCTTCCTTATTTTAATAAAGCTTTTATTCTATCAATGGAGATGTAACCAACAACAAGCTCTTCATTAACAAAAAATGTAGGAGTGCCACGCGCACCTGATCCATTAGCTAAAAAAGAACTCAGTTTTACAATATTATTCACACTTTCTTTTGTCATATCGATATTTAATTTAGCATCATTTAACTCAAGATTTTCAATTATTTGTTTTAGTTTTGCGTTATTTAAATTTCCCTCAACTTCAAATAATGCATTATGAAAATCGATACCTTTGTTCTGCATGTTTGCAGCAATAACCATATTTGCTAGTAATTTAGAAGACTCACTTAAAATTGGATGTTGTAGGAATACTATTCGTGTATCGTTTCTTTCATTTGCAATCTGAAGTAATTCAGGATGAACTTTTTTACAATATCCGCAAAAATAATCCATGAATTCAATAATAGTATTGTTCGCATTTTCATCACCAATTTGAACAATTCCTTCCTCAGGAATAACATCTAATATTTTTAAATGAAAAGGCTTAGACTCATCAAAAAATAATTCTTTAAGAGTCATTTCAGCCTTAACAGGAAGACAAATAAACGCACTCATTATAACCACCAAAATTATTTTTTTGAAGTATCTCATGATTGACCCACCTTATTTATTATGATTAATGAAGTACAGTATTAAATAGTAATAATGAAATCAAAGTCAAAAGTAGTTGTCATCGGTGGAGGTGCTGTAGGTGTTAGCACTCTCTATCATTTAGCAAAAAAGGGTTGGTCAGATGTAGTTCTGGTTGAAAGAAAGGAATTAACATCAGGATCAACATGGCATGCTGCAGGGTTACTTCCATTATTCAATATGAGTTATTCAGTAGGTCAATTGCATAAATACGCAGTCAAACTTTACAAAACTCTAGAGGAAGAAACAGGACAAAAAGTTGGGTTTAGTGTGGTTTCAAATATTCGTTTAGCAACTACTCAAGATAGAATGGATGAGTATTATCAATATTCAGGAGTCGCTAAAACAATTGGTGTAGATGTTAAATTTTTAACTCCTGAACAAGTAAAAGAAATTTGGCCACTTTGTAATACAGATGGATTAATAGGTGCAATTCAACATCCTGAAGATGGATATATTCAACCAGCTGATCTAACTCAAGCTCTTGCAAAAGGAGCAAGAGATAAAGGTGCGGAAATTTATAGAAACACCTCTGTATTAGGAATTAAAAAAAATAAAGATGATTTATGGGTTGTAGAAACCGATAAAGGATCTATTGAATGTGAGCATGTAGTGTCATGTAGTGGTAATTTTGCAAGACAAACAGGAAATATGGTTGGACTTGATATTCCCGTTATACCTGTTGAACATCAATACATAGTGACTGATGATCATCCTGAGATATTAAAAAGAAAAGAACAAGGACTTCCTGAAATGGGAGTTTTACGAGATTCTGATAGTTCTTGGTACATGCGAGAAGAAAGAGGTGGATTGATTTTAGGACCTTATGAAAAAGGAGCTCCCGTTTGCTATGTTGATGGACCTGATAAAGAATCTGAATTCGAATTATTTCAAGAAGATCTAGAGCGTTTAGAACCACATATTGAATCAGCAATGCACCGAGTTCCTATATTTGGAGAAGTTGGAGTTAAGAAAGTTTATAATGGTGCTATTTGTTATACACCAGATGGAAGTCCAATTGTTGGACCGGCATGGGGACTTAAAAATTTCTGGTTGAATGAAGGTCATAGTTTTGGAATTACTGCAGCCGGTGGAGCAGGATGGCAAATTGCTGAGTGGATAGTAGACGGTGAACCTACAATTGATATGTTAGGAGTAGATCCCAGAAGATTTGGTGATTATGCAACTGAAGCATATTTAATTAAAAAGAATGAAGAAGCTTACGCGAACGTCTTTACAGTACACTATCCTGACGAGGAAAGGGAAGAGGGACGTCCATTAAGACAAGCTCCTTGTTATGATAGATTAAAAAATCTTGGTGCAGTATTTGGTCAAAAGTTTGGTTGGGAGCGTGCTAACTGGTTTGCACCTTCAAAAGAATTACAAAAAGATGATTGGTCATTTAGAAGATCAAAATGGTTTGAACATGTTGGAAACGAATGCTTGAATGTTAAGGATAATGCTGGTCTTCTAGATATGACTGCCTTTGCTAAATGTCGGATTTCAGGACCTGGTGCAGAAGAGTTTCTAGACTACTTGGTTGCAAACAAAATACCTAAAAAAATTGGAAGAGTAAATCTTTGTCATGCATTAAATACTGCTGGAGGAGTTCACTCAGAATTCACAATTGCGAAAGAAAAAGAAAATTCGTTTTATTTAGTTTCAGCAGGAGCATTTCAACGATTAGATCATGATTGGATTCATAAATGGATGCCTAAAGATGGATCAGTAATTTATGAAAATCTAACTAATAGTATGGGTGTTCTTGTTTTAGCAGGACCTAAATCAAGAGATATTCTTTCCAAAATTACTAAGACTGATTTATCTAATGAAAATTTCCCATGGTTATCGTCAAAAAAAATCAATGTTAGTTTAGCCCCTAGTATTGCTATGCGAATGAATTTTGTTGGAGAACTCGGATGGGAATTACATCATCCAATTGAATATCAAAACCACATTTTTGATAAATTGATGGAAGCAGGAAAAGATCATGGGCTTAAACCATTTGGTATAAGAGCGATGGAAAGCTTACGTGTTGAAAAAACCTATAAATTGGTTGGTACAGAAATGTCTATAGAATATGCAGCTTTTGAGTCTGGTTTAGATAGATTTGTACATTTAAACAAAGGGAATTTTATTGGAAGAGATTCTCTTGTTAAATGGCAGCAAAATGGTTTTAAAAACAAAATGGTAACTTTAGAGGTTCATGATGTTGAAGATGCGGATGTTTTGGGTAATAACCCAATCTATAGTAATGGAAAAATTATAGGTCGTGCGACAGGAGGTAACTATGGTTTTAGAGTGAAAAAATCATTAGCTATTGGTATGGTGGATCCTAAATTTGCACACGTTGGTCAAAAATTAGAAATGGATATATTAGATAAAAAATACAATGTAACTGTTATAGAGGATAGTCCTTATGATCCTAAAAATGAAAAACTAAAACAATAGTATGAAGTTACTTGTCACTGTAAAAAGAGTCATAGATTATAATGTTCAAATCAGGGTTAAAGCTGATGGTTCAGGAGTTGAAAAAGATAATGTAAAAATGTCCATGAATCCGCCTGATGAAAATGCGGTAGAGGAAGCTCTACGAATAAAAGAAGCTGGTAAAGCAGACGAAATTATAATTCTTACTATAGGTAATGATAAGGCTCAAGAAACTATACGAACTGCATTAGCAATGGGAGCTGATAGGGGTATACATATTAAAACAGAAAATGATCTAGAGCCTCTAGCTATTTCAAAAATAATTTCTAAAGTTGCTGAAGAAGAAAAACCATCAATTATTTTAATGGGAAAACAAGCTATTGATGATGACTGTAATCAAACTGGTCAAATGACATCTGCTTTACTTAATTGGCCTCAGGCTACATTCGCATCTAAAATTGAAATCGAGGGGCAAAATGCAATCGTTACTAGAGAAATAGATGAAGGTTTAGAAAGAATAAAGGTGTCTATACCATTTGTAGCATCATGTGATCTTCGACTTAATGAACCTAGATATGCCTCTTTACCAAATATAATGAAAGCAAAGAAAAAACCAATTGATACAAAAGATGCATCTTCACTTGGTATAAATATAGAACCTAGGATTGAACAAATAAAAGTAGAAGAACCACCTGTCAGACAAAAAGGAATTATGGTAAATGATGTCGCTGAACTGGTTCAAAAACTTAAACATGAAGCAAAAGTTATATGACAATATTAGTATTAGCAGAACATAATAATATAGATATCAAATCATCAACATTAAATACTATATCTGCAGCATCACAAATAGACCAAGATATCCATGTTTTGGTAACGGGTCATGAATGTGAGGAACTAGCTAAAAATATCTCTAAATGTGAAAAAGTTTCAAAAGTATATTTTGCCAATAATGAAAAACTTAAAAACCCAATTGCTGAAAATATTGAGCCCATTGTAGTATCTTTAGCCAATAATTATTCTCACATTATGGCACCTGCGACAACATTTGGAAAAAATATTTTTCCCAGAATTGCAGTTAAACTAGATATTGCACAAGTTAGTGATGTTATAAAAATAATAAGTTCCGATACTTTTATGAGGCCAATTTACGCTGGTAACGCTATTGCAACAGTTAAATCAAATGACAAGATTAAAGTAGTAACAGTAAGACCAACATCGTTTGATCCTGTAGAAACTAGTGGTGGAAAAGAACAGGTCGAAAATATTTCTTTTGATAATGATAGTGGCAGTGTTGAATTTATAGATAGAGAAGAATCTCAATCTGAAAGACCAGAATTAAGTACTGCTCGAGTTGTGATATCCGGTGGCAGAGGATTACAAAGCGCCGAAAATTTTAAACTTTTAAATGAAATAGCAGATAAGCTTAATGCGGCAGTTGGCGCTTCTCGTGCTGCTGTAGATGCTGGTTATGTTTCTAATGATTATCAAGTTGGTCAAACTGGCAAAGTAGTTGTCCCAGATTTGTATATTGCTGTCGGAATTTCTGGTGCAATACAGCACTTAGCAGGTATGAAAGAAAGTAAGGTAATTGTTGCAATCAATAAAGATGAAGAAGCGCCAATATTTAATGTTGCTGATTATGGATTAAACGCTGATTTATTTGAGGCATTGCCTCAATTATCTTCTGAACTAGATAAATTAAATACTATTCAACAATAAATTAATTTAT
This sequence comes from uncultured Alphaproteobacteria bacterium, assembly GCA_902521325.1. Classification (GTDB taxonomy): domain Bacteria; phylum Pseudomonadota; class Alphaproteobacteria; order HIMB59; genus CACPNW01. The sequence continues at coordinate 47,715 of CABYRE010000001.1, forward strand.
TACAATAAATAAAATGGAAGTAGAACGCGAGTCAATGGACTATGATGTTGTGGTTGTAGGTGCTGGTCCATCAGGCCTTTCAACTGCAATTAAACTAAAACAGCTAAACCCAGAAATTAATGTTTGTGTTTTGGAAAAAGGATCAGAAGTCGGGGCCCATATTTTAAGTGGCAATGTCTTTGAAACAAGAGCACTTGACGAATTAATACCTGATTGGAGAAGTAAAGATTCGCCAATTAAAACTAAAGTAACAAAAGAAAAGTTTTTATTCTTATCAAAAAAAGGCTCTTTAAATTGGCCTACATGGCTTCTTCCAAGTGTTCAAAAAAATCATAAGAATTATATTATTAGTCTTGCAAATTTATGTAGATGGCTAGCAAGTGAGGCTGAAAGTTTAGGAGTAGAAATTTTTCCAGGATTTGCAGCATCTAAAATATTATATTCAGATGATGATCATGTAATTGGTGTTCAAACAGGTGACATGGGTATTGATAAAGATTGTAACAAAAAAGATAGTTTTGAACCAGGTATTAATATTAATGCTAAAGTAACAGTATTTGCTGAAGGTTGCAGAGGTCACTTAGGTAAAGAATTAATTAAAAAATATAATTTATCAAAAGATAAGTCACCACAACAATACGGAATTGGGTTTAAAGAAATTTGGGAAGTAGATGAAAGTCAGCATGAAGAAGGTCTTGTCATGCATACTGCCGGATGGCCATTAGATAATGCAACTTATGGTGGCAGTTTTTGTTATCATGCTGAAAATAAACAAATATTTTTAGGATATGTAATCGGTCTTGATTATAAAAATCCTTATTTATCACCTTATGATGAATTTCAAAAATTTAAAACCCACCCAGCAATTAAGAAAATTCTAACTAATGGAAAACGTATCGCGTATGGAGCAAGGGCACTTATTGAAGGTGGCATTCAAAGTTTACCTAAAATGTATATGCCGGGCGGATTACTGGTTGGATGCGATGCAGGCACCTTAAATATGCCTAAGATCAAAGGTTCTCATACTGCAATGAAAAGTGGAATTATAGCTGCTGAAACAATTAATGATTATTTAAGTAAATCTGTATCTCTTGCAGCATACGAAGATAAATTTAAACGTTCATGGCTTTATAAAGAATTGTTTACAGCAAGAAATGTAAAACCTAGTTTTAATTGGGGGCTAATACCTGCAATAATATTTACAGGTATTGATCAAATAATATTTAGAGGCAAGCTTCCTTTTACACTAAAACACAAACATGCTGATCATGAAGCTTTACAATTAGCAAAAGATTCAAAAAAAATAGATTATCCAAAATATGATGGAATATTTACTTTTGATAAAACCAGTTCTGTTTATTTGACTGGAACTAACCATGAAGCTGATCAGCCAGTTCATTTACAATTAAAGGATAAGGAATTACCAATAAAATTTACTTTAAATGCTTATGATGAGCCATCTCAAAGATATTGTCCTGCTGGTGTATATGAGATTGATAAGACAGATAGTCAAAATCCTAAATTTGTAATTAATTCGCAAAACTGTATTCATTGTAAAACATGCGATATTAAAGAACCATCACAAAACATAAATTGGGTTGTACCTGAAGGTGGTGGGGGGCCAAATTATGCAAATATGTAATATATTTGAAAAATACTTATTTTATTTAAATTGATTTATTTTCATTATGAATAAAAATAAAATTGTATTTACTTTTGCAACAACGGAAGTAAATTTTATAGGCCAAATATTTATTAAGATTACTGAATTATTAACAGGAAAATTAAAATTAAAAAAATTATATGATGAATATTTATCTGAAAATAGACCTCCTGAGTTTTTTTGGGATGATGCAGTAGATAAATTAAATTTTAATTTAATAACTAATTTTCAGGATGGCAGTTACATTCCAAAAAAAGGAAAATTAATTGTTATAGCAAATCATGCTTTTGGAGTTGCTGATGGTGTATCCATATGTTCAGCAATTTCAAAAGTAAGACAAGATTATAAAATGGTTACACATAAAGTCTTAAGGCAAGCGGACGCAGTAAAAGATAAAATATTACCAATTGATTTTAATGAAAATAAAGAAGCTCTGTTAACTAACATTAATACACGTAAAGAAGCTGAAAAAGTTTTGCATAATGAAGGTGTTCTAGTTCTTTTCCCTTCTGGAACGATAGCAACAAAACAAAACTTAAAAAAAAATACAAAAGCTGATGATGGTGAGTGGAAACAATGGGTATCGAAACTAGTTCTTAAAACTAAAAGCCCTGTGTTACCAATTTTTTTTGACGGTCAAAATAGCCAACTTTACCACATTGCTAATAAAATAGGACAAACATTTAGATATTCTTTGTGTATGTATGAACTGAAAAGAAAAATAGGTGATGATATCTATATGTACTTTGGTTCACTTATACCTTACGAAAACCTTGTAAAAATTGGAGATATCAAAAAAATTACTCAATACTTAAGATCAACGACATATTCTTTAGACCCACAATTTAATAATTAAATATTTATTTTTTACACTTACCGTTTTATAGAGTTCGTATGGTAGGTTTTGTTGGTTTACAAGCAAGAAGAAGAAGAAGAAACAGAATCTTACTAGTCATTTCAATTATATTTATCTTTGGTATTTTTTTTTATTTGCCTTCTTTAGATTTTTCAACTGATCAAACTGAGCCACCTATTGAAATCATTCCTAGTAGTGTCGTTGATGAATCAAGTTTACGATCTGAAATAGAAAAACTTAAACTTGAAATATTTCAAAAAAATCAGCGATTAAAATTTAGAGATGATCAAATAAAAAACTTACGTGAAGAAATAAGCGATTTAAATAAATCATTCGATACAATTAAGAATGATTATGCACAATCTCTAAACAATATATCAGATCTAGAAAATAACACATTAGAAAATAATTCGGAAAGAATTGAGAAACTTAGCAAACTTGAAAATAAAATAACTGAATTAAATAAACAATTGTCAAAATACGAAGATCTTGTTCAAAAATTAGAAATAGAATTAGAAAGTTCTGCATCAACTGAAGATATGGAAGAAGTAAATATTGAAAATTCAATACTAAAATCAGAACTTAGACAAATCGAACAAAAAAATCGTAGTTTTGAAAATGAATTAAATGAGCTAAAAAAAATAATTAAAAATAAAGATAAAGAAATAGAAGATTTAATTTATTTAAAAGATTCCCGACATCATGGTTGATTATTTATTTTTCTTTCTGAATAAATAGGGCTCTTCAAAATCCCCAATCCATATACCTTTTTTTTCTTGTTTTGCTTCTTCTTCTTCTTTAACATAATCTTTTGAATAATAGCGATAAGCTATCGCCCATCCATTCAGTACCATTTCACTATTTAAATCTAAATTATCTTTGTAGCAGATTCCAATAAATCTATTATATCGATCCTTACCTTGTGTTATGCATTCAATTTTATTATTCGCAATTAATTCTTTTAAGAACTTTGTTGATTCCAAACCACAATTCCAGACTTTGCTATTTTTATTACATGTTTGATTTGTTTCAGGCGCATCAATAGCATGGAGTCTTATTTTATTTTTGTTAATATGTATAGTATCACCATCAATTACTTTTGCTCTTCCAAATATAGTTTTACCAGATGATACTGTGCTTAAAGAAATTAAGATAAAAAATAAATTAAATATTAAGATTTTTACTACCATCAACTAATAAATCATAAACATATTTTGTATGTGATCTGTTTAAATGTAAATCTAGTGAAGTCTCTTCTTTATCAGTATTATTTCTGATAAAAAGTACTGGAATTTTTATAAATATAGTTTGAGCTACAGAAAAATTAGTTTCCAAAATTTTTTCTAAGTTGGCTACAAGAAATTTAGAAAGTAAAATAAATACCTTTTCTCCTTCAAGCCGTAAAACAGTTTTATTAAATGAAACATCACTTATTGCTGTTTTTTCTGGATTGAGCTTAGATTCTAATAGAGAAATAATTTCATCTTTCTTATTTTCTGGTGTTTCGACTAACCATTCATTAGGACCAAGCCACATAATACTAATATTATTATTAAAAATTCTTACATTTGGCTCAATTGGTAAAACCAGGTTTAATACTGAGCCTATATTTTTCATAAATTCTTTATCTGAACTTTTACCTCGAATATTTATTTTACCTGATAAAGCTCTTTCTTCAATTGTTACTCCATTGTAATTTTTTTTATTTATATTCAAAACATTACTGTAAGTTAAACTCATTGATTAATCCTTTGATTCTCAGGATCAATAAATATTGGACTAGTTATTTCTACCTCAATATTTTCATTTTCCATTGGAGCGATTAAAACCCTTCCTTTTTTTTCAAGACCACCTTTAATTAAAGCTAAAGCAAAAGAACTTTTTAAATTAGGTGAATAGTAACTAGAGGTCACGTGACCAACCATTTTCATAGGTAGGGCAGTTATTTCTTCAACCAATTGAGATCCCTCTTCAAGAACTTTATTTGGATCTTTAGTTTTTAATCCAACCAATTGTTTCCTATCTTTTTTAATTGTATCACTTCTATATAAAGCCCTTTTACCAATAAAATCATATTTCTTCTTACTAACGATCCAATCCATATCCAGATCTATTGGTGTCACTGATCCATCTGTTTCTTGACCAACAATTATAAAACCTTTTTCAGCACGAAGTACATGCATCGCTTCAGTTCCATACGGAGTAATATTAAATTCTTTACCTTTATCTATACAAAGTTCCCAAAGATTTTTAGCATAGCCAGATGGCACATTTATTTCATAACACATTTCCCCTGTAAAACTTATACGCATGACTCTACATTTTATTCCATTAATATGAATATTTCTAAAACTCATATGAGGAAAATTTTCTTTTGAAAAATCAAAATCTGGAATTAATTTTTGCATCAATTTTTTTGAATTTGGACCATTTAAGCTTATTGTTCCATAGTTTTCTGTAACTGATGTTAGATATACTTCTAGTTCTGGCCATTCTGTTTGTAACCAATCTTCTAATTTTGACATAACTGATGCCGCATTTCCTGTAGTTGTTGACATAAGATAATGATACTCATCTAATCTAGTTGTCACACCATCATCAATAACCATTCCATCGTCACCCAACATTACACCATATCGACATTTTCCAATTTCTAATTTTGACCAAGAGTTTGTGTAAACTCTATTTAAAAATTCACTAACATCTCTTCCTTTAATATCTATTTTACCCAAAGTTGATGCATCTAAAATACCTATACTATCTCTAGTTGCCTTTACTTCTCTATTTAATGCAAACTGAAAGCTCTCATTCTTTTTAGGATAATACCAAGCTCTTTTCCATTGACCTACATCTTCAAATAAAGCTTTGTTATCAATATGCCATTGATGCATCGGACTTGTTCTCTCTAAATCAAAAAATTCTTTTACATGTCGTCCGGCAAGCGCTCCAAAAGTTACAGGTTTATATGGTAAACGAAATGTTGTCGTGCCTAATTCAGAAATTTCAGTATTAGTTAATTCTGAAATTATTCCAAGAGCATTAACATTACTAGTCTTACCTTGATCAGTTGCCATTCCTGTAGTTGTATATCTTTTAACATGTTCAATAGATTGAAAACCCTCTTTTAAAGCTAATTTAATATCTTTTGCTGTTACATCATTTTGAAAGTCCACAAACATTTTGGTTCGCGAGATGTTATTTTTAGAAGTAATCCAAATATTTTGATGTTTACCGTATTTTAGATTATCTGATTTATAATTTACCTCACTAATTTTATTTTCCTGATTATCATTTAAATATATTAATGTACTTTTTTGAGTTTGTAATAATATTTCATTTAAATCATAATCACCATTGCAACTGCCAACACACAATGTATCTTGATATATTTCACTAGGAATAAAACTTCCATCTGAATCTCTAAATTTTAGTTTTCCCTTTGATTGAGTAAATAAATGGACAGTAGGGGTCCAACCACCAGCAATTGCTAAAAGATCACATTTAATATTAATAGAAGATTTTTCATTACTTTTTTGAGTTGTAATTTTTTTTAATTTTATTTCTCTAATTTTTAATCTTCCAACAGTATCGCTAATTTCATAACCTTTTAGGATACTAATACCTAATTTATTGGCTTTCTTAGAATAATAACCATCACTATCATCTCTAGCATCAACAATAGCTTCTACTTTTATACCCTGCTCAAAAAAATCTATTGCAGTTTCATAAGCACTATCATTGTTTGTAAAAAAAACTAAATTTTTTCCAGGTGAAACTCCATACTTATTTAGGTATTTTTTTGCACTGTTAGAAAGCATAATACCGGGTCTATCATTATTATTAAAAATTATTGGTCTTTCTATCGCACCTGTTGCAAGAATAACTTTTTTTGATCTAATTTTCCAAATTCTTTCTTTAATATCATTTTTTTTGTTTAATCCTTTTTCTGGATCAATTTCTTGTACAGCTAATAATAAATTATAATTTAAATAAGCAAAACAAGTTGTATTTTTGATTATTTTTACATTTTGATTTTTTGAAAGTTTATCAATTATTTTATTTTTCCATTCATTAATTGGTAAGTTATCTATTTTAATATTTTTATTTTTTGTAGATAAAATTTCACCTCCAAGTTCGTCTTCTTGCTCAACTAGTAATACTTTATAATCTTTACTTGCTGCAATGTCTGCTGAAACTAATCCACTTACTCCTGCTCCAACAACCAGAACATCACAATGATAATGAAAATGTTCGTATTTGTGGGGATCATCTTTTTTTGGAGATTTACCAAGTCCTGCAGCGTGTCTTATAAAAAACTCATATGCTTTCCAAAACTTTGGCGGCCACATAAAGGTCTTGTAATAAAATCCTGCGGGAAAAAATGGGGATAGTAAATCATTTATAGCACCAGCATCAAATTTCACTGATGGCCAATTATTTTGACTAAAAGCTTTTAACCCCTCATATATCTGGACCTCAGTTACTCTTCTATTAGGTTCGGTATATTCTTTAGTTTCAAGCTGAACAATTCCATTAGGTTCTTCACTGCCTGCTGTATAAATACCCCGCGGTCGATGATATTTAAAACTTCTTCCAACTAAGTGAACATCATTTGCAAGAAGTGCTGAAGCTAGGGTGTCACCTTCAAATCCAAAATATTCTTTATTATCAAAATAGAACCTAACAGACTTATTATTCTCAAGATTTTTATTATTTTTATATCGCATCTTTATTTTTAAAATCTATCTTTTTTCGACGTTGATAAATTCCCTGATCCAATACTTGGTTCACCTGAAGGAGTAGCTGGAATATTTGCTTTTAATTTAGGAGGAGCTTCTCCCATCTTATATACCGCAAGAATTTCATCGGTTGCTGTATTTCTTGCTAAATTAAACCATTGCCTGCATCCATATTCATGGTTCCATCTTTCATAATGAATACCCTTTTCATTTTTTCGCAAGAATAAATATTCCGCCCATTGATCATCAGAAAGTTCAGGAGGATTTTTTGGTCTTGCAATATGAGCTTCACCTCCACAAGAAAATTCAGCTTGATCTCTTTCTCCACAATAAGGGCAATTTATTAAAAACATGATTTAATGTGCTACGGCAGCTGCACCATGTTCATCAACTAATTCACCACTAGAAAATCTATTTATTGTAAAAGGAGCGTTTAATTCATGTGCTTGATCATTAGCTATAGTGTGAGCAAATACCCAACCAGAACCTGGCGTTGCTTTGAAACCGCCTGTTCCCCAACCACAATTAAAATATAATCCGTTTATATGAGTTTTGCTGATAATTGGGCTTGCATCAGGACAAATATCTACGATTCCTCCCCAATGACGAAGCATTTTCATTCTAGAAAATATTGGAAACAATTCAACGATTGCCATTAAAGTATCTTCAACAATATTAAAGCCACCTCTTTGAGTATATGAAGTGTATCCATCTGTTCCAGCACCAATAACTAATTCCCCTTTATCTGACTGAGATACATACGCATGAATTGTATTTGACATCACTACAGTATCAATAACTGGTTTTACTGGTTCTGAAACTAGAGCTTGTAATGGTTTACTCTCTAGGGGTAATTTTATTCCTACCATATTGGCAATAACACTGGTATGGCCTGCAGCAGCTATACCAATTTTATTTGAATTAATGGTTCCATTGGTTGTTTCAATACCAGTTACATTTCCATTTTTAACATTTATTCCTGTTACTTCACAATTTTGAATTATATCAACTCCCATCTCATCAGCTCCTCTTGCATAACCCCATGCAACAGCATCATGTCTTGCAGTTCCTGCTCTTCTTTGTAGTGTTGCTCCTAAAACAGGATATCTAATATTTGGTGAAGTATTTATTATTGGACAAAATTCTTTAACTTTCTTTGTATCAAGCCATTCACAATCGATATCATTTAGTCTGTTTGCATGCCACCGTCTTTTTAATTCTCTTACATCATGAAGATTATGAGCAACATTCAAAACTCCTCTTTGAGAAAACATAACGTTGTAATTTAATTCTTGAGACATACCTTCCCAAAGTTTTAATGCATGCTCGTATAAAGCTGCACTTTGATCCCATAAATAGTTTGATCTAATTATAGTGGTATTTCGCCCAGTATTCCCCCCGCCTATCCAACCTTTTTCAATTACTGCAATATTATTAATTCCATGGTTTTTTGCTAAATAGTAAGCAGTAGTTAAACCGTGTCCACCACCACCGACTATTATTGCATCATAACTTTTTTTTGGTTCAGGACTATTCCACGTCTTTTGCCAATTCTCATGATGATTTAAAGCGTTTCTAGCAATAGATAGAAATGAATATTTATTATTGTTAAACATTATAACTCTTTATAGCAGTTTTAAAAAAGACCTTCAATTTCTCCTTGTTCATTTAGCTTTATCGAATTTGCCGCAGGAACACTTGGTAGACCAGGCATGGTCATAATATCACCGCAAACAACTACTATAAATTCTGCTCCTGATGACAATCTTACCTCTCTAATAGGCAAAACGTGGCCTGTAGGCGCACCTTTTAAATTAGGGTCGGTTGAAAAACTATATTGAGTTTTTGCAATGCAAACAGGTAATCTGCCAAATCCTTTAGTTTCAAAATCCTTCAATTGTTGACGTACTTTCGTGTCTGCCACGACTTCACTTGCGTGATAAATCTCTTGTGCAATTTTTTCTATTTTTTTGAATAGAGTTAAATCATCTTCATATAAAAACTTAAATGTATTTTTATTTTCTTCACACATATCTATTACATTTTGAGCTAATTCAGTTGCACCATCACCACCATCGGACCAGTGAGTACACATAGAAGCCTTGACTCCTTGAGTTGTACAAAAACTTAGAACCGCATCTACTTCATCTTTTGAATCTGTAATAAAATGATTAATCGCAACAGTTACTGGTAATCCAAATTTTCTAACATTATTAATATGTCTTTCTAGATTTACTAAACCTTTTTTAAGAGCATTTACATTTTCATTTTTTAAATCTTCTTTTGAAACATCGCCATGCATTTTTAGTGCTCTAATTGTAGCTACCAAAACCACACAATCAGGTTTTAAATTTGATTTTCTACATTTTATATCAAGGAATTTTTCTGCTCCTAGATCAGCTCCAAAGCCTGCTTCAGTTACAACGTAATCACTTAATTTTAAACTGGCTTTAGTTGCAATTACAGAATTGCAACCATGAGCAATATTTGCAAATGGCCCACCATGAATTATAGCAGGATTATTTTCTAACGTCTGTGTTATGTTGGGTCTAATGGCATCTTTTAATAATACTGTCATTGGACCTTGTGCATTTAAATTTTTTGCATAAATAGCTTTTTTGTCTCGTGTATAAGCAATAGTTATATTTCCGATTCTTTCTTCCAAATCTTTTAAATCTTTTGCTAAGCAGAAAATTGCCATTATCTCCGATGCAACAGTAATATCAAAACCATCTTGTCTAGGATATCCATTTGCAACTCCTCCTAAATCAACTACAATAGATCTCAGTGATCTATCATTCATATCCATTACTCTTTTCCAAACAACTCTTCTAACATCAATATTTAATTTATTTCCCCAGTAGATATGATTATCAATTAATGCAGAGAGTAAATTATGAGCTGACGTAATTGCATGAAAATCTCCAGTAAAATGAAGATTAATTTGCTCCATTGGAACTACTTGAGCATAACCTCCACCAGCTGCCCCACCTTTCATACCGAATGATGGTCCAAGACTTGGCTCTCTTAAACAAACAATAGATTTCTTTCCTAATTTATTGAGGCCATCACTTAATCCAACAGAAGTTGTTGTTTTACCTTCACCTGCTGGTGTTGGAGTTATTGCTGAAACTAGGACAAGTTTACCATCTTTATTTTTATTAAGTGAATCTATGAACTCCAAGTTTATTTTTGCTATGTGACGACCCATAGGACTGAATGCTTCTGGTGTATCTGGTACATCAAGCTCTTTTAGAATTTCACTAATAGGTTTCATTTTAGCTTTTCTTGCGATTTCAATATCTGACATGAGACTCCTAAATTATTAAATTCTTAGTCTATAAATTAACTTCAATATCAAACAACTTTTGTTTCTTAAAAATATTAAAAAATTGTGAAGAAGCTAATTTAACTCGAATTTCTGTTTATTATTATAAGAAAAATCTGCGTTATTAAATTGATTTAACCATTCTGACGTTTTTTTCATACCACCAAAAGCGTAAAAGTGTATTTTTTCAATTTTAGAGTCTTTGTTCATCTCGCTATGTTCAGCAAGATCATAAATTAATTTATCAGGAGTGTTTAATGTTGCGAGTTTGGTTAAATTAAAAGCTTGTTTTGTAATAAATCTTAGAGAATTTCCAATACCACAAGATCTTGCATAATTTATTAATGTTTTAATAGAAGCAGGACCAGGTATACCAGCATGGATTGGTAATTTGTTTCCAATTTTTACTAAGTGTTTTTCCCAATCTATTAAAGATTTAGCTTCAAAAAAAAATTGAGTTGCTAAATACATTTTAAAATCAGCATTTTTTGCAAAATCATTTTTTTGTTTGATTGCTAAATCTAAATTTTCATTTGAAATATCTGGACTTCCTTCTGGATGGCCAGCTACACCTACAGATTGATAATTATATTTTGAAAGAAAATCTGTTTTTAAAACATCAATTGAAGAAGAAATCTCACCAGCCTGATTTCCACCACCACCAATAATTAACATTTTTGAACACCCACATTCATTTGCAAGTTCACCAATATATTTTTCTAAGTCATTTTTGTTTATAATAGTCCTCGCTGGTAAATGAGGTATAACCTCATAACCTTCCAATTTTAATTTTTTTGCTGTTTTAATTACATTTTTTGAATTTTCATCTGGTAAAAAAGTTATATAAATGTCATGATTTTTATCTAGAAATTCAGAAAAGTTTCCATATTTTTCGTAAACATTTGGAGTTGTTTCTATAGAATAACTCTTGAGAAACTTTTTAACAACATTAATGGTCTCTTTAGACATAAATTTTTTTAAGTTTTTATATTAATTAGATAAATGAACAACAAATACTTTTCTATAATTACTTTTTATCAATTCAAAATAATTAAAGATAAAAATGATGTTATTACTAAACTTAAAGATTTTTGTAAATTCAATAAAATAAAAGGAACAATATTGATTGCAGATGAGGGCATAAATGGAACAATAGCTGGATTACAGAAAAACATGAACTCATTCATTCTATTTCTTGAAAATATTAGCTTTGAGAATCTTAATCTTAAACAGTCAAAATACAAATACATGCCTTTTCAAAAACTTAAAATTAGAAGTAAAAATGAAATAGTCACATTAAGAACTAAATTTGCTGATCCTACAAAAATATCTGGTAAAAAAGTTAAATACAATGAATGGAATAAAATATTAAAAGACAAAGACACTATTGTTATTGATGTAAGAAATAATTTTGAGGTTAAAATAGGATCTTTTGAAGGAGCAATTAATCCAAAAACTAAAAGTTTTACTGACTTCAAATCTTTTATTCAAAAAAAATTAAATAAATCAAAAGATAAAAAAATTGCAATGTTTTGCACTGGAGGTATTAGGTGCGAAAAAGCTTCATCTTATATGATGATGAAAGGTTTTAAAAATGTTGCTCAGTTAGATGGAGGTATACTAAAGTATTTAGAAAAAACTCCAAAAAAAGATTCAATGTGGAATGGTGAATGCTTCGTATTTGATGGAAGAGTATCTTTGAAAAATGAATTAAAAGAGGGAACTTATAAACTTTGTCATGCTTGTTGGTTACCGATTAGCAATAAAGATACTTATTCTAAATATTATAACGCAGGTATATCTTGTCATAAATGTTTTGATAAAACATCTGATGAAAAGAAAAAAAACTTACTTGAAAGAAATAAACAAATTATACTTGATAAAAAAAGAGGAAATTTTAACCGTTTTATTAAGCAGTCAATTTCTGATTATGAATAAATAATACTTTATTTCATATAATTATTCTGTATAGACACTTCATGGCAAAAAAAACTTCATTCGCTCTGAAACAACTAGTACCTGAAGAAAATCCAAAAACAGGAACTAAATATATTGTAAGAAAACCGACAAAAGGATTGAAAGTTGCTGAAAAGCTTCGAATGAAAAAATATGACCCTGTGTTAAAAAAACACGTTTGGTTTGTAGAGAAAAAAATGCCTCCTCATAGTAAATAATAGATTTACCTCTTTAATTTATTCTAAATTAACATAATTTAAATTTATGGCAGCGACTTATGGAATTCATTGGTTTAGACAAGATTTGCGATTACAAGAAAATCCATCTTTATTGTCACTTTCAAAAAAAGTTGATCAGATAATTCCAATTTATATTTTTGATTTAAATCAAAGAATTGGATCCACATCCAAATGGTGGTTAAAAAAATCTTTGAATAGTTTATATGATTCAATACAAAAGCATAATGGCAAACTAAATATATTTGCTGGTGATCCAGAGAAAATTATATCTTCAATATTAAAGAATTCAAATGTTAAATGTATATCTTGGAATAGACTATATGATCCATACTCAATTAAAAGAGATACTATAATTAAATCTATAGTTACTTCATCTAAAATAGAATGTGACTCGCACAATGGATATCTTTTAAATGAACCTTGGAATATTAAAAATAAAAGTGGAACCTTTTTTAAAGTATTTACTCCTTACTGGCGACATTGTGATGAACTACTAAAACTAAAAGATATTAAATTTAAAAATACAAAAATATGCTACGCCAGTTCAAAATTTAAAAATGAAATAACTATACAAGATTTAAATCTAACTAACAAAAAAGAGCAATGGATCAAAAAAATTGAAAAATATTGGATACCTGGTGAAAGTAATGCAAAATTACAATTAAAAAAATATATTTCGGAAAAGGCAAATAACTATTCAGTTGGAAGAGATAGGCCCGATAAAGATTTAACTTCAAAATTATCACCTTATCTTCATTTTGGAGAAATATCTGCTTTGGAAGTTTATCATACCGTAAATCAGGAAAAAAAAATTGATCCTGAAAATAAAAATAAATTTCTTGCCGAACTTGGCTGGAGAGATTTTTCTTATAATCTTTTATTTCATTATCCAGATATGACTCATAAACCTATACAAAGTAAATTTAATAAATTTCCATGGATAAAAAATGCTAAAAATTTATCATTATGGCATAATGGTAAAACTGGTATTCCAATTGTTGATGCTGGGATGAGACAATTATATAAAATAGGCTGGATGCATAATAGAGTAAGAATGATTGTAGGATCGTTTTTAACAAAAAATTTATTGTTACATTGGAAAAATGGGGAAGAGTGGTTTTTTGATACTTTAGTTGATGCTGATGTTGGATCTAATTCTGCTGGTTGGCAATGGATTTCTGGTTGTGGTGCTGATGCAAGTCCATATTTTAGAATTTTTAATCCAATATTACAGGGTCAAAAATTTGATCCAGATGGTGATTATGTAAAAGAATTTGTTCCTGAGTTGAATAATATTCCAAAAAAATATATTCATAATCCCTGGGAGATGTCTATGGAGGATCAAAAGAAATATAATTTTGAGATTGGTACTTCATATCCATTACCAATTGTAGATTTAAAAGAAACAAGAAATAGAGCACTATCAGCATTTAAAACTATTAGTTGATGTGAGAGAAAAAATAGCAATTATTGGTTCCGGTATTTCAGGAATAAGTGCAGCTTACCTATTGTCCTCTAAATACGATATTTATTTATTTGAAAAAAAAAATAGATTGGGCGGACATACAAGAACTATCTATGTTGAAGAATTAACAAAGACAATCCCAGTCGATACAGGGTTTATTGTATTCAATGAAAATAATTATCCAGATTTAACAAATTTTTTTAAATTACTTAATGTGAAATGCAAAAATTCGGATATGTCTTTTGCCGTCTCAAATCAAGATCCTCAAATTGAATATAGTGGCAAAAATATCTTTTCTCTGTTTGCTAATTTTAGAAATGTGTTTTCTTTTAATTTCTTTAAAATGTTATTTGAAATAAGAAAACTTTATTTATTATGTAATAGCTTGAATGTTAGTGATTTACAGCAAACTAAAACCTTAAATGATTTTTTAAAAACTAATAATTTTTCAACATACCTAATAAATTATCATATTTTACCTATGATATCATCTATATGGTCAAGCAATATAAGTGATGTAAAAAATTTTCCTCTCATAACATTTATTAATTTTTTTAAAAATCATGCTTTATTTAATTTAAAAAAAAGACCCCAATGGAAATACGTAGAAGGCGGAAGTAACGAATATATAAAAAAAATTGTTAATAAAAATGTTTTTGAGTATGAAACAAATTTCAAAATTAAAAAAATTATTAGAGAAAATAATAAAATTAAAATAGAGGATGAGAAAAATAATATATCAGAATTTCATAAGGTAATATTCGCAACACATGCTAATCAAGTATTAGATATTTTGGAAAATCCAACAGAAGAAGAAGTTAAAATATTTTCACAATTTAAATATTCAACTAACTCAGCAATACTTCACTCCGACCACTCTTTGATGCCTAAATCAAAAATTGCTTGGTCAAGTTGGAATTTTTTAAATAAGTCATCATCTTCTAAATTTACTTTAACTTATTGGATGAATTTATTACAAAAATTACCAACTAAACAAAATTATTTTGTAACTGTTAATCCATATAAAAAGCCTAAAAATATAATTAACGAAACAACATTTAATCATCCAATATATACTACTGATACTATTTTAGCTCAAAAAAACGTTATGGAAATTCAGGGAAAGAACAATACTTTTTTCTGTGGAGCTTACCTTGGATATGGTTTTCATGAAGATGGGATTCAATCATCTTCTTATATTTGTAAATTATTAAATTGTGATTTACCTTGGAAGAGAGAGAAAAATTTTTATAATAGATTGCAAATTAATTTTAAATGATTTCTCAAATATTATTATCTAGCATTATACATAAAAGATTTATTCCATTTAAACACACATTGAAATATGAGGTACCAAGTCTTTTTATTAATTTGGATAATCTTGATCAATTAAGTAAAAACTATAAACTTTTTTCATTAAACTCTTTTAATCTTTTTTCTATTTATGAAAATGATCATGGATATAGAGATAAAAGGTCAATAAAGACATTCGTTAAAGATTCCCTCTCTAAATTTAATATTAAATATAAACATCTTAATATAATGATATTATGTTTTCCAAGAATTATGGGATATGTATTTGATCCCTTATCAATTATATATTGTTATGATGATAAAAAATTAATATCTATTTTCTATGAAGTCAAAAATACGACTAATGAACAACATACCTATATTTTTAAAGGAAATGTAAGTTTTGAAGATTTTAAATTATCTCATGAATGTGCAAAGCAGTTTTATGTATCTCCATTCATAGAAATGGAGGCAAATTATAAATTTTTTAATCGAATGCAAAAAGATAAAATAAATATTAATATTGATCTTTATGATAAAAATAATAAAAAAGTTCTAACAGCTACTCAGCATGGCAAATTTATAGATTTTAACTCAAAAAATATGTTTAAATTTTTATATTATAATCCACTTTTTGGTTTTAAGGTAATGGCTGGAATTCTTTATGAGGCTTTAAAAATAATCTACAAAGGTGGTAAATATTATGCACGAAAAAAGAAGCCAAATGATACAGTGAGTTTTGAAGGTAATTTTTAAATGAATTTTTTTAAAACAAATTTTGATAAAACTGTCGAAAAATTATTAGTAAACTTTTTATCTAAAATTCGATATGGAAAATTAACAGTTCAATTTCCTACCGGCGAGAAGAGAGTTTTTGTCGGAAAAGAGGAGGATATATCTGCAAGTTTAAAAATTTATAATTATAATTTTTTAAATTTAATTTTTAAAAAAGGTTCTGTAGGCTTTGCAGAAGCCTATATGAATGGTTACTTTTCAAGCACCGATTTAACTAATTTATTACTACTTTCTCACAAAAATGAGAGTTATTTTTTACAAAGTATAAATACTAATCTTTTTTTTGCAACTTTTGCCAAATTAAAACATTTTTTAAATAACAATTCAAAATCACAGAGTAAAAAAAACATTAAATATCATTATGATTTAGGAAATAATTTTTATGAAAAGTGGTTAGATAAAACTATGACCTATTCTTCTGCTCTTTTTGATAATAAGAATACCAATTTATCAGATGCACAATTTAACAAATATAGAAAGATTGCTGACACTTTATCATTAGACTCAAATTCTAAAACTTTAGAAATTGGATGTGGATGGGGTGGGTTTTCATCATTTGTAGCGAAAAATTACAATTGTTCAGTTGATGCTATAACTATTTCTAAGGAACAATACGAATATGCTTCTGAAAAAATTCAAAATGAAGGTTTGTCAGAAAAAGTATCAGTTATATTCAGAGATTATAGGGATATCAAAAAAAAATATTCAAATATTGTTTCAATTGAAATGTTTGAAGCAGTTGGGAAGAAATACTGGCATAATTACTTTGATACAATTCGTAATTCTCTCAACGATGGCGGTATGGCTGCACTACAAGTTATAACAATTGATGAACAAAAGGCTAAAGATTATCAAAACAGACCAGATTTTATTCAACAATATATTTTTCCTGGGGGCATGCTTCCAACCAAAAAACAATTTGAATATTCAGCAAAACACGTTGGGTTAAAATGTATTGAAAAATTAAGTTTTGGCGGTTCTTACGCAAAAACACTTAAAATGTGGAACAAACAATTTCAAAAATCTTGGACTGATTTATCAAGGTTTGGCTTCGATATTAAATTTAAAAGAATGTGGGAATTTTACTTTTCGTATTGTGAAACAGGTTTTTCAAATAACTCTACTGATGTTTCTCATTTTTTAATTCAAAAATAGAAATGCAAAAACTAAAAGTATTTCTAGTCTTAACTGGCTATCAACTAACTTGGTTAGCCTGTGTATTTGGTGAAACAAAATTTTCTAATCCTATGTTGGGCATCTGGGTTGGAATTATTTTCTTACTAACTTATTTTTATTTTAATCATAATAAACAAAAATTTATTAAGATTTCACTTTTGATTTCATTTCCAGGATATTTTTTTGATACTTTATTAGTTTATTTCCAAATATACGATTTTGAAACTATTACTAAACTTGGCACTCTGCCATTATGGATGATTGTTTTATGGTTTAGTTTTAGTACTCTTTTTGATGAAATTCTTACTTTTTTTAAAAGTTATAAAATTTTAGGAATTATTTTAAGTGGAGTTTTAGGACCTGTAACCTATTATCTTGGTCAGCCTATCGGAGTTATAAAAATATATAACTTTCAGATTTTTATTATTTCAATGGTATTATTTTGGATGATCTTGATGTTCTATTATTTAAATTACGTTATAAAAAATAATTAATTTTCTTGATCTACTTTTTTTGTTCTAGTTCTATTTAAAGTTCTTTCGAGATCCTTATAAGTACATAAACCAACATCCATTGGACTCTTTGCTTCAAGAACTGCTTCTCTGTATGTACCATTTTTTTATAGCCTCTACTGTATTTTTTGTTGAGCTGGTAAGTTTTGCAATTTGAGAACTACTTAATTCAGTCGGATATCTTTTTATAAGCCACAAAATAGCATATGGCTTTTCTTGTCTTAAAGAAAGAGGTGTATATTTAGAATCTTTTTTTCTTGGTGGTAAATCTTCAATTACATCAGACTTAATAAGACTCAAACGAGCTGCATTATCTTTTTCACATCTTTCAATTTCTTCTTTTGTTAATTGATTATTATCAATTGGATCATAACCTCTCATACCGACAGCAACTTCTCCATCGGCTATTCCTTGAACCTCTAATTCATGTAATCCACAGAATTCAGCTATTTGATCAAACGTTAAAGCTGTATTTTCAACTAACCATATTGCTGTTGCTTTAGGCATTAAAGGATATTTCATAATTGGCTCATATAATATAATCAAAAAATAATATATAACAAAATATGACTATGACAGATTTTTTTGAAGTTGATGAAAAACAAAAGACGGTTAAAACATTAAGTTTGGATGATTTCAGTGTTCAGGATTTACAAAATTATATTTCTGAACTTCAAACTGAAATACTAAGAGTTCAAGATGAGATAAAAAAGAAGGAAAATTTAAAACTTAATGCTGAAAAGTTTTTTAAATAATTATTTATTAATTTTAAGACCTTTAAATCTTTTTTGGAATCTAGCTACCTGTCCTTCAGATTCATTAAGACCAGCTTTACCACCGGTCCATGCAGGGTGAGATTTAGAGTCAATTTCTAATTTAAGAGTATCACCTTCTTTACCCCAAGTAGATCTAGTTTTAAAAGTAGATCCATCAGTCATAACAACATTTATTTCATGATATTTAGGATGTATATCTTTTTTCATGAATGTCTTATATTTATATAGATTTTAAAGTAAAGTAAGTTTTTTAACTAATTCATTATGAATTTTATTATTTGAAGCAACTAAATCACGAGAATTTATCTCCCATGCATTTCCATCTATTTTAGAAATTTTTCCTCCAGCTTCTTTAACTAAAAGAATGCCCGTTGAAACATCCCATAAATTTAGATCTTTTTCCCAAAAACCATCTAATTTACCAGAGGCAACATAAGCAAGATCAAGGCCTGCAGAACCAAGTCTTCTTATTCCTGCAGATGATTTTAGGATTTCATCAATCTCAATTAAATAGTTTTTATAAATTCTTTCTCCAAACGGAAGACCAGTGCCTATCAAGCAATCTGAAAAAATTTGCCTGTTTGACACTCTAAGTCTACTATTATTACACCACGAACCTTTACCCTTAGAACTCCAAAAAAATTCGTTTAAAATTGGATTATAAATCACACCGTCTGTGATTTCACCATTTGTCATTTTAGAAACTATTATTCCAACGTGAGGTATTCCATGTATAAAATTTGAGGTTCCATCAATTGGGTCAATAATAATTGTGTTTTCCTCACCTTTTATTTCACCAGTTTCTTCAGTTATGTAAGTATAATCTGGATAATAATATTTTAGAGTTTCTAGTAGTGTTTTTTCTACTTTAATATCTGCATTTGTTACAAAATCTCCAACTGATTTAGATTGTATTTGTAAATTTTCTAATTCTCCAAAATCTCTTAGTAATATTTTACCAGCTTTTTTTACTGACTTTTCAAAGATATTAATAACAGCAGGCTGCATTAATTTTTTGATTTTTCGATATAACTACCGTCAATTGTACTTATTACTATTTTATCATTAACTGCAATAAATTGAGGTACAGATGTTTTAATATTCTTTTCTAAAGTAGCAGGTTTATATGATGAAGCAGCTGTTTGACCTTTTACAACACCTTCAGTTTCTACAACAGTTAATTCTACAGTATCAGGCAAGTCAATTCCGACCGGTTTTTCATTGTAGAAATTAATAATAACATTACTATTCTCAACTAAAAATTTTGATTGATCCTCAGTCAATATGTCTGAGCCAAGTTCTATTTGTTCATAAGTTTGTTTATCCATGAATATAAAATTATTATCATCATAAAGATATTGAAATTCTTTTTCATCAAGGATAGCTCTTTCTACTGTTTCTGATGATCTAAACCTACTATTCATTTTAGTACCTTCTCTTATTTCTTTAAGTTCAGCCTGTAAGTAGGCACCACCCTTTCCTGGTTGAGTATGCTGGGTTTTCAAAACTTTCCAAAGTTTGTTATTAATCTCTAAAATATTTCCAACTTTAATTTCATTTCCATCTATTTTCATAGTTTTATCTTAAGTTTTTTTTGTATATTTTTAATTTTCGTAAGATCTACTACATCAAAAGTTGGATTTAATAAAACCTTATTTTTTTTAGCAATTTGATTAATTTTATTTAAGATGATTTTATTATTTTTTAATTTTAAATAATTAATATTTTCTTGAGTTAATAATATACTAAGACCTTGATCATAGCCTGAGTCGATAAAAAACTTAATATTGTGTGTCTTATATTTATTTTTAATATGGTCTATTAACGTTCTAAGCCACTCTATCCCAAAACCTTTAATTAAAAAATATTTTATAAATATGATCGAAGTTTTGAACTTTGATTTTCGAAATTCTATTAATTTTTCAATTTGCGTTAGTGTCGATACTGCAAAACAAATTTTTTTAGGCACTAAATTAATTTCTTAAGATCAACCATAGTGTCTACCATTCTATTTGAGAATCCCCATTCATTATCATACCAAGATAAAACTCTGCAGAATTTATTTTTGACAACTTGTGTTTGACTCATATCAAATACAGAACTGCTTGAATTATGATTAAAATCAATTGAAACTAGAGGTAATGAATTTGTTGTTAGGATTCCATTTAATTTTTTAGTTTTTGAAGCTTGAAGAACTATAGAATTAATTTTTTCTGGGCTAGTTTTTTTTTTACTTACAAATGTAAGATCTATAAGTGAGACATTAGGAGTAGGTACTCGAATAGCTGTTCCATCTAGTTTACCTTTTAATTTTGGTAAGACTAGACTCAAAGCCTTTGCCGCTCCTGTAGAAGTCGGAATCATTGACTCAGCTGCAGCCCTTGCTCTTCTAAAGTCAGAATGGGTTTGATCAACAGTTCTTTGATCGCCCGTGTAACTATGAATTGTTGTCATGAAACCACTTTCAATTCCTAATTTTTCATCAATAACCATAGCTAAAGGAGCAAGACAGTTAGTAGTACAAGATCCGTTTGAAATTATGTTATGATTTTTTTTAATGGTATCGTTATTTACACCTTGAACAATTGTGGCATCTACATTTGAAGCTGGTGCTGAAATAATAACTTTTTTTGCTCCTGCATTTAAATGAGAAATCGCCTTTTCTTTTGAAGTAAAAACACCACTACATTCAAGAACAATATCTACCTTGAGTGATTTCCAAGGAAGGTTATTTGGATCTCTTTCGGAATAAAAATTAATTTTATGTTTACCAATTTTTAATCCATTTTTGATTGAACTAATCTCATCTTTAAGAATACCGTGAACACTGTCATATTTAAGTAAGTGAGCACTGCTCTCAACACTTCCTAGTTCATTAATAGCTACAATATTAATATCTTTAGGATTTTTTTCTAATAAAGCTCTTAAAACAAGTTTTCCAATTCTTCCAAATCCATTTATTGCAACTTTCATACTTCTCCTTTTTATAAAGTTTTAATTATTTTTTCAATTAAGTAATCATCTGTTATCTTAAAGTGCTTATATAAATCTTTGTATGGACCACTTTCACCAAAAGTTGACATACCAACAAAATTTTCATTTTTAATATATTTTTCCCAACCATTTATTACTCCAGCCTCAATAGCAAAAATAGGTTTATTTCCTAAAATTTCATTTTTATAACCATCATCATTTTTCTCAAACAATTCAAATGAAGACATGCTTACAACTCTTATTTTTAAATTATTGTTTTCAAAAAGTTTATTTGATGCAGAGCAAGCAATCTCAACTTCAGAACCAGAAGATAAAATTGTTGCATCATATTCTTTAAAATCTCTTATTTTATAAGCACCTTTATTTACAAGATTTTCTTTGTGATTATTTTTTTGTAACATCGGTAGATTTTGTCTAGTTAAAACTAAGATTGTTGGTCCAGTATTGTTTATTGCACATTCCCATGCTTCTATAGTTTCAATAATATCACAAGGCCTAATGATTGTTAAATTAGGTATAGATCTTAAAGATGCAAGATGTTCAACAGGTTGATGGGTTGGTCCATCTTCTCCTAATCCTATTGAGTCATGCGTCATTACATAAATAACTGGTATATTCATAATGGCTGATAACCTAATTGAAGGTCTGCAATAATCGGTGAATACCAAAAACGTCCCTCCATATGGAATTAAACCTTTATGCAAAGCAATGCCATTCATTACTCCAGCCATTCCATGTTCTCTGATGCCGTAATGAATATAATTTCCATTAAAATTATCAGATGTAATTACATTCATATCTTTTGCCTTAGTGTTATTTGATCCAGTAAGATCAGCAGATCCACCAATAAGATTTTTTTGATAGTTTGAAATTAAATTAAGCGTTAGCTCACTTGATTTTCTTGAAGCGCAATTTGTTTTATCATTAAAATGCTCAGATTTTAATTCTCTAAGTTTTTCTGGAATTTGATGATCAATTTTTTGATAAAAACTATCTTTAAAATTTTTACTTTCAATTAATTCTTTGTTTTTTGATAACCATGAATTTCTTGATTCTTCATTTCTTTTATAGAAACTTTTCCACTCACGTAATAAATCATCTGGAATTTCAAATGGCGAATAATTCCATTCTAATTTTTTTCTTGTTAAACTAATTTCATCTTCACCAAGAGGTGAACCATGTGATGAAGCTGAACCCTCTTTGTTTGGAGAGCCAAAACCAATTTTAGTTTTACAAGATATAATTGTTGGAGCATCATTTTTTTTTGCTTGAATTATAGCTCGATCAATTTCCTCATATTTATGACCATCTATTTCAATTATATTCCAATTATAAGCTTCAAATCTTTTTTTCACATTGTCTGAAACTGAAAGATCTGTTGATCCATCTATGGAAATAGAATTATTATCAAAAAACATAATAAGCTTATTTAATTTTAAATGTCCTGCGAGACTACACGCTTCATGGCTTAAACCTTCCATTAAGCAACCATCTCCAGCAAAAACATAAGTGTAATGATCGAATAATTCTTTTCCATAATTATTTGATAATTTTTTTTCTGCTAGCGCCATTCCAACTGCATTTGCTAAACCTTGAGACAAAGGCCCAGTAGTTGTTTCTATCCCTTCTGCACTTCCATATTCTGGGTGACCTGCAGTTTTATTATGTAATTGTCTAAAATTTTTAATTTGATTAATGTCAATATCTTTATATCCTGTTAGATACAAACAAGAGTATAAAAGCATTGAGCCATGCCCATTTGAAATAATTAATCTATCTCTATCAATCCACTCCGGATCATTCGGATCAAACTTTAAATGATTTTTATAAAGAATTGTTGCGATGTCTGCCATACCCATAGGCATACCAGGATGACCAGATTTTGCCTTTTCCACTGCATCCATTGATAAAAATCTAATACAATTTGATAATTGTCTAAGATTGTTGATATTATTTAAATTATTCAAATACTTACCTTTATGGTTGATACAAAATTATTTAATATGGGTTCATTACAGTGACAATTATAAAATTACAAACTATAAAATTATAATGGAAAGACAAAAAAAAATTACAGTTCTAAGCGAAAACTTAAATAATCTAAGATCAGCTTTAGAAGATTTTAGGGATCATCATATTTCCAAAAAAGAAAAAATTAAAAATCTTGAAAATGAAATTAAAAATTTACGAAAACAAATGTCCGAGTATATTGATGAATTGGAACTTCTAATTAAGAAATAACTATGCTTTTTTATAAGACAAAAATTTTAAACAGAGAAATATCATTAGAATATGAAAAAAAAGATGAAAAAAAATTAATAGATTCAATAAATTTAATTAATGAAAAAATTGATGATAAATTACAAAATCCAAAATATTCTAATGGAAAAATAAGTGATACTATATTGTTATCACTTCTCTCTATTGAGCTTCAAGCAGAGCTTTCAGAAAAACTAAATATAGAAAGAAGTTCAGAAGTAATTGATGCCAAGAATGAAGAATATCTAAAGAACAATTTAGAACTTAAAGACAAAATACTAAAACTACAAAATGAAAAAAAAATTTTAGAAGATGAAAAATTGAAATTAGATAAAGAATTTGATGAAATAAATAAAAAAGTAGAGAGTTTAATTGATATAATTAAGAATTCTTATTATGAATAATATTAAAGATGAAAAATCAATTATTAGAAAAAAACAAAAAATTATAAGAGATAAGATTTATAATAATAAATCATCTCATTTTGCTTTATCTTTGTTTAATAAACTTTTTGAAAAAATTAACTTTCAAGAAATTAATATAGTATCTAGTTTTATTTCTATAAATTCTGAGATAAATACAAGAGAGCTTAACAATCTTATCTTTATTAAAAATAAAATTTTATGTCTTCCTGTAATTGAGAAAAAAAATAGTCATTTAATCTTTAAGCAATTTAAGAGTGAAGAGAATTTTGTAAAAGGATATATGAATATATCAGAGCCTCAAAATAATAATAAAATTTTAAATCCTGAATTAATTTTTGTTCCTTGTTTAGCTTTTGATAATAAGGGAAATAGATTAGGTTATGGTGGAGGTTATTATGACAGGACTTTTGCTTATTTAAAGCAAATTAATCATAGATTTATTTCTGTAGCCTATGCATATGAAGAACAAAAGTTAGATTACATACCCATAGATAAATTTGATTTTAAAGTTGATTATGTTATTACTGAAAAAAATTTATATAGCTTTCAATGAAAATTCTTTTTATAGGTGATATTGTAGGTAAGGCGTCACGAAAAAAAATTAAAGAAATTATCCCAACACTAAAATCTAAATACAATACAGACATTATTATTGCTAATGGTGAGAATGCTACTTCTGGTTATGGACTGTCAAAAAAGGATGCAGAAGAATTATTTTCCAGCGGATTAAATCTACTTACACTTGGGAATCATGCGTGGGATCAAAGAGATATGCTTTCTTATATTGAAGAAAATCCAAAAATAATAAGAGCTTTGAATTACCCTCACGGTGTTCCTGGAAAAGGATATTATAAGCTTGAACTTTTAAATGGAAAAAAAATTATCGTAGTACAAGTAATGCTAAGGTTATTTATGAATTTATCATTAGATGACCCATTTAAAAGTATAATTGAATTTCTTCAAAAAGAAAAATTAGGTAGCACGTGTGACGGCATAATAATTGATATGCATGGTGAGGCAACTTCTGAAAAAAAAGCATTTGGATATTATGTCGATGGACAAGTTACGGCAGTTTTAGGTACACATACCCATGTGCCAACAGCAGACAGTGTTATTTTACCAAAAGGTACAGCATATCAAACAGATGTTGGAATGTCAGGTGATTATAATTCAATAATTGGTTTCGATATAGATAATCCAATCCATGGATTTGTTAAGGGGTATAGGGCTGAAGGTAGATTTACACCTGCTACTGAAAACATAACTATATGTGGAGCTTTAATTGAAATTGATATTAATACTGGTTTAGCCAAAAATATCACCCCAATTCAAGAGACATAATTTACATATATTAGACACATTTATCTAATATTTTATATCTTTACTAACATCGGATGAAATATTTATAATTCTACTCCAAATGGCAGGACACTCAAAGTTTAAAAATATTATGCATCGAAAAGGTGCTCAAGATAAAAAAAGAGCAAAAGTATTTTCAAGACTAGGAAGAGAAATATCTGTAGCAGTCAAAGTCGGGGGTGATGATATCGAAAGTAATATTAGGTTAAGATCTGCAATCGCTTCAGCCAAGTCTCTCAATATGCCAAAAGATAACATTGAGCGAGCAATTAAAAAAGGTCAAGGGAATGATCCTGATAGTAATTATGAAGAAGTAAGATATGAGGGGTATGGTCCTGAAGGCATTGCAATAATAGTTGAGGCACTTACAAATAATAAAAATAGAACAGCTGCGGAGATTAGATCATCTTTTAGTAAACATGGAGGTAATTTGGGTGAAACAGGAAGCGTTAGTTTTGGTTTTGACAGATTAGGAAATATCACTGTCGATAAAAACTTAGTAAAAGAAGATCAACTTTTAGAATTTCTTATTGAAAATAATAGTGAAGATTATGAAATTAATGACACAGAATATTCAATATACTGTGATCAAAACGATTTGCATGAACTTAATGATAAATTAATTAAAGAGTATGGTCAGACTAATTCTGCAAATTTAATTTGGAAAAGTAAAAATAATATAAATATTGGAAAAGATACAGCAGACAAACTATTTAAATTACTTGAAGTTTTAGAAGACAATGACGACGTTCAAGTTGTATCATCAAATTTTGAAGTTGACGATAATGTTTTATCTTCACTGACAGCCTAATGAAAGGAATATAGATGCCTGATAAAGCTTGGAAAAAAAGAGAAAGAGATGTTGCAAACTATTTTAATGGGAAAAGGACACCTTTGAGCGGGGGTAATGGTAAAGTAACAAGAGCTGATGTAATTCATGAAGACTTATTTATAGAATGTAAATTAAGAGCTAAGCATACAGCAATTAGTTTATGGGATGATACTGCAAAACTTGCCAAAGAAGAGGGCAAGACACCAGTAATAGCATTATGTGAAAAAAATAGACCAGGGTTTTGGGTTATGGTTCATAGTAGTGATCTTGAAAAAATTAAAAAATAATTATTATGGCAGATATTAATAGTACAAATTTATCGACAGAAGCTCCAGATTTTTCAATGCTTGCTTTATTTATGCAAGCTGACCTTGTTGTCAAATCTGTAATTATAATTTTAATCCTAGCTTCTCTTTATTCTTGGAATGTAATTATTTCAAAAATTTTAAGAATTAGACAATTAAAAAAACTTGAAAAAGAATTTGAAGATATTTTTTGGTCTGGAAATTCATTTGAAGATTTATATGAAACTTTAAATTTTAACCAGACAGATCCAAAGTCAAAGTTATTTTGTGCTGCAATTTTAGAGTGGAAAAAAAGTAAATCTCAATATGAAAATGATACTTCAGATATAAATTCTTTAAAGGATAGAATGATGAGATCAATGACAGTTGTTTTTAATAAGGAAAGTGAAAATGTTGAAAGAAATTTAACTTTCCTCGCAACTGCTGGATCAACTGCACCGTTTATAGGATTGTTTGGAACAGTTTGGGGTATAATGAATAGTTTTAAATCTATCGCAATTGCACAAAATACTAATTTAGCAGTAGTTGCCCCAGGAATTGCAGAGGCGCTGTTTGCGACAGCATTAGGCCTTTTTGTAGCTATACCTGCGGTAGTTGCGTACAATAAAATTTCAAACGATTTATCAAAATACTTCATATCCTTGGAAACATTCATGGATGAATTCTCAACAATTTTTTTTAGACAACTAGAGAAAAAATAAATTGATTACCTCAAATAATTTAAACAAACGTAAGAAGCAAAGGTACACTCAAATGAGTGAAATTAACGTTACACCTTTTGTAGATGTTATGCTTGTTTTACTAATTGTTTTTATGGTTACTGCACCTCTTTTAACGGTTGGAATAAAAGTTGATTTACCAAAAGTTAAAGCTACTGCATTAACTGATATTAAAGACCCAATTGAGATAACTGTTAAATTAGACGGAGAAGTCTACATTGGAGAATCAAAGGTTGAAGTAGAAAATTTGATACCTCGACTAAACGCTATTACTGAACAAAATACAGAGGCAAGAATTTACATTCGTGGTGATAAAGTAGTAGCTTATGGAAGAATTATGGAAATTATGTCCATAATAAATTCAGCAGGATATATTAAAGTTGCATTAATTACTCAAAATCTTGAGCAATAGATGGACCGTATAAGCTATAATAGTTTAAAAATAATAAATTTTTTTGAAAACTTAAATCCAAAAACATCCGGAGTTATTTTTTCAACACTAATACATTTAATTATCCTTTTATTTATGGTTGGTTTGCCAAATTTTTTTTCTTCAAAAGAAATCTATGTTCCAAACATAATACCAATTGAAATACTTAATATTGATGAAAATACAAATTTGAAAAAATCTGATACTGAAAAACCAGAAAACAAAAATAAAGAAACAATTAATAAGCAAAAAAAATTCAATTCATCAGATCAATTAGAAGTAAAAAAAAATGTTGAAATAAATAAAACTGAAATTGAAGAAAAAACTAATCCAAATCAACCAGTTTTGGAAATGAAACAAAATCCAAATTTAGAAGTTAAGGAAACAAAAAAAGTAGTTATCAAAGAAAAAGAAATTTTAGAGGTTAAGAAAAAAGTAGAAACATTTAAAACTGATATAATTAAACCAAAACTCAAACCAAAGCCAAAAATTATAAATAATGAAAATATTAAATCAGATTTAGATATTGAAACAAACATAAAGGACAAACCAAAGTTGGAAAATGATAAGACCATATCTAAACCAATGCCAAAACCCGAAAAAGATTTTAGTATAGCATCAATGCTTAAAGATTTAAGAAATGAAAAAACAAATATGGTTCAAAATGAGGTCAAAGAAGAGGTAGAAGAAGTTGATAATAAAAGTACAGATGATACTGATGACAGTGTAATGCTATCAATATCTGAAATAGATATGTTGAGGCAGCAATTATCTTCTTGTTGGAATGCACCAGCAGGTGCAGTTATAGAAAGAGGAGATAAAGTAACAATTTCAGCAAAAGTACTACAAAATATGAAGGTTTCTCCAAATAGTATCCGCATTGTTGACACAAATATAACTAAAACTAATCCATTTTATGGACCAATCACAGATAGTGCAATGAGAACACTTTTAAATCCAGAATGTACACCGTTAAAACTTCCAAAAGATAAATATAATCTATGGAAAAATCTTACAATTACTTTTGATTATAGTATTATGAAGGGATATTGATGAAAAAAGTTTTCTTAATACCCCTTTTTTTATTTGCAAGTTTTAAAGTCCATTCATTAGAAGTGACTCTAACACAGGGTAGTGTCAAGCCAACTCCAATAGCTGTGACTGAGCTATACTCAAAAAATTCACAATTAACTAAAGTAGGTAAAAATATTTCAACTGTTATTTCAGATAACTTAGAAAGATCTGGACTTTTTTTACCTATTGATCAAAGATCATTTATTCAAGATAATGAATCATTGGCTAACAAGCCAAGATTTGAAGATTGGAAATTAATTAAGGCTCAACATTTAGTTTCTGGAAAAATCTCAACAAGTAATGGCAAATTATCGGTAGAATTTAGATTGTTTGATGTATTTCAACAAAAACAAATAGTGGGAAAAAAATATGAGACCAATGAAAAAAATTGGAGAAGAGTTGCTCATATTATTTCAGATTCCATTTTTAAAAATATCACAGGAGAAGGAGGTTACTTCGATACAAGAATAGTGTACGTTGCTGAAACAGGTCCAAAAGATAATAAGCAAAAAAGATTAGCAATAATGGATCAAGATCAATCAAATCATCGTTTTTTAACAGATGGTTCGTACTTAGTTTTAACCCCAAGGTTTTCTCCTAACTCTCAAAAAATTACTTATATGTCTTATGTAAATAGAAATAATCCCCGAGTTTATATTTTTGATATTGAAACTGGTAAGCAAGAAATTGTAGGAGAATTTCCAGGAATGACTTTTGCCCCACGTTTCTCACCTGATGGTAATCAAATAGTCATGTCTTACACAGACCCAGAAATTGGTAATTCAGAAATTTATATTCTTGATCTAAAAACAAGAATTTCAAAAAGAGTTACTAATAATTCTTCAATAGATGTTTCTGCAAGTTTTTCACCTGACGGTAAAAAAATAGTTTTTAATTCGGATAGAAGTGGAAGAAGGCATTTGTATGTAAGTGATAATAATGGAAAAAATATAAAAAGAATTAGCAGGGAAGCAGGAAGTTACTACACACCCGTTTGGTCTCCAAGAGGTGATATGATTGCATTCACTAAACAAGAGGGAGGCCAATTTTATATAGGTGTTATGGAAGTTGATGGTTCTAATGAAAGAATGATTGCAAAATCGTTCCATGTTGAGGGCCCTACATGGGCTCCAAATGGCAGATTTTTAATGTATTTTAAAGAAGAGAGAACAGCTGAAGATGGTTCAGGAGGTGAATCCAGTCTATATTCTATTGATTTAACTGGATTTAATGAAAGAAAAGTAATAACTCCCTTAGGAGGTTCTGATCCAGCTTGGTCTCCTTTGATGCATTAATTCAATATAATACAAAAAAATATACGAAATTTTGAAAAAAATGTTAAGGAATTCGGTATAATTTAGTATATCTACTCAAAGTATTAAGGGAGCATTATTTATGTTTTACAAGTTTTTTATCTCTATATTTATGATTCTGTTTGTTGCCGCTTGTGCAACGACACCAAAAGATTCAGCTGACTCTTCTGGATCAGGTTCAAGTAGTTCTGGAAGCGATGTTTCTTCAGAAGGCTCTATTACTGAAACTGCAGGAAGTGGAATAGTTTCTGGATCACAAGAAGATTTAATAGTTAATGTCGGTGATAGAGTATTTTTTGGATATGATAGTTCAGATTTAGACTCTGACGCTCTAGAGTTACTTCAAGATCAAGTTGCGTGGCTTAAACAAAATAGTGATGTGTCTGTAACAATTGAAGGACACTGTGACGAAAGAGGAACCAGAGAGTACAATTTGGCTCTTGGTGAAAAAAGAGCTCAAGCTGTTAAAAATTATCTAATTGGATTAGGAATAAATCCTGATAGAGTTTCAACTATTAGTTATGGTAAAGAAAGACCTGCCGTTGTAGGATCAAATGATGGAGCCTGGGCTCAAAATAGAAGATCAGTAACTTTAGTTAATTAGTTATTATTCCTTAATACTTTGGCGCTATAGAAATATAGCGCCACATTTTTATCTCAATTAGAAATTAAAATCAGTTAATGTTCAAATACATACTCACAATTTTAATTCTATTTTTTTCAAGCTATTCTTTTTCTAATGAAAGTGATCTAACTATCTCCCAACAATTAGAAAGATTACAAAGAGAAGTCTCAGATCTTTCAAAAGAAGTATTTTCAAATTCACCAAATCAATCAAATGGAACAAATAATGATTTCGTTAAAAATCTTTCCGCTATCGATTTGCGAATATATGATATTGAAAATGATTTAAAAAATTTAACTTCTAATTTAGAAGAATTGTATTTTCAATTAGACGATATCTTTAATAAATTAGAAAATTTAGAATTAGTTATTAATAATTTCCAATCAGTTCCTTTAAATAATGTTGAAATAAATACTGATGAAGCTTCACAAGAAAGTTCTGAAGTTATAAGCAATACTTTAAGTGATACTGAAACAGAAAATACACTTGGAACATTAAATATTTCAAAAAACACAAATGATACAAATGGAGAAGTTATATCTGAAGACCAGGAAGTAAATTCTAATGAAAAAGAAGAGGTCTTATCACCTGAAGATCAATTCCAGGTAGCGTTTGATAATATAAGAGATAAAAAATGGCAGGATGCTAAAACTTCATTTGAACAGTTTATTTCAGATAATCCTCAAAATCAATTATCAGGTTCAGCACATTATTGGCTTGGAGAATTATATATTCTAGAAAAAAATTATAGGGAGGCAGCACTTATATTTGCAGAAGGCTTCCAAAAATTCCCAGACAGTATTAAAGCTGCAGAAATGCTCTTTAAACTTTCTCAATCATTATACCAAGTTGATAAAACTAATGAAGCTTGTAAAACTATGGAAAAACTAATTATAGATTTTCCTAAAAATAAAATAATTCCTCAAACAAAAAAACAAATTGTAGATTATAATTGCTTAGAAAATAATGAATGAAGCTTACAAATAAAGAATTCATTAAAATCATAGAAAAAAAATACACTTTTGAGAAAAACCCTTTGGTTGCTGTAGCAGTCTCTGGTGGTCCAGACAGTATGTCATTATTATTCCTTGTTAATGCTTTTATAAAATACAAAAAAGGGAACCTGATTGCTTTAATTGTAAATCATCGTATTAGAAGAAATTCAAAAGAAGAAGCAAAATATGTTTCTACCTATCTGGATAAAAACAACATCAACTTTCAAATCCTAACTGTAGATAAAGATAATGTGACTAAGAAAAATATGAATGAAGCTAGAAATAACCGTTATAATTTACTTACAAAATTTTGTATTCAAAATAATATTTTGCATTTATTTGTTGCTCACCACAAAGACGATAATTTAGAAACTTTTTTAAATAGAAAAATTGCTGGCAGTGACTTTTATGGCTTAAAATCAATGTCAGAAATATTACTTTACAACAAAGTAAGTGTAATAAGACCACTTTTAAATTTTTCTAAAGAAACATTATTAGACTACAATAAGAAAAACAAAATAGAATATATTAATGATCCATCAAATTTTAATATAGAATATACTCGTCCTATAATAAGAAATTTTCTTAAAAAATCTGATAAAAAAATAATTAAAGAAATAAATAAAGATTTTGAGAATACACTTTTTTATTCACCATATTTCATTCAAATGATATTTGAGATACTTCTTAAAAATATTGTTCATGTTGATAGTAAACAAATTGTTGTTAGCTTTCACAATATAAAAAATTTAAATGAAATTATTTCTGAAAATATTATTCGAAGAATATATCAGTTTTTATTTTATCAATCTAACCCTCCTCGATCGAAAAAAACTAGAATCTTAATAAGTGAAATTAAGAAATCAAATTTTAATTTTTTTAATGTCAAAGGTATGATTGTTAAAAAAAATGATGATTTTCTTACATTTTCAAGAAAATCTGTTTAATTTTCTACAAAACTATTGTGTTTTTATAATAAATTCCTATGTATAAAGGAGATGAAAAATATCAGTAAAAACGTTGTATTATGGATTATAATTGGATTGCTCCTAATTGTACTTTTCAATCTTTTCCAAGGAAGTTCTAACAATAGAAATACTTCAAAAATATCCTTTTCTGACTTCATTGCTGCAACAGAAAGTGGAAATGTTTCCGAAGTTAACATCAATGGAAGCAACGTTACAGGATTTCTAAACGACGGACGATCATTTAGCACATATGTCCCTAATTATCCTAATTTGGTAGACAAATTAAATGAAAGTGGAGTGAAAATTACTGCTGAGCCCTCTGAGAGATCAATGCATCCACTTTTAAGCGTATTACTATCGTGGTTTCCAATGCTTCTATTAATTGGAGTTTGGATTTTCTTTATGCGCCAGATGCAAGGCGGTGGTGGAAAAGCAATGGGCTTTGGTAAATCTAAAGCTAAATTATTAAACGAAGCAGTTGGTAAAGTTACATTTGACGATGTAGCAGGTATTGATGAAGCTAAACAAGAATTGGAAGAAGTTGTTGAATTTTTAAAAGATCCCTCAAAGTTTTCTAGATTAGGCGGTAAGATTCCAAGAGGTGCACTTCTAGTTGGTCCTCCTGGTACTGGAAAAACGTTACTTGCAAGAGCAATTGCCGGTGAAGCAAATGTTCCTTTCTTTTCTATTTCAGGATCTGATTTTGTGGAAATGTTTGTAGGTGTCGGTGCTAGTAGAGTTAGAGATATGTTTGACCAAGGTAAAAAAAATGCACCTTGTATAGTTTTTATCGATGAAATTGATGCTGTTGGAAGACACCGTGGCGCTGGTCTCGGTGGCGGGAATGACGAAAGAGAACAAACCCTAAATCAACTTCTTGTGGAAATGGATGGTTTTGAAGCAAATGCGGGTGTAATTATAATTGCCGCAACAAATAGACCAGACGTTCTTGATCCAGCATTGCTTAGACCAGGAAGATTTGATCGTCAAATAACAGTTAATAACCCTGATGTAATGGGAAGAGACAAAATACTTAAAGTTCATATTAAAAAAATTAAAGTTTCGCCAAAATTTGATTCAAAAATTATCGCAAGGGGAACTCCAGGTTTTTCTGGAGCTGATTTAGCAAATCTAGTTAATGAAGCAGCATTATTAGCAGCTAGAAAAAATAAAAGAATGGTTACACTTGAGGATTTTGAAAGTGCGAAAGATAAAGTGATGATGGGTGCTGAAAAAAGATCTATGGTTATGTCAGAAGATGAAAAGAAACTTACAGCTTACCATGAAGCTGGTCATGCAGTAGCAACTCTTCACTCACCAGCCTCTGATCCAATACATAAAGCAACTATAATACCGAGAGGTAGAGCATTAGGTATGGTTATGAGACTTCCTGAAAAAGATCAACTGTCTATGAGAAAAGATCAGATGAAGGCTCATTTATTAATTGCTACTGGTGGAAGAATTGCAGAAGAAATGATCTTTGGAAAAGATAAAATTACAAATGGGGCAGCAAGTGATATACAAATGGTGACAAATCTATCAAAAAAAATGATTACTGAATGGGGTATGAGTGAAAAATTAGGCCGTCTAAGATATAACAATGACAGTGAGGAAGTATTCCTAGGGCATTCCGTTGCACAATCAAAAAATTTATCTGATTCTACTGCAAAAATAATTGATGAAGAGGTTAGATTTCTTGCAGAAGAGGCCGAAAATAATTGTAGAAAAATTCTTCAAGATAATATTGAAGAACTACATATAGTTGCTAAGGGACTTTTAGAGTATGAAACATTGTCAGGTGATGAAATTAAAGATTTAATCAAAGGTATAAAGCCAACTCGTGATGATCTTGATAATGATATAAACACACCAAAAAAACCAGCTACATCTGTTCCAAAAACAGGTGGATCTGCTCCTGCTCCTGCAAACTAATTTAATTACTTCACTTTATTTATTTTTTTGAATAAAAGACATAAATGTCTAAAATATTTGGTACCGATGGTATACGGTGCTTAGTTAATGAGGAACCTCTTTCTGCTGAAACTTGTCTAAAAATTTCAAAAACAGTTGCATTTCTTTTAAAAAAGAAAAATTCTAAAAATAGCAGGGTTGTGATTTGCAAAGATACTAGATTATCTGGATATTTATATGAGCCACTTGTGACAGCTGGATTTATTTCTATGGGTATGGATGTAATTTTAGTCGGCCCCCTTCCAACACCAGCCGTCCCATTAATGATTAAAACTTTAAGAGCAGATATTGGCGTAATGATTACAGCTTCTCATAACACATATGAATATAATGGACTTAAATTTTTTGATAGCACGGGAACAAAGTTAAGTTCATTGATAGAACAAAAGGTTGAAAAAATAGTATTAGATAATAAAAAATATTCTAAAATCTCAAACAACACATTTATTTCCGGAAACGCAAGAAGACTGGAAGATGCCTCAGGTAGATACTCAGAATTTTTAAAAAGCACTTTGAATAAAACATCTTCCAAGAAAAAACTAAAAATTGTTTTAGATTGTGCGAATGGAGCTACATATAATATAGCTCCAAATTTATTCTGGGAGCTAGGTCATAACATAATTGCCATAAATAATAATCCAGATGGTTTAAACATTAATAAAAATTGTGGTGCAGTCGATGTGAAATCACTCTCACAAAATGTAATAAAAGAAAAGGCTGATATTGGATTTGCATTTGATGGTGATGGAGATAGGTTAATAGTTGTAGATGAAGAAGGTAAAGAAGTTGATGGTGATAAAATTATAGGATTGTTATGTAAAAGTTATGTAAAACCTCGGAAAAAATCCAACCAACATGATGTTATTTTAACAGTCATGTCTAATATGGGATTAGAAAATTATCTCACAAATAAATTAAAATTAAAGATTAAGCGAACATATGTTGGAGATATAAACGTTATAAATCAAATGAAAAAATCCAAATCTATGATAGGCGGGGAACAATCAGGACATATAATATTGTCAGAACATTCTAATACTGGTGATGGAATTTTAGCAGCTCTAAAAATCACTGAAATTTTGATATCAAATAAAAATAAGGTGAGCAAACTTTTTGATTTGTACAATGACTTTGCTCAAGAAAAAATTAACTTAAGTTATAAAACAAAGAATACCAAACTGTTAAAAATTCTTGATAAGTTAAAAAATGATAAACTATATAATAATAAAAAAATCAGATCTCTTGTAAGGTTATCTGGAACTGAACCATTAGTCAGAATATTAGTCGAAGGGCAAGAAGTTACTGAGGTTAAAAAGAAATCTCTAGAAATAAAAAAATTAGTAAGGCCTTATCTTGGTTAATAAATTTTTAGTACCTGTAGGTTTTAAAGATAGTCTAAATTTCGATGCATCTATTGAGCACAAATATAAAAATAGCATAATAAATTATTTTAGAGATAATGGTTTTACTTTAATTAAGACTCCACTAATTGAATTTAGCAAAAATTTAGACAAAAATACTTTAAGTTTAAAAACTAACAAAAAAAAAGATCAATTAAGTATTCGAAACGATATAACTCCACAAATAATTAGAATTGCCTCATCTAGACTAGCCAATAAAATACGACCTCTTAAATTATGTTACTATGGAGAAGTTGTTAGAAAAGTCGGAACTATTTTAAGACCTGAAAGGCAATTTCAGCAAGTTGGTGCTGAAATTATTGGATCTGAAAGCTATAAGGCTGATGTAGAAATTATTAATCTTGCTTACGAAACTTTAAAAAAAATTGGAGTTAAAAATATTGTTATCGAAATTACAGCGCCATTTTTTCTCGATAGTTTGCTTAAAAAAATAACTAATAAAGATTTAAAAAATAAACTAAAAAAATATATTAAATTAAAAGATATTAATAATTGTTTAAAGTTATTGAAAAAAAATGAATTATATAATTCATTTAAAACTTTACATTTATGTTCTGGAGCAATTCAAAATAAAAAAAAATATATTTCAAAGTTAAATAAAATAATAGGCTTTAACAATGAAGTAGAAAGACTAATTAAAATATCTAATCTAATTAATACTTCAAAGAATGATTCTTTAAATATAGATTTTTTTGACTTACAAAAAAACAAAAATTACTACAAGGGTATAAAATTCACATTTTTTGCTAAAGATGTAAGGGGTGAAATTGCTGGAGGAGGTCGATATAATTTAAAATATGGCTCTAATTCTGAGACTGCAATAGGATATACGTGTTACATGGATACAATTTTAAGATCTTCATCGTTGATTAATCAAAATAAAAGAATTTTAATTGCATTCAATACGAGTGATAAAATTAAACAAAAATTAATAAATAAAGGTTATAGTTTATTTAAAACTTTTGAAGATAATAGTGATATAAAAAAAGAGGCAAAAAAATTTGGAATCAAGTATTATTTGATGAATAAGATAGTTAAGCAGATCTAATGTTTTATACAATAGTTGGAACCCAGTGGGGAGATGAAGGAAAAGGTAAAATTGTTGATTGGATTTCTTCTAAAGCTGACTTAATAGTCAGATACCAAGGTGGAAATAATGCAGGTCATACAATTAAAGTAGATAATAATGTCTATAAACTTAATTTATTACCTTCAGGAATAATTAATAATAAAAAATGTGCTATTGGAAATGGCGTTGTTTTAGATCCTTGGGCGCTAATTAATGAAATTAATAATCTTAAAGAACAAGGAATAGAGGTAAACGAAGACAATTTATACATTGCTGATAATATTTGTTTGATCTTACCTATTCATAAACTCCTTGATGAAATTAATGAAACCACAAGAGGAAAAAAAGAACTAGGAACAACTAAGAAAGGCATTGGTCCAGCATATGAGGATAAAGTAGGTAGAAGAGCAATAAGAATTTGTGATTTAAAAGATCCAACATTTTTAAAACAAAAAATTGATAACCTTTATGAATTCCATAAAGATAAAATTTCAAAACATATTCATAAAATTACACAAAATTATTATGAAGAACTTTTGTCCATGTCTAATTATCTTAACTCTTTTAGTGTTCCATTATGGAAAATAATAAATGAATTAGGTCAAAAAAATAAAAGCATTGTTTTTGAAGGGGCTCAAGGTTCAATGTTGGACATTGATTTTGGTACATATCCTTATGTTACATCATCAAATACAATATCAGGTCAGATATTTTCTGGCACAGGTTTTAGTTATAGAAATGACCACAAAATTTTAGGAATCACAAAGGCGTATACTACTAGAGTTGGATCAGGACCATTTCCAACAGAGTTAATGGATGAGATTGGAGAACATCTTGGTGAAAAAGGTCAAGAATTTGGGACAGTCACAAAAAGAAAAAGAAGGTGTGGTTGGTTTGATAGTGTACTTTTGAAACAATCAATTAAACTTAATGGTATTACAGATATTGTACTTACTAAACTTGACGTCTTAGACGAATTAAAAGAAATTAATGTATGTAATGGATACTTAATTGATAACAAACATTATGATTATTTACCTAGTGAAGAATTTTTATTTGATAAAATCAAACCTATTTATAAAAAAGTTGCTGGCTGGGAAAAATCAACAGCAGGAATTAACAAATTTGATGATCTTCCTGAAAATGCTAAAAAATATATTAAAATACTTGAAGATCTTATGGAAACTAACATTTCAATTGTTTCAACAGGGCCAGACAGAAAGGAGACAATTGATATAAACGGAACTTTATCTAATATTTGAAATTTCTTTTTGAAGTTTTTCTAATGCTTTTTCTTCGATTTGCCTTACTCTTTCTCTGCTTATTTTATATTTTTTACTCAAATCTTCTAACTTTAATGGATTTTCACTAAGTTTTCGAAGTTTAATAATTTCTTTTTCTCTTTCGTTCAAAACTTCAAAAGCTTTTGAAAATAAACTTCTTCGATAATCAAGCTCATCTTTATTTTCAATTCTTCTGTCCTGAGTTTCTTGTTTATCTTCTATTAAATCCTGCCATTCAGTATCATGTTCTTCACCAAGTTTAACATTCAAAGATTGATCTGATGTAAAAAGTCTATTTTCCATATCGATTACTTCACCTTCTTTTACATCTAGTCTAGTTGCAATCTCTCTGACATTTTCTGGTGACAAATTACCTGTATCAATTGAGGTAAGTTGATTTTTAATTTTACGTAAATTAAAAAAAAGTTTTTTCTGAGCTGCGGTAGTTCCAATTTTTACTAAAGACCAACTATGTAAAACATATTCTTGTATTTGAGCTCTTATCCACCACATTG
The DNA here is from genome assembly GCA_902521325.1 of uncultured Alphaproteobacteria bacterium. Lineage (GTDB taxonomy): Bacteria > Pseudomonadota > Alphaproteobacteria > HIMB59 > CACPNW01. Next base: position 87,070 of record CABYRE010000001.1, read on the forward strand.
CATATGTTGCCAATCTAAAACCTTTTTCTGGATCAAATCTTTTAACTGCTTGCATGATTCCAACATTACCCTCTGAAATTAAGTCAGTAACAGGTAAGCCATATCCTCTATACCCCATTGCTATTTTGGCAACTAATCGAAGGTGACTTGTAACTAGTTTATGAGCAGCATCTGAATCTCCATGTTCCTTATAACGTTTAGCTAACATGTACTCCTCTTCAGCAGTGAGCATTGGAAATTTTTTAATTTCCTGCAAGTATACTGCTAAATTTCCTTCACTTGATAGTACTGGTAAATTCATAATACGCCTATATCACAAATAAAATATAATTTAATATTTAAGCAATAATTCAATTAAATTCTTAAAATCTTCAGGAATTTCAATATCAAAATCCATCCTTTTTTTTGATGTAGGATGATCAAAACCAAGATGATAAGCATGCAATGCTTGTCTTTCAAAATTTTTTAAAATCATGAATTTATTAAATGTATTTTTATCTTTTCCAAATTGATTAATTTTACTTTTTCCATAAATCTTATCACCAATTATAGGAGAATTTTTAGAAGTTAAATGAAGTCTAATTTGATGTGTTCTTCCAGTATGTAAATGGCAGTCAACTAAACTAGCAATACCAAAAGTTTTTTCTAATTTAATATCGGTTTTAGAATATTTTCCAAAACCCTTATTATTTAAACTCATTTTTTTTCTATTTTTTCTATTTCTCTCTATGTACCCTTCAATTGATTGATTATCTGGAGTTCCCCAAACTATTGCTTTATATCTTCGAGATATCGTATGTTCTTTGAATTGTTCGGCTAAATTAATATGAACATTATTATTTTTTGCAACAACAAGAATTCCACTCGTATCCTTATCTAAACGATGGACTATTCCTGGTCTGGCATTATCATCTAAATTACTTAGTTGATTATTAGTGTAATGCATAAGAGCATTCACAAGAGTGCCGCTTTCATTTCCAGGAGCTGGATGCATTACTAAATTTGGAGGTTTATTTATAACAATTAAATCTTCATCTTCAAAAATAATGTTTAAGTCTATATTTTCAGGTGAATGTTTTGTTTTTTGTTTCAAGATAATATTTATAAAGTAATTTTCATTTTCTTTAGTTATGTAAGATGGATCTTTTATTTCCTTTTCATCAAGACTTACATTGCCATTTAATATTAAAGTTTTTATTTGTGTTCTTGAATACCCTTCCAATTTTGAAACGAGCACTTTATCTAATCTTTGTGAACTTAATTGTTTATTTATAGTTAATTTAAGATTATAGAATTCGTTCATGTCTCAAAAAATTCTTAAATTTATTGTAATATTTTTAGGAATATTAATTGTTATTTGTTTTTTAGCTCTTGTTTATGGTTTGTATATAAAAACAACAAAAAAACAAAGTAATTTAGAAACAAATTTAATTGATTACAATTTAAATTTAGAAAAAGGGCATAAAATTACAGATATAGATATGATTGATAATAATAGGATTTTGTTTACAATAAAAAGTAATGATAAAGTTTATGCTTTAATATATGATATAGAAACATCAAATATAACAAAAATAGATACATCTAATGAATAAAGATAATAATTTTGAAAATAATTTAAAAAAACTTGAGTCTATTGTAGAGAAATTAGAAAATGGTGAAGTTGATTTAGAAGAATCTGTAAAACTTTACGAAGAAGGAATGAATTTAAAAAAAGCATGCGAGGAAAAATTAAAAAGTATTGAAAGCCAAATTAAAAAAATTAAGCAAGAAAACAATAAAGTCACAAAAGAAGATTTTAAGTAATTTTCAAATTTGAGTAAAAATCTAAAAATAAGACTTGATCAGCTTTTAATGGATAGAAACTTAGCTGATACCAAATCAAAAGCCCAATCTATGATTATGGCCGGCCAAGTTTATGTAAACGATAAAATTATTACCAAAAGTGGTAACAGTTTTAATGAAAACTCAATAATAACAATTAAACAACTTCATCCTCCATGGGTATCAAGAGGTGCATTCAAATTACTGAAAGCGATTGATCATTTTAAGATTGATATTAAAAATAAAATTTGTCTAGATATCGGTTCATCAACTGGTGGATTCACAGAAGTTCTTTTAAAAAAAAACGCTAAAAAAATATATTCTATTGATGTTGGTACAAATCAACTTCATGAAAAATTAAAAAATGAAAAAAAAATTATCAGTATAGAAAATTTTAACGCTAAATATTTAGATAACTCAATAATTCATGAAAAAATTAATTTGGTAGTCTGTGATGTTAGTTTCATTAGTCTAACAAAGGTAATAGAACCTAGCTTGAAGCTTTTATCAAGTAAAGCTGAGATTATTTCACTAATTAAGCCGCAATTTGAAACTAATAAAATAAATTTGAAAAAAGGTATTGTGAAAGATCCATTGATTCATGAACAAGTATGTAATGATATATCTAATTGGTTTAAAAAAACAATTAAGGCTGAAGTTGTAGGTTTAGTCGAAAGTCCAATAACTGGACCAAAAGGAAATAAAGAATTTTTGATTTTTAGTATTTTAAAGAAATCTTAAACAATGATCAGCTATAGTTGTGGCAACCATTGCTTCACCAACAGGAACAGCTCTTATACCAACACATGGATCATGACGACCTTTAGTAGATATTGTTGTTTCTTTTAATTTTGTATTAATTGTTTTTTTTGGTGATAATATTGAGCTTGTAGGTTTTACTACAAATCTAGTAATTAATTCTTGGCCCGTTGTAATACCCCCAAGAACTCCACCATTATTATTTGAAAGAAATAAAGGTTTTTTATCTTTTATTCTCATTTCATCAACATTAGAAATTCCAGTTTCATAAACACTGCTAAATCCATTTCCCATTTCTACTCCCTTAACAGCATTAATAGACATCAATGCCTTAGCAATATCAGAGTCTATTTTTTCATAAATAGGTTCTCCTAATCCAGCTGGCAAACCTTTTACTCTAATTTCAATTATAGCACCTAAAGAGGAACCAGATTTTCTTGCAGTTTGTATTTCGTTTTCCCATATTTTAATAATTTCTTTATCAGGACTCCAAAAATTATTTTTTGGAATAAAATTATTATTCCAATTATCATAATTAATTTTATGATTACCTATTTGAATTAATGCACCTGTTATTACAACTTGATTTTTAATTTTATTTTTTATGATTTTTCTTGCTATTGCCCCTGCTGCTACTCTCATTGCAGTTTCTCTAGCACTAGATCTACCACCACCCCTATAATCTCTTATGCCATATTTTTTCCAATATGTGTAATCTGCATGACCTGGTCTAAATTTACTTTTGATATCACCATAATCTTTTGATCTCTGATCTTGATTGTAGATAATTAGAGAAATAGGATGACCTGTTGTTTTTCCCTCAAAAGTTCCAGATAGTATTTCAACTTTATCCTCTTCTTTTCTTTGAGTTGTAAATTTTGACTGACCAGGTTTTCTTTTATCTAAATAGGGTTGAATATCTTTTTCAGTTAAATTTATGTTTGATGGAACTCCATCAACAACACAACCAATAGCTTTGCCATGGCTTTCTCCCCATGTGGTAAAGTTAAAGATTTTTCCTATTGAATTAGAAGTCATTTTTTAGAATTTGTAAATTCACCTAATAATTCTGAAACACTTTCACTCTCATCAACTGCAACCATTCCTACAGTATGATAGCCACAATCGACATGTTGTATTTCACCAGTAACGGCACTCCCAAGATCACTTAAAAGATATAAAGCAGAATTTCCAACATCTTGCTGATTTACATTTCTTTTAAGTGGAGCATTAAGCTCGTTCCATTTTAGAATAAATCTAAAATCACCTATTCCTGATGCTGCCAAAGTTTTAATTGGCCCAGCACTAATAGCATTAACTCTTATATTTTTTTCTCCCAAATCAACTGCTAAATATCTAACACTTGCCTCTAAAGCTGCTTTTGCAACTCCCATAACATTATAATGAGGCATAACTTGTTCTGATCCATAATATGTTAAAGTTAAAATTGATCCACCATTATTCATTAAAGGTTCTGCTAGCCTACAAGCCTCTGTAAAAGAATAACATGATATATGCATAGTTTGTTTAAAATTATCAGAAGATGTATTGTAATATTTACCTCTTAATTCATCTTTGTTGGAAAAACCAATTCCATGAACAAGAAAATCTAATTCACCCCATTTATTTTTAAGTGTTTCAAAAACGTTATTCATACTTTGTGAGTCTGAAACATCACAAGGAATAATAGTGTTAGAACCTATTTCTTCTGCAAGTGGCTGAACTCTTTTCTTAAGAGCTTCTCCTTGATAAGTAAGTGCAATTTCTGCTCCCTGTTCTGCTAATTTTTTCGCAATACCCCAAGCAATAGATCTGTCATTTGCCACTCCCATAATCAGGCCTTTTTTATTTTGCATCAACATATTCTAAATCAGTGTTTTTTTATAAATATAGATATATATACTTATAAAATAATATTCATATCCATAATATGCAATCAAATCAAAAATTAATAAATTCTGATAAAAAACCAATTGAACTTTTTCAAGAATGGTTTGAAGAGGCAAAGAAAAATGAAATCAATGATCCAAATGCTATGAACCTTGCTACTATATCTTCTGATTGCAAACCCAGCTCGCGAATTGTTTTATTAAAATCATATGATGATAAAGGGTTTGTTTTTTACACAAATTCAAATAGCAAAAAAGGTAGAGCAATTAAAAACAACGATAGTGTAGCTTTAAATTTTCATTGGAAAACACTTCAAAGACAAATAAGAATAGAAGGTAATGTTTCACAAATTTCAAATGCTGAAGCTGATGAATATTATAATTCAAGGCCACTAGGAAGTAGAATAGGAGCTTGGGCTTCATTACAGTCAGAAGAACTAGATGATAGATCGACATTAACTAGAAGAGTAGAAGAGTTTGAAAAAAAATTTTCAGATAATGATGTACCAAGACCTTCACATTGGAATGGTTACTTAGTAGCACCTATATTAATTGAATTTTGGCAAGATATGCCATTTAGATTGCATGACAGACTTGAATTCCGTATGGAAAATGATGGTTGGGTTACAAGAAAATTATATCCTTAATTATCTTCTTTCCATTTTTGTAAAATCCATGAACTAGAATTTGATTTATTGTCACCACCTATACCCCAAAGTAACTGTATACTGTTTTTTTCACAGAATATTGATTCTGGTGTTGTACTATTATTTCTATCACCTCCATTTGCAAATTTAATAATTGATTTTGGATATTTATTTTTTACTTTTTTAAGACCATCGATGCACGTCTTATCTCCATCATCAAATTCTATAACATCAATAACATTTTTTAACTCATTCATAATTATAGTTCTTTCAATAAAAGGAAGAAATTCCTTACCCTTCTTTTTTTGAAGCCATAAATCAGAATTTAGCAAAACTACAACTTCACCATGTTTAGCAGCTTCTTTAATTAATTTTATATGACCACTGTGAATTGGGTCAAAACCTCCACTGACAACAACTATTTCACGCATACTTGCTTCTCCATTTTTCTGGATCTTCTAAAAACTCTTTTAAGTTTGAAACCTTATCTTCAGAATATATTTTTTCACTTTCAATATAATTTATTACATCTTTCCAAGTACACAGTGAGTGCATATTTACATTTAATTTAAATAATTCTGATTCATTGAAATTAAAAATATCATAATAAAATATTACAAATATATCTTTAACTTTTAATCCAGCTTCACGCATTGCGTTAATAAAAATTATTTTACTACCTCCATCAGTAGCTAGATCTTCAACTAAAAGAACTTTTTGATTATTTGCAAATTCACCTTCAATTTGTTTGTTTTTTCCAAAACCTTTTGTTTTTTTTCTAATATAAATCATTTGTTTATCTAATTTTTGAGAAATAAAAGCGGCATAGGGTATTCCAGCGGTCTCTCCACCAGCAATAATTTCTGTCTCAATATTATTTTTAATTAAATAATCTATGGCTTTATCAATTATAAAATTTCTTTCTTTTGTAAAAGAAATAATTTTCCTACAATCAACATAAACAGGACTAGCCAAACCTGATGTAAGAGTAAAATATTTATCAAATGAAAAATTTATAGACTTTATATCTACTAAAATTTTAGCTATCTCTTTTGACATTTTTTTATGTTATTTGCGCAATATGTTCAAATGATAAATTTCCAGGCACAATCATTATTGGTATTCTTAAGTTTGTTATTTCATTACTCACCAGAGAAGTTATTATTGGACCAGGGTTTTTACTATTTGGGTCAGTATTGGCAGCCAAAACAAGAACATTAATATTTTTTTCCTCATCTAATAATTGTTTTAATTCAGATATAGTATCCCCCTCTCTTAAAGAGAGGGCAGGATAGTCACCTGTTCTTTCTTGGACAAATGAGGCAGCTTTATTAAGAATTGTTTCTGCTTCTTCTCTAGCTTCCTCTTTCATAATGTCTGTAACACCCTTAGTTGTTAGAACATCCAAAGGCTCTATGAATGTTGCAATTATAATTTTTCTTCCCGTTTTTTTTGATCTTGCGCAAGCATATTCAAGAGCTGTATTCATTTCTTCTGAATTATCTGCAACAACTAGAATATATCTATCATCACTCATTTACTCCTCCTAAATAAAGCAGCAGCAATAAAACCTGAAAATATTGAAAAGATAATTACAAAAACTCCGTATGTAGCTGCATTTTCATTAGCAAAGTCAAATATTTGACTTCCTATACCAGTTTTTTTTATAACTATATTTTTTTGATCAGTACTCATAATTGTATTATTTCTTATATAGTAAATATTAACATTATAAATCCCTGGTATTGTATTTGTTGGAAAAAAAACGCTAGTTTGAAATAATTTATCTTTGACCTTTTTCATTTCAAAACTTTTATAAAATGATTGTTCTTTTTTTATTCTAACAAAATTTTCATTCCAATTTTTTTGGTCATTTTTGAAAATAAAATTTTGATTAAAAGTCTTATTATTTAAAATTTTTTCAAAACTTAGATCCTCATTAATTAATATCGATTCAGGCAAGATTTCGTTAATTTCTTTTGATGATGATAAAAAGAATAAAGATGGAATGTTACTATAGGTTACGTATTGATTATTTATCCATATTCCAAAATATCTCTCTTTTTTTTGTATTCTCATTTTTGATGGCGGACCTTTTATTGTCAAAAGTGTATCATGATCATTTTTTAGTAATCCAAAAATAATAATTTCTTTTCCATTAAAATCTGTTTTTAATTCAATACTATCCTCAGATAAGTCAAAGTAAATTTCTTCAGCATGAAGAAAGTTATAAAAAAAAATTATTGTCAATAAAATTGTTAGATTAAAAGCAAACTTTATATATAAATTTTTAATCATCTATTTTTGTCACTTCTAAAATATAAAATTCTAAATAAAATCCAATTAATGCAAAAATTGATACTAATAAAAAAGATACTTTCTCAATCAATATATCAACCACTAATATATCTTTTTGCATGAGCATATAAATTGGAATTACAGTTGATAAAATAATAATACTTAGTTTTGCAAATGAATTATTAAATAATATATCTTTAAATATTTTATTAAGATCTTTTTTAATAAATACTCTGAAATTTGACCATATATATATTTTGTTAAATGAATTTATAACAATTATTAAAATTAAAAAATATTCAATATTTTTTAGATTGAAATCAATAGTTGTAAAAATAAAATATATGAAGAGACAGACTACGATCAATAAATTAGTTGAAAGATTAAATATTGATATCATATCATTACCAATGAAAATAAATCATTTGGTCTTAAAACTAGATCAGTAAAAATTTTACCACAGACACCCAGTACTAATATAGCCAAAATACCTCTCAAATATTCTGCTTTTAATTTAGATCCAAAAATTACACCAATTTGTGCGCCAATTACTCCTCCAAATATCATTAGTGCAGACAGTACAATATCTACATTATAATTTATGTAGGATTGAAAGAATGTTGCATTTGCAGTAACAAAAATAATTTGAAACAAAGATGTCCCAACTACTATACTTGTTGGCATTCCAAGTATGTATACCATTGCAGGTATCATTATAAATCCTCCTCCAACTCCCATCATTGCGGACATTACTCCAACTGCGAACCCTATCAGTACAGGTGGTATCGCACTTATATAAAGTTTTGATCTATGAAAGCGAACTTTGAATGGAAGTCCGTGAAACCAAGAATGTTGATGCAGTTTTGTTCTTTTGGTGTTTCTTGCTCTATACTGTTTTATTGTGGTTCTAGCGCTTTCAAAAGCCATACTAAAACCAATAAAACCTAAAAAGAAAAGAAATAATAACTGAATAACTAAATCTATTTGTCCAAAGTTTTTTAGATAACTGAAAATATTTACACCAACTGTGGAGCCAATTAAACCTCCTATTAAGAGGAATATACCCATCTTTATATCAACATTTCTTTTTCTCCAGTGAGCAATAAAACCTGAAACTGAAGTTGCTAAAACGTGCGGAGCTTCAGAGCCAACAGCTACAACTGGAGGTATGCCTAAAAAAATTAATAGTGGTGTCATTAAAAATCCACCACCAACACCAAAAATTCCTGAAAGTATCCCAATACTCATACCAATAAAGACAATAAGAAAAATATTGACGTTCATTTCAGCTATTGGAAGGTAAATTGACATATTTTTTTATAAATTTTATATAATTATTACTTCATAAGTACAAATTATATTTATTTTAGAAAATTATATAAAATTATTTAGTACTATGATTCCAATATAACTTACAATTCCAACACAAAAGGCTGCAGAAAAACCAACATAAAATGGTTTTATACCTAAGCTTTTTAGAGAAACTAAATTTGTACTTATGCCAACAGCTGCCATTGCTATGGCTAAAGAATACTCAGCGATAGATTTAATAATATTGATGATTAATTGCCAGTTATTATTAGTTAATATTTCAAAAGCTAAGTTACTATTTTGAATTCCATAATCTCCAATTGATCTTATAAAACCCATAAGAATAAAACCAATTATGAAAATTGGAAACATAGATATTATTGATGGTTTGCTATAATTTTCACCAATATTATTTCTTAAATATATATAGCTTATTGCAGGAATGACTATTATCATACTGACATTTCTTACTAATTTTGTAATCGTTGCTATATCCATAGTTTTTGGTGAATTGAATTGCTCCGCATATATCAATCCAGCACCAGCAACTTGAGCTGTTTCATGTATTGAAGTTCCAAGAAACAATCCTGCTGCTAACTCATCTCCACTAAAAAGATAATTTGCCATAAATGGATAGAGGAACATTGCAATTATTCCAAATATTGTAATATTAGCTATGGCATAAGCAACTTCCTCTTTATCAGCATTAATTGCAGGACTAGTTGCTACAATTGCAGATGCTCCACAAATACTTGTTCCAACTGCAATTAATGATCCCATTTTTGAAGAAACATTTAATAACTTGCATAAATAATTTACAACCAAGATTGATATGATAATACAAGCAATAATTAGAGGTATTCCAACTATTCCAACTTTAAAAATATCTAAAAGTCCTAGTCTAATACCAAGACATATTATGCCTAATCTTAGAATAAATTTTAAAGAAAACTTAATTCCTTCTAATAAAAAATTATTAATATAAAATATATTTCCTATCAAAAGACCAAATATTATTGATAGCATTATTGGTGATATTGGACTTTTTTTTAAATTTAAAATTTCTATTCCAATAAAATCACTTAGGTATATGCCTAAATAAGCAATTACAAAACAAAAGATAATTCCTGGGAATATTTTATATAATGAGCTTACCATTTAAAATATTCTTTATACAAAAAAAATATTTTTTATATATTTATATTACTCTTAGATATTTTTTGCAGTATTCCAATCCTCTTGAGTATTTATATTGAAAAAATTTTTTTCCTGGTTTTTATCAAATTCAACAAATTTATATTTGTGTCTTTTAACCCAATACATAATTTTACTATTTTTTAATTTTAACTCATTTTCTAAACTATTTATTAGCGATATATGCCACATTGCTATTACAGGATGATGTCTACTATTTGATCTTGCAATCAATATTTCTATATTTTTATCATATGCCTCTAAAAACTTATCTAAAAGATTATCGGGTAAAAATGGGGTATCACTTGGAACAGTAAAAACCCATTCTTTGTTCGTGAAATTTTCTTTAGCCCACAACATAGATGTATGAATCCCTGCTAAAGGTCCCAGAAAACCTTTAAATCTATCTTCAATTATTGGGTAATTAATTTTCTTAAAATTTTGAAAGTCATTAGCATTTATTATTATTTCATTATTATATTTTTTAAGCTTGCTTATTGTTTTATCTAGGATTGTAATTCCATTTATTTTAGCAAAAGCTTTAAATCCACCTCCAAATCTTTTCGACTGACCACCAGCAAGTATGGCAAACAAAATTTTTTTCTTATTTATGGTCAATTCTTTGTTCTCCAGAAAGTGCTAAATATTTTTTTCCTTTTGCTCGTCCAATAAGTGTTAAATTCGAACCTCTCGCTAATTCTACACCCCATGCTGTGAATCCTGATCTAGAAATTAAAATTGGAATACCCATTTTTATAGTTTTAATAACCATTTCACTAGTTAGTCTTCCTGTAGTGTAAAAAATTTTATTTGAAGAGCTAATTTTTTTTAAAAACATAAAACCAGCAATTTTATCTACAGCATTATGTCTGCCTACATCTTCCATATAAATTAATGGTTTATTATTATGAATAATGGCACAACCATGTATTGCTCCTGTTTCTAAATATAAACTCGGTGTTAATGTAATTTTTTTTGAAATTTCATAAATCCATTTATGTTTAATTTTCTTTTTGGATTTTAATTTTGATTTTTTTATTTCCTCATAGATATCTCCAAATACTGTACCTATTGCACAACCGCTAGTTGTTATTTTCTTTTTTAATTTATTTTCATAATTTGTTTTACGTTTAGTTCGTACAACAACCACACCTAAATCTTTATCAATTTCAACTTTTGAAATTATGTCATTTTTCTTAAGCATATTTTGATTTAATAAATACCCAACTGCAAGATATTTTGGATGATCACTAATAGACATTAGGGTTACTATCTCTTGATTATTAAGAAAAATTGTAAGAGCTTTTTCATTAATAACTTTAGAAATTATTTCATTCCCTTTCTCATCAAAACCATTTAGTTTTGTAATTAAGGACTTATTATTAATATCAGGTGAGACTAAATATTTCTCTTTTTTTGCCATATGTTGTAATTAAACTAAAAATATAAATGAACATATTAGAAATTTTTACAAATTCCATACTATTAATTATTACTCTAGATAATGAACTATGGGACATTATACTTTTATCATTATTTGTAAGTTTTACTGCTCTAATTATTGCGTCATTATTGGGACTTATACTAGGGTATTATTTTGCAATTTATAATTTTTATTTCAAAAAATTTTTTTTAATAATCATAAACTCATTGATGGGAATTCCTCCAGTTGTAGTTGGTTTGATTGTTTATTTTATTTTTGCATCAGGTGGACCTTTTGGTGTTTTACAACTTTTATACACACCTTCAGCGATGATTATTGCTCAAACTATAATAATTTTTCCAATAATTGCTTCATTATCTCATGAGATATTTTCTAAAAATTGGTCTGAATTTAAAGATCAGATAAGATCACTAAATATTCCTTTCTGGGGTTCTGTAAAACTTTTATTTAACCATAGTTATTTTTTATTAATAACAACATTATTATCTGCTTTTGGAAGAGCAATTTCAGAAGTTGGTGCAGTTATGATTGTGGGTGGTAATATTGATCATTATACACGAGTAATGACTACTGCTATATCTTTAGAAACTAGAATGGGAAATTTAGAATATGCTATGGCATTAGGTTTAGTTTTAATATCAATAACAATAATTATTTACTCTCTTGTGTATTTATTAAATAATAGATCAATTAAATGAAAATAGTAGGAATTGTTGGCTGGAAGGACTCAGGGAAAACAACTATTGCAACTAAAATTATAAATAAACTTAGCTCTAAAAATTTTCGTGTTGCTTCAATCAAACATGCACATCACGAATTTGATATAGATCATGAAAATACAGACAGTTTTAAGCATAGATCAGCAGGATCTTCTCAAGTAATAGTTAGTTCATCGAAGCGATGGGTTAAAATATCAGAGCTAAACAATTCAAAAGAAAAAACATTAGATGAATTAATTAATCAACTTTCGGAAATTGATATTGTAATAGTGGAAGGGTTTAAAAATGAAAATCACCCAAAAATTGAAATAATTAAAAATGATAATGATAATTACTTATTTACCAAAATTAAAAATATAAAAGCTATTATTACCAATTATAAACTTAAAACTGACTTGAGAATTTTTAAGAATGACGAAATTGATAATATAGTTGATTTTATTTTGAGAGAATTTTAATGAATAAAACACCTCTAACTAAAAAACAAATTGTTAATTTATTTAAAAAACAAAAGGTTGTAATTTTAAATTCTGAAAAAGTTAATTTAGAAAATTCAGAAGATAGATTTCTTTACGAAAATATAAAAAGTAAAATAAATTTACCTCCTTTTAATAATTCTGCTGTAGACGGTTACGCTATTTTAAAAGCAGATTTAAAAACAAAAAAAAATTTTTTTTGTAACAGACGAATAGCTGCTGGAGATAACAAAAATATAAAAGTAAAACCTGGTGAAGCAGTCAGAATCTTTACAGGCGCAAAAATGCCTTCGAATTCATCAACTATAGTTATGCAGGAAAATACATACAAGAAAGGAAATAAAATTCATTTAATTAAAATTCCAAAATTTGGAGATAATTATAGATTAAAGGGTGAAGATATAAAGAAAAACCAAAAAATATTGGAAAAGGGGTCTAAATTAAATCAACAAAATATAAATTTAATTGCTGCTACTGGTATTAGTAAAATAAAAGTATTTAAAAAAATTAAAATTGGTTTCTTTACAAGTGGTAATGAATTACGAAAACCAACTAAAAATTTAAAAAATTCTGAAATTAATAATTCAAATTATTATAGTTTAAATAATTTACTTGATAAGAATTTTATAGAAAAAAAATATTGCGGAAATCTCAAAGATAATTTTAAATCTATTAAAAACAAAATTAATAAAACTTCAAAAAAATTTAATGTAATAATAACTGCTGGTGGTGCATCTGTTGGCGATGAAGATCATTTAATTAAAGTTTTATCTGAATTAGGTAAGGTATTTTTTTGGAGAGCAGCAATAAAACCAGGAAGACCAATTGCAGTTGGAAAAATAAATAAGTGCTACATAATTTGCTTACCAGGTAATCCAGTTTCTGTTCAATTATTATATGCAATGTTAGTAAAACCACTAATAAAAAAACTATCTGGTGGAAATTTTAAACTACCATCTTCAAGTAAAATTACAGTAAATTTTTCTATGAAGAAAAAAACAAAAAGAATGGAGTGGTTACGCGTAAATAAAGAAACTATAAATAATAAAAATATTGCAAATAAATTTCCTAAACAAGGTTCTGGTATGATTAGTTCTATATCCTATTCAGATGGTATAATTGAAATTGATGAAAATGTATCTCAAGTAAACAAAGGAGATATATTTGATTTTTATAATTATGAAAGTTTATTTTAATTTTTAATTTTAAATCTATAACGAATTACAATACTATCATTAATTTTTTCACAACTTAAATATTCATAGTTGGACTGATCACAATAGTGTTCAAAGTCTGCTTCAGCCAAAGGATCTGTTGCAATAATTTTAATAATTGTATCTTTGTCTAATTCTGATGCAAGTTTCCTAGCCTTAAGCACTGGTATAGGACATTCTGTACCACTAGTATCAAGAACTAATTCCTCATTTTCAACTGAATCTTTCATAGTTTTCTGATACTTAATATATAGTATTATATTAATTTGAATGAATAAATTTGTTTCTCAAACAGAAACTTCTTTAAAAAAGAAGAAAAGACGTTGGACTCCGAAAGGAAGACAAGTTGAAGATATATATTTAGATGAAGTTTCTAAATTGTTTTCAGGATTAATATTTAAGCGAGATGAACTAATAGAATATTTGCATATATTACAAGATAAATTTGGTGTTTTATATGATAAACATCTAGTAGCTTTATCAACTATTATTAATTTGCCACTTTCTGAAATTTATGAAGTTGCAACTTTTTATGCTCACTTTAATATTGTCAAAGATAGTAAAGATTATAACCCAGTGAATGTTGTAAGGGTTTGTGAAAGTTTAACGTGTGAATTATTTGGCGCACACAAATTACTTCAAGATATAAAAAAATTAGAAAATAAAAATATAAAAGTCGTACCTGGGCCATGCATGGGAAGATGCAATGTTGCTCCTACTGTCTGCGTAGGAAAAAATTATGTTGATGAGGCTAATTTTGATAAAGTTAAAAAAACAATCGATGAAAAAACTTTTGACCCCTTCATTCCAGATTATATAAATTTATCTTCTTATAAAAAAAATGGTGGTTATGAAATTGCGGACAAAATAAAAAATGGTTTGATCTCAAAAAAACAAGTTTTGGATTCATTAAATGAAAGCGGATTGAAAGGTAAGGGTGGTGCTGGATTTCCTACAGGAAAAAAATGGGAAATTGTTTCAAATTACAATGGTAAAAAATATGTTGCTGTTAATGGTGATGAAGGTGAACCAGGAACATTTAAAGATAGGTCATATTTAGAAAGTGATCCACATAGATTTTTAGAAGGAGCTTTAATTGCCTCCTATTTTATAAATGCTCAAAAAGTTTACATTTATATGAGAGATGAATATCCAACAGTTATAAAAATTTTACTTGATGAAATAAATAAAATGGAAGATGAAGAAATAATTCCAAAAGACTTTTTCATAGTAAGAAGAGGGGCAGGAGCCTATATTTGTGGAGAAGAGTCAGCAATGATAGAAAGTATTGAGGGCAAGAGAGGATTGCCAAGACATAGACCGCCTTATGTGGCTGAAATTGGTTTATTTGGATGTCCTACTTTAACAAATAATTTAGAAACTCTTTTTTGGGTAAGAGATATAATTGAAAAAGGAGCAAAGTGGTTTGCTGAAAAGGGGTCCAATGGAAATAAGGGTTTTCATAGTTTTTCAGTATCTGGAAGAGTTAAGAACCCAGGAGTAAAAGTTGCCCCAGCCGGTATAACAATTCAACAATTAATTGATGAGTATTGTAATGGTATGGCAGAAGGACATACTTTTAAAGGATATCTTCCGGGAGGTGCATCTGGTGGTATTCTACCTGCTACTATGAATGATATTCCACTTGATTATGGATCGAAAGAATTAATGGATGCCGGATGTTTTTTAGGCTCCGCAGCAGTTGTTGTATTATCGGATCATGATAATATGAAAGATGTTGCACTTAATTTACTAAAATTTTTTGAAGAGGAAAGTTGTGGTCAATGTACACCATGCCGTTCCGGTACGGAGAAAACTGTAAAATTAATGCAAGAAAAAAATTGGAATAAGGAAAAATTAAAAGATTTAAGTGAAGTTATGGCCCAAGCATCGATATGTGGTTTAGGACAAGCTGCAACAAACCCATTAAATTCTGTTTTAAAATATTTTAGCAATGAAATAACTTATGACTAAAGAGAAAACAAAATTTTATTTAAACGAAAAGTTAGTTGAAGCTAATGCTGATGAAACTATTTGGCAAGTTTCAAATAGACTTGGAACAGAAATCCCACACTTATGTTATTCCGATAAACCTGGCTATAGAGCAGATGGAAATTGTAGAGCATGTATGGTTGAAATTGAAGGAGAACGTGTGTTGGCAGCATCTTGTATTAGAAAGCCAACTGATAGTATGAAAGTAAAAACTTCTTCAGAAAAGGCTAAAAAATCTAGAGAGTTAGTTTTTGAATTACTTCTAGCAGATCAACCAAAAAAAGAAATTGCTCATGATAATAATTCTGACTTTTGGAAATGGATAGAAAAAGTTGAAGTTAAAGAAAGTAGATTCCCAAAAAAAACTTCATGTCAGGCAGATGTTTCTCATCCTAGTATGGCTGTAAATCTAGATGCATGCATTCAATGTAATCTTTGTGTAAGAGCATGTAGAGAAGTTCAGGTCAACGATGTCATCGGAATGGCATATAGAGGAGAAAATTCTAAAATTGTATTCGATTTTGATGATCCAATGGGTGATAGCACATGTGTGGCATGTGGTGAATGTGTACAGGCTTGTCCAACCGGAGCATTAATGCCAGCATCCATTGTAGATAAAGATGGTGTTGGACATAGTAAGGTAGATAAAAAAATTGATAGCGTTTGTCCTTATTGTGGTGTGGGTTGTCAGATAGAATACAATGTAAAAGATAACAAAATTAAATACGTTAATGGTGTTGATGGTCCCGCAAACAAGAATAGATTATGTGTAAAAGGAAGGTTTGGTTTTGATTATGTAAATAATCCAGAAAGACTTACAAAGCCATTGATTAGAATTAAAGGTAAAGCAAAAGACTTACACCCAAGTATTAATTTTTCGAATATTCATGAATATTTTAGAGAAGCATCTTGGGATGAAGCTCTAGATTATGCTGCACAAGGATTTTTAAAACTTAATAAACAAAGAAATGGCAAGAGTAATCTTGCAGGTTTTGGATCAGCTAAATGTTCAAATGAAGAAGCTTATTTATTTCAAAAATTAATCAGAACTGGTTTTAATACAAATAATGTTGATCATTGCACAAGACTTTGTCATGCGTCTTCTGTAGCTGCTTTATTGGAAACTATTGGTTCGGGAGCTGTTACTGCTCCATTCTATGAAGTTGAACATTCTGATGTGATAATAGTCATTGGAGCAAATCCTACTGAAAACCATCCAGTTGCAGCAACTTTTTTTAAGAATGCTGCTAAAAAGGGTTCTAAATTAATTGTGATGGATCCTAGAGGTCATTCCTTAAAAAAACATGCAACTCATATGTTACAATTTAAACCAGGATCTGACGTTGCTCTCTTAAACTCAATAATGAATGTTATTGTAGAAGAAAATTTATTTAATTCAGAATATATTAAAAAACAAACTGAAGGATTTGAAAAATTAAGAAAACATTTAATGAATTATTCACCTGATATAATGGAAAATGAAACAGGTATCGATCCAGAACTTATAAAAGAAGTAGCACGCTTATATGCCAATACAAATAAGGGAATAATTTTTTGGGGGATGGGGATTTCTCAACACACACATGGTACTGACAATGCTAGATGTTTAATTTCTCTAGCTTTGATGACAGGGAATGTTGGAAAAAGAGGATCTGGTTTACATCCTTTAAGAGGACAAAATAATGTTCAAGGAGCGTCTGATGCCGGTCTTATACCAATGATGTATCCTGATTACCAATTAGTTGATAAAGATAATAATAAAGATTTCTTTGAAAAACTTTGGAACACTCCTCTAGATGATAAAAAAGGTCTAACTGTTGTTGAAATTATGGATGCTATTCACGAGAATACAATTAAAGGTATGTATATACTTGGCGAAAATCCAGCAATGTCCGACCCTGATCTAAATCATGCAAGAGAAGCTTTGCGATTGTTAGAGCATTTAGTTGTTCAAGATATTTTTTTAACTGAAACAGCAACATATGCGGATGTTATTTTCCCCGCTTCAGCATGGCCTGAAAAAAACGGAACAGTTACTAATACCAATAGACAAGTACAGATAGGAAGAAAAGCTTTAGACCCTCCAGGTGAAGCTAAAGAAGATTGGTGGATAACGAACGAACTTGGAAAAAGAATGGGTTTAAATTGGAAATATAATCATCCCAAGGAAATTTATAAAGAAATGTCACTAACAATGCCTTCATTAAACAATATTTCTTGGGAAAGATTAGAAAATGAAAACTCCGTAACTTATCCAAGTAAATCTCCAACTACACCAGGAGATGAAATTGTTTTTGGTGACAAATTTCCAAACGAAAATGGTAAAGGTAAATTTGTGCCAGCTAGTGTTACTGCACCAGATGAAGTGCCTGATAAAGAATTTGCGATGATACTAACCACAGGAAGACAATTAGAGCATTGGCATACTGGAGCTATGACTAGAAAGGCATCAAATTTAGATGCCATTGAACCGGAACCTTCAGTTTCAATATCACCCAAAGATATAATTAAAAATAATATGAAAGCTGGTGATAAAATAAAAGTCACAACTAGAAGAGGTTCAATAGATATTAGAGTAAGGCAAGACAGAGCGATTCCTGATGGAGTTATATTTATTCCATTTTGTTATAATGAGTCTGCCGCTAATCTTTTAACTAACCCAGCTTTAGATCCATATGGAAAAATTCCTGAATTTAAATATTGTGCAGCAAAAATTGAGAAGTTATAAATATTCTATGATTAAAAAAACATTAATAATTTTATTTCTTGTATTTAGTCCAATCACAGCATGCTCTACTTTAAGTGAATTAAACGAAAGAGTAAAGGGTGATGGAGTTCCTTATATTCCTGGTATTTAATTTATAAAATTCTTGTCGAATTTATAATTTAATATAAATGCAAAATTAATGCCGCGTTAGCTCATTTGGTAGAGCAGTTGATTTGTAATCATCAGGTAGTCAGTTCGATTCCGACACGCGGCACCACCTTACTAACATTTAAATTGAGTAAAAGTGATATAAGGCAATTGATGTTGCGTTAGAAACATTCAAACTATCAATTTCAAATTTTAAATTATTTTTCATGTTTATCTGTATTATTTCATCGCATTCTTTTTTGACTAACTCTCTAATACCTTTTCCTTCAGAACCAAAAACTAATACTGATTTTTGTGAAAAATTTAATTTTGAATTATTATTTTTTGAACTGTCAAAGCCATAAATCCAATAATTATTTTTTTTAAGAAAAGAAATAGTTCTTCTAATATTTGTCACTCTAATATAATTTACAATTTCTGCAGCACCGGAAGCTGATTTATAAAGTGATGAAGTCAGTTCTGGTGAATTATCTTTGGCAACTATAATTCCTGCACAATCAAATAATGCACATGATCTCATTATTGAACCAATATTTTGAGGGTCAGTAACTTGATCTAAAATTAATATTACTGATTTTGCTTTCTTACTTTCTACTTTTACAAATTCTTCTAAACCTGGCCAAGTAAGATCTTTTGTTTTTAGAACTACTCCCTGCGTTGTGTTCTCATTTCCAAATCTTCTTGTGAATTCATTTTGAGGAAGAATGGTAATTTTTTGTATATTAGATTCATATTTTTTGGCAAAATTAGTCTGATTTTTACTAATTATAAGCTCAATATTCTCTCTTTTATCATTTTGGAGGGCTGCCTTAACAGAATGTTGACCAAAAATTGTATGAATTCCTTGGTTTTTATTAGATTTATTATTTCTAAACTTACTCATGGTTTAATATCACAGATTTGTCTAATTAATACAATCTAGATATGTACAAAACGGCATTTTTTGTCTAAAAGGCCGTTGCTTTTACGAGTATACGTATTTTGCAAAGGTGAAGCTGTTGTTTTAGATTGACATGTATACTAATTTATTAGTATTGGCCAATTTCTTCAAACGGAGGGGTGGTCGAGTGGTTAAAGGCAGCGGACTGTAAATCCGCCCGCGTGAGCGTACGTAGGTTCGAATCCTACCCCCTCCACCATTATGGAGGTAATGGGATGAAAGCATTAAAGTGAGTGTGTGAAGCAGTCAGTTTAGTTGCGGGTGTAGCTTAGTGGTAAAGCTCCAGCCTTCCAAGCTGGCTACGAGGGTTCGATTCCCTTCACCCGCTCCATAACAAAATATTATTGGGGTAAAAAAATGGCTAAAGCAAAATTCGAAAGAAATAAACCGCATTGTAACATAGGTACTGTTGGTCACGTTGACCATGGTAAAACAACATTAACAGCTGCTATAACAAAAATATTAGCTGAGACAGGTGGAGCAGAATTTACAGATTATGCAAATATTGATAAAGCACCTGAAGAAAGAGAACGTGGTATTACAATATCTACAGCACACGTTGAATATGAAACTGAAGCAAGACATTATGCTCACGTAGATTGTCCTGGACACGCAGATTATGTTAAGAACATGATAACTGGTGCAGCTCAAATGGATGGTGGTATCTTAGTTGTTAATGCCGCTGACGGACCAATGCCTCAAACAAGGGAACACATACTTTTAGCTAGACAAGTAGGTGTACCTGCTCTTGTTGTATACATGAACAAAGTTGATCAAGTAGATGACAAAGAACTAATTGATCTTGTTGAAATGGAAATTAGAGAACTTCTTACTTCATATGAATTCCCAGGTGATACTATCCCAATCATTAAGGGTTCAGCTTTAGCAGCACTTGAAGGTAGAGATGATGAAATTGGAAAAAATTCAATTATGGAATTAATGAAAGCAGTTGATGAACATATACCACAACCTAGCCGACCTGTAGATCAGCCTTTCTTAATGCCAGTTGAGGATGTATTTTCAATTTCTGGTAGAGGTACAGTTGTAACTGGAAGAATTGAACAAGGTCAAGTTAAAGTTGGAGAGGAAATCGAGATCCTAGGAATAAGAGAGCCTCAAAAAACTACTTGTACTGGAGTTGAAATGTTCAGAAAACTTTTAGATTCTGGTGAAGCCGGAGATAACGTTGGTGTTCTTCTACGTGGAACAAAAAGAGAAGAAGTTGAACGTGGTCAAGTATTAGCAAAACCAGGCTCAATAAAACCACATACAAAATTTAAAGCAGAAGCATATGTATTAAAAAAAGAAGAGGGTGGAAGACATACACCATTCTTTTCAAACTACAGACCTCAATTCTACTTTAGAACAACTGATGTGACTGGAACAATTAAATTACCAGAAGGAACCGAAATGGTAATGCCTGGTGATAATATTGCTATGGAAGTTACTCTTTTGTCTCCAATTGCAATGGATAAAGGTTTAAAATTTGCAATTAGAGAAGGTGGAAGAACAGTTGGCGCTGGAGTTGTTGCTGAAATTATTGAATAGTTTTAGGGGCCGCTCTATCAGTTAGCCATTACTTATTAGGAGTGTAGCTCAACTGGTAGAGCACCGGTCTCCAAAACCGGGGGCTGCGGGTTCAAGTCCTGCCACTCCTGCCAAGAGAAACAAAAATATGAATATTGAAAAAAAGAAAACATCACCAGCTCTTTTTGTAAGACAAGTTAGACAAGAATTACAAAAAGTAACCTGGCCTCAAAGGAGAGATACTTTTATTTCTTCTGCAATAGTAATATTATTAATAATATTATTTTCATTATTTTTTCTTTTAACCGATCAGATATGGTCTTTTTCAATAAGAAAAATAATTGAAATAGGTTCAGGTTTTTAATGAATAAAGCAAGATGGTACGTTCTTCATGCCTATTCAGGTTATGAAAAAAAAGTTGCTGACAGCATCCTAGACCAAGCAACAAAACTTGGAGTTAAAGAACATATCGAAGAAATATCTGTTCCCGTTCAAAATATTGTTGAAGTAAAAAGAGGTGTAAGGGTTAATACAGAAAGAAAAATATTTCCTGGTTATATTCTTATTAAAATGATTTTAAATGATGATACTTGGCATATTATTAAAACAACTCCAAAGCTAAGTGGTTTTTTAGGAAATAAAGGCAAACCAGTGCCTATTAGTAACGCTGAAGCAAAAAGAATATCTGAACAAGTTATTGATGGTGTAGAAAAATCTAGACCTGCGATAATGTATGATATTGGAGAACAAGTAAAAGTAATTGATGGACCTTTTGCATCATTTAATGGAGAGGTCGAACAAATAGATGAAGATAAAGCAAGATTAAGAGTAGCTGTTTCAATTTTTGGAAGATCAACACCTGTTGATTTAGAATATTCTCAGGTAGAAAAGGCATAAACTATGGCTAAAGAAATTTTAGGTTTAATTAAATTACAAATTCCTGCTGGAGGAGCCAACCCTTCACCCCCCGTTGGTCCTGCCCTTGGACAAAGAGGATTAAATATAATGGATTTTTGTAAAGCATTTAATGATAAAACAAAAGATTTAGAAAAAGGTGCGCCAATTCCAGTTATTATAACAGCATACAAAGATAGAAGCTTTGATTTTACTACAAAATTACCACCAGTAAGTTTTTATCTTAAAAAAGCAGCAAAAATAAAAAAAGGAAACTCAACTCCTGGAAGATCATTAGTAGGTAAAGTCTCAATGCAAGATATTGAAAAAATCGCCAAAGAAAAAATGCAAGATTTAAATGCTATTGATCTAGATGGAGCAATGAACATGGTTAAAGGATCTGCCGTTTCAATGGGTATGGAGGTAGTTGGTTAATGAAAATAACAAAAAATAGAAAACAAATGTTAGATAATTTTGACACTTCAAAGATTTATGAACCGTTAGAAGCTATTAAAATTTTAAAAGAAAAATCTTTCGTTAAGTTTAAAGAAACTATTGATATTTCTATCAATCTTGGAATTGATAGCAACAAAACTGATCAAAATATTAAGGGTGTCGTAAATCTTCCTAATGGAACAGGAAAAACTGTAAAAGTCGCAGTAATTGCAAATGATGACAAACAAAAAGATGCAAAAAGTAATGGTGCTGATTTGGTAGGGAGTGATGATTTGATTGAAATAATTTCTAAATCAAAAATAGAATTTGATGTTTTAATTGCGACTCCAGATATGATGCCCAAATTAGGTAAAGTAGCAAAAATACTTGGTCCAAAAGGATTAATGCCAAACCCTAAGCTCGGTACTGTAACAAATGAAATTTCTCAATCAGTAAAAAACGCTAAGTCAGGTCAAGTCAAATTCAAAAATGATAAATCTGGTATCGTTCATGCTGGTGTTGGCAAACTAGATTTTAGCGAAGAAGATTTGTTAGAAAATATTAAAACATTTTATTCTTCAGTTAGTAAAAGTAAACCTGATGCTGTTAAGGGTTCTTTTATAAAAAAGGTTACCATAGCTTCAACTATGGGAGTTGGATTAAATATTAACCAAGCTAGCTTGCGTTAATTAATCCAAAGGATGATCTTTGATCATCACCTGTCAAAGACTGCAGGGGCTTTGAGCTTAATTTCCTGCATAGACTGAAGCGAGTCATTGATTTGCTTCTTGACAGGCTTTAAATTAGTTTGATGGGCAAACTAATTTTAGCTAATATTGGATCCTTTGGATTCAATTAAAACCGAGGTTGACGTGAAACGTTCTGAAAAAAAAGATTTTGTAAATAATCTCAAAGAAGACTTTTCAAATGCTACTTCTGTGATTGTGGCTGAATATTCTGGGCTAACAGTTAATGAGACAGAGCAACTTAGAAAAGAAATGAGAGATAATGGAGCAAAATTTAAAGTAACTAAGAACAGACTCACTAAACTTGCTATATCTGAAACTCAATTTAAAGATATTTCTGAGCTTTTTAAAGGTCCAACAGCAATTGCTTACTCTGATGATGCAGTAGCACCAGCAAAAGTAGCAGTTAGTTTTGAAAAAAAATTTGAAAACTTTAAAATTATTGGTGGAGGTTATAATGGAGAGAAAATTGATAAAGAAAAAATTGATTTTCTTGCAAAATTACCTTCTTTAGATGAGTTAAGAGGAAAAATAATAGGGCTAATTTCAGCACCTGCTCAAAAGATAGCTTCAATAACAGCTGAACCTGGAGCACAAATTGCAAGATTAATTAGTTCTAATAGTAGCAATAAACAAGAGTCGAACTAGGTAAATAAGGAGAAATAAATGGCTGATTTGAATAAAATTGTAGAAGATCTTTCTTCCCTAACAGTTCTTGAGGCAGCTGAATTAAGTAAATTGCTTGAAGAAAAATGGGGCGTATCTGCTGCTGCACCAGTTGCAGTTGCTGCAGCTCCAGCTTCCGGTGGTGGAGAAGCTGCTGTGGAAGAGAAAACAGAATTTGATATTGAGCTATCTGAATCTGGATCCAATAAAATTGCTGTTATTAAAGAGGTAAGAACCATTACTGGTCTTGGGCTAAAAGAAGCAAAAGATCTTGTTGAAGGCGCACCTAAACCACTAAAACAAGGGGTTAAAAAGGAAGAAGCTGAAGAAATGAAAAAAGCATTAGAAGCAGCTGGTGCTAAAGTTACATTAAAATAAATAATAAGAAGTAGGCCTGTGTAAAGGCCTACTTTTATAAGTTGAAATAAAGGAGAAAAATGAGTTTAGACCACATTAATTCAAAAAAAATAAGAAAATCTTTTGGAAAAATCCCACTTGTTACTTCTTTACCAAATCTAGTAGAGGTACAGAAAAGATCTTTCGACAATTTTTTACAATTAAGAACCGATCCTGACAAAAGAGAAAACACTGGTCTTCATTCAATTTTCAAATCAGTATTCCCAATAAATGATTATACAGAGAGAGCATCTGTAGATTACGTTAGTTATAATCTAGGTGTACCAAAATATGATGTTGAAGAATGCTCGCAAAGAGGGCTTACATATGGAACTCCATTACTTGTAAACTTTAGACTTATTATATGGGATATTGATGAATTAGCTGGAACTAAATCTGTAAGAGATATCAAAGAACAAGAAGTGTATATGGGTGATATTCCACTTATGACTAAAAACGCTACATTTGTAATAAATGGTACAGAAAGAGTAGTTGTTAGTCAAATGCACAGATCTCCCGGTGTATTTTTTGATCATGACTTTGGCAAAACACATACAAGTGGTAAATATCTTTATAATGCAAGAATTATTCCTTATAGAGGATCTTGGCTGGATTTTGAGCATGACGCAAAAAATAATATTCATGCAAGAATAGATAGAAAAAGAAAGTTTCCAGTAACTACTTTATTTAAGTGTCTTCTAAGTAGTATGTCAGAAAAATACATTAAGGAATGTGAAGATAATAAAATCGAACCTGATACAAAAAGAATTCTTGGTATGACGGGTGAGGAAATCCTATCAATTTTTTATGAAAGCACTAATTACAAAAAAAATAATTACGGATGGTCTTTCAAAGAAGACCTCTCTTTTTTCAAAGCTAAGATTTTAAATTTTGACTTATTAGATTCTAAAAATGGAAAAATAATTGTTTCTAAAGGTACAAAAGTTAACCAAAAAATTATTAATGATTTAAATAAGAAAAACATATCTAATGTAACAATAAATGAAGAATCATTAATTGGCTTTTTTATATCTTCAGATATTATTGATGAAAAAACTGGTAAAATATATTTCGAAGCAGGATACGAAATTGATGAAATTTTTTTACAATTTCTAAATGATAAAAATATTAACAAAATTGATATTCTTAAATCAGATAATATTGAAATTGGCTCATACATAAGAAATACTCTTCAGGTAGACAAGGCAAGGTCAAGAGAAGAAGCGCTTTTTGAAATTTTTAAAATATTGAGACCTGGAGAACCTCCAACAATTGAAACTGCAGAAAACCTCTTCAACAACCTTTTCTTCAATTCAGATAGATATGATTTATCTTCAGTTGGTAGATTAAAAATAAATGCTAAGTTAAAAAAGAATACCCCAATTGAACAAAGAGTTATTGATAAAAGTGATATTTTAGGTGTTGTAAAACATATGCATAATCTTATCGATGGAAAAGGTGAAATTGATGATATTGATCATTTGGCTAACCGTAGAGTACGTTCAGTTGGTGAACTTTTGGAGAACCAATATCGTATAGGTCTTCTAAAAATGGATAGGGCAATAAAAGAGAGATTAAGTTCTTTAGAAATTGACAATATAATGCCTCAGGATATTATTAATGCAAAACCTGTTGTTGCTTCAATAAAAGAATTCTTTGGACTTAGTCAGCTCAGTCAATTTATGGATCAAACAAACCCATTAAGTGAAATTACACATAAACGCAGAGTATCTGCACTTGGGCCAGGTGGTTTAAATAGGGAACGAGCTGGATTTGAAGTAAGAGATGTTCACCAAACTCATTATGGAAGAATTTGCCCTATTGAAACACCAGAAGGAGCGAATATAGGTTTAATTAATAGTTTAGCCTCATATTCAAGAATTAATAAATATGGTTTTATAGAAACCCCGTATAGAATTGTAAATGCTGGTAAAGTTACCGATAAAGTAATTTATCTTAGTGCAATAGATGAAGAGGACTTCGTGATAGCACAAGCAAATGCAGATATTGGTTCTAAAGGCAAGTTTGCTAATCAAATCGTTAGTTGCAGAAAGAATGGAGAATTTATTAATGTAGATTCTGACGCAATAGATTTAATGGATGTTTCCCCTCAACAGTTGGTTTCTGTTGCTTCTTCTTTGATACCTTTTCTAGAAAACGATGATGCTAATAGAGCTCTAATGGGTTCAAATATGATGAGACAAGCAGTTCCATTAATAAAGCCTAAAGCTCCATTGGTTGGTACAGGCATGGAATATACAGTAGCTAATGATAGTGGATCAACTATTGTTGCAAAAAGAGAAGGAATAGTAGATCAACTTGATGCTAACAGAATAGTAATAAGAATAACTGATAAAAATGATAAGTCTTTAAATAAAATTGATATATACAATTTATCTAAATTTCAGAGATCTAATCAAAACACATGTATTACACAACGTCCACTTGTAAATGTTGGCGATAAAGTAATGAAAAATCAGGTAATAGCTGACGGTCCTGCAACCGATTTAGGCGAACTTGCTCTTGGCAGAAACGTACTCGCAGCATTTATGCCATGGAATGGTTATAATTTTGAAGATTCAATTTTAATATCAGAGAAAGTTGTTCAAGATGATGTATTTACGTCAATTCACGTAGAGGAGTTCGAAGTAATGTC
Source organism: uncultured Alphaproteobacteria bacterium (assembly GCA_902521325.1). Lineage (GTDB taxonomy): Bacteria > Pseudomonadota > Alphaproteobacteria > HIMB59 > CACPNW01. Next base: position 113,972 of record CABYRE010000001.1, read on the forward strand.
AAGGGATACAAAGTTAGGCCCAGAGGAAATAACTAGAGATATTCCAAATGCAAGTGAGGAGATGCTTATAAATCTTGATGAAACAGGCATCGTTTATGTGGGAGCTGAAGTTAACTCCGGAGACATATTAGTTGGTAAAGTTACTCCAAAGGGTGAATCTCCTATGACTCCTGAAGAAAAATTACTTAGAGCTATATTTGGTGAAAAAGCAGCTGATGTAAAAGATACTAGTTTAAGAGTTCCTCCAGGAGTTAAAGGAACTGTAGTCGAAATAAGAGTCTTTTCTAGAAGAGGCATAGAAAAAGATGAAAGAGCAATAAGTATTGAGAATAATCAAATTGAAGTAATTGCTCGTGATAGAGATGATGAGTTAAAGATTTTAGAAAAAAGTTTTGGAAATCACCTTAGAGAATTACTCAACAATCAAACTTATATATCTGGATTTGATACCTTCCAAAAAAATACTCAAATAAAATATGACCAGCTAGAAAGTTTAAGTCTAAATGAACTTTTGAAAATAAACATATTAGATGAGAAAAAAAACGATCAAATAGAATTATTAGTTAAAAATTATGAAAATCAACTTGGCAATATAAATCAAAAATTTGAAAATAAAATTGATAAGATTCAAAGTGGTGATGAGTTACTTCCTGGAGTATTAAAACTAATTAAAGTTTTTATTTCAGTAAAACGTAAACTTCAGCCAGGTGATAAAATGGCAGGAAGACATGGAAATAAAGGAGTAATTTCAAAAATTTGTCCTGTTGAAGATATGCCTTATCTTGAAGATGGAACACCTGTTGACATTGTCTTAAATCCATTAGGGGTACCAAGTAGAATGAATATTGGTCAAATTTTAGAAACACATCTTGGTTGGGCTTCTGCATCATTAGGTAAACAAGTTAAAGAAATGTTAACAAAAATTCAATCTGAAGGTCAAACTGATAACTTAAGAAATAAGCTTTTAGAAATTTATGATCTTGAAGACCATCAAAAAATTATAAAAAAGATGAATGATGATGAAATATTAGACTTAGGTAATAATCTAAAAGAGGGCATTCCCTTTGCTACTCCAGTATTTGATGGAGCTAAAGAGAAGGATATAACTAATTTATTATCTGTATCAGGTGTATCGGGTACTGGCCAGGAAATCTTATATGATGGTATTACTGGTCAAAAATTTGAAAGACCAGTAACTGTTGGCTACATGTATATGTTAAAATTACATCATCTAGTTGATGAAAAAATTCACGCCAGATCAATAGGGCCATATAGTTTGGTCACTCAACAACCACTTGGAGGTAAAGCACAGTTTGGTGGTCAAAGATTTGGTGAAATGGAAGTATGGGCATTAGAGGCTTATGGAGCTGCATACACTTTACAGGAAATTTTAACTATTAAATCGGATGATGTAGCAGGAAGAACTAAAGTTTATGAATCAATAGTTAAAGGTGATAATAATTTTGAATCTGGAACTCCAGAATCCTTCAATGTAATGGTAAAAGAGTTGAGATCACTTGGCTTAAATCTAGATTTTAAGGAAAACTTAAATGAAAACAATTTAACTAACCTAATAGGAACAAATGAATAAAGAACTTACAAATATTTTTAATCAGAATCAAGGTGTCCAAAATTTTAATAGTCTTAAAATATCTATAGCAAGTCCGGATGATATTAGGTCATGGTCATTTGGTGAAATTAAAAAACCTGAAACAATCAATTACAGAACATTTAAACCTGAGAAAGATGGTTTATTTTGCTCCAGAATTTTTGGACCAGTAAAAGATTACGAGTGCTTATGTGGTAAATACAAAAGAATGAAGTTTAGAGGTATAATTTGTGAAAAATGTGGAGTTGAAGTTACGTTATCAAAGGTAAGAAGAGATAGAATGGGTCATATAGAATTGGCAGCTCCAGTTTCTCATATTTGGTTCATGAAGTCTTTACCGAGTAGAATAGCCACCCTTTTGGATATGACAATCAAAAATCTTGAGAAAGTACTTTATTTTGAACAGTTTATCGTTGTTGAACCAGGTCTAACCGATTTAAAGAAGGGTGAAATAATTTCAGAAGAACAATACATTGACTATCAAGATGAGTACGGAGAAGACTCATTTAGTGCCGCAATTGGAGCTGAGGCGATAGAACAAATGCTACTAAGTATTGATCTGGAAGCTGATTACAGCCAATTAAAAATTGATCTTACTGAAACCAAATCAGAATTGAAAAAAACTAAAATTACTAAAAGATTAAAGCTCATAGAGTCCTTTATTTTTTCAAAAAATAAACCAGAATGGATGATCATGAAAGTTTTACCAGTTATTCCACCAGAATTAAGACCATTAGTTCCACTTGATGGAGGTAGATTTGCAACTAGTGATTTAAACGACTTATATAGAAGAGTAATTAACAGAAATAACAGATTAAAAAGATTAATTGATTTAAGAGCTCCTGACATAATAATAAGAAATGAAAAAAGAATGCTTCAAGAGTCTGTTGACGCATTATTCGATAACGGAAGAAGAGGTAGAGTAATAACATCTACTAATAAAAGACCACTTAAATCATTATCTGATATGCTTAAAGGTAAACAGGGAAGATTTAGACAAAATTTGTTAGGAAAAAGAGTTGATTATTCAGGAAGATCAGTAATTGTTGTAGGTCCAAATCTTAAACTGCATCAATGTGGTATTCCAAAAAAAATGGCTCTTGAGCTTTTTAAACCATTTATATTTCATAAACTTGATATTTATGGTTGGGCAAATACAATTAAAGCAGCAAAAAAACTTGTTGAAAAAGAAGATCCCAGAGTATGGGATATTCTGGAAGAAGTTATTAGAGAGCATCCTGTTCTTTTAAACAGAGCGCCAACTTTACATAGACTTGGTATTCAAGCTTTTGAACCAATTTTAATTGAAGGTAAATCAATACAATTACATCCATTGGTGTGTACAGCTTTTAATGCTGACTTTGATGGTGATCAAATGGCAGTTCATGTACCGTTAAGTCTTGAAGCTCAGCTTGAAGCAAGAGTACTCATGATGAGTACAAATAACATTTTACATCCCGCAAGTGGAAAACCAATTATTGTTCCTTCTCAAGATATTATTTTAGGAATTTATTATTTATCTATAATGAGAGATAAACAAATTGGAGAAGGACGAAGTTTTGTTGATCTAAATGAAATATTAAAAGCTTTAGAAAATAATGACATTACACTTCATTCAAAAATTGTAGCAAGAATAGAAACGTATGAAGGTAATTTATCTAAAGTTGAAACTACTCCCGGAAGAATGATACTAGGAAATATTCTACCTAAGAATAAAAATATAAACTTTGAAATTATAAATAAAGTTCTTACAAAAAAAGAAGTTAGTAATATAATTGATTCAGTTTATAGATTCTGTGGACAAAAAGAGACTGTCTTATTTGCCGATCATATTATGCAAATCGGATTTAAATATGCTGCAATAGCTGGTATTTCATTTGGTAAAGATGATCTTATTATTCCATCTGACAAAAATGATCTTTTAAATACTACGCAGTTAAAAGTTCAAGAATATGAAGACCAATATCAAGACGGATTAATTACTCAAGGAGAAAAATATAATAAAGTAGTTGATGCTTGGTCAGACTGCACCAATAGAGTTGCTGACAAAATGCTGGACGTAATTTCTAACCCTTCTGATGATCAGCCCATTAACTCTGTTTATATGATGGCACACTCAGGTGCTCGAGGATCTGCAGCCCAACTAAAACAATTATCAGGTATGAGAGGCTTAATGGCTAAACCTTCTGGTGAAATTATTGAGAATCCAATTAAATCAAATTTTAAAGAGGGTCTATCGGTTCTAGAGTATTTTACTTCCACCCATGGAGCTCGTAAAGGTCTTGCTGATACAGCCCTTAAAACAGCCAGTAGTGGATACTTAACAAGAAGATTAGTAGATGTAGCTCAAGATGCAGTCATTAGAGAATTAGATTGTAATACTAAAAAAGGTGTATTGGTTGAAGAAATAGTTGAATCAGGAAATATAACTTCCCCTTTAACCGAAAGAATATTAGGTAGAACTCCAGTTGAAAATATTATTGATGAAAATCAAAATACCATTGTTAATTCAGGTGAAATTATCTCTGAAAAACACTTAGACTCTATATCAAAACTAGGATTGAGATCTTTAAAAATTAGATCAGTACTAACTTGTGAGACAGAAGATGGAATTTGTTCAATTTGTTACGGTAGAGATCTAGCAAGAGGAACTCCTGTTAACGTAGGTGAAGCTGTGGGTATTATAGCTGCACAATCAATTGGGGAACCTGGAACTCAATTAACTATGAGAACATTTCATATTGGTGGTGCCGCAAGTTCTTCTGTTGAGCAATCTAATGCTACTGCTGCGGTATCTGGAACTATTCAATTAGAGAATATTAAAATTATTGAAGATAAATTTAAAAACAAAATTGTTTTAAGTAGAAATGCAAAAATAAATATCATTAATGGAACTGATAAAAAATATTCATCTATTATACCCTTTGGTTCAAAGATAGTGGTCAATAATGGTGATAATGTTGAAAATAATCAACTATTAGCTGAATGGGATCCTTATACATTACCAATAATTGCTGAAAGAAATGGTTTTGTAAAGTATCTTGATTTGAAACAAGGAATTTCATTTAGAGAATCAATTGATGATACTACTGGTATTTCTAGTAAAATAGTTATTGATTGGAGTCAAAACCAGAAGAGTAAGAATTTTAAACCTGCTATAAATATAGTAGATAATTTATCAGATGATAATTTAGGTGAAGAAAATTTATCTAATTACCCAATGTCAATTGATTCTATCTTAAGTGTAGAGGATGGCCAAGAGGTCTTTGCTGGTCAAGTTATAGCAAGAATACCAAAAGAATCTTCTAAAACAAAAGATATCACAGGGGGATTACCAAGAGTTGCAGAATTATTTGAGGCAAGAAAACCAAAAGATCCTGCTATTATGTGTGAAATTGATGGTAAGATTTCATTTGGTAAAGATTACAAAAATAAAAGAAGAGTTATAATTACTTCTTTAGATGAAACAGAAACTTTTGAAACCTTGATACCTAGGTCGAAATATTTAAACGTGCAAGAAGATGATTTTGTTAAAAGAGGAGACATTCTTGTAGAAGGTACTCCAGTACCTCATGATATTTTAAGAATCTTGGGTGTTGAAGAATTAGCAAGATATCTTGTAAGAGAAGTCCAGTCTGTTTATAAACTTCAAGGTGTTTATATAAATGATAAGCATATTGAAACAATTGCAAGACAAATGTTACAAAAAGTTCTTATTAAAGACCCTGGAGACTCAAATTTGATAGAGGGTGAGCAAATTCAAAAAAAAGATGTACTAAAAATAAATAATACTTTGTCCAAAGAAAATAAAAAAGAAGTTCTTTATGAACCAGTTCTTCTTGGAATAACTAAAGCAAGCTTGCAAACAAATTCTTTCATATCTGCGGCCTCATTCCAAGAAACTACTAAAGTATTAACTGATGCAGCTACTCTTGGAAAAGTTGACACCCTAAATGGTCTCAAAGAGAATGTTATAGTTGGTAGATTAATTCCAGCTGGTACTGGTAAAATGACATCAGATTATGAAAATATCGCTTTTGAAAGAGATCAGGAAATAATCGCTAAAAATGAGACAAAAAACATAGAAAATTAGCAAATTTTAGTTATATCTGCTTGACTTTGTTGTAATCAATTTATAAAGACGCGTACGATTTGTTAAAGGTCGTGGAGTAAAATCCAAACACTTAACTAAAGGATAAAATGCCAACAATAAACCAACTTGTTAGAAAAGGACGTTCTACTGTTAAAAAGAGAAATAAGGTACCTGCATTAGATAAAAGTCCTCAAAAAAGAGGTGTTTGTACAAGAGTTTACACAACTACTCCAAAAAAACCAAATTCGGCTCTTAGAAAAGTTGCAAGAGTAAAGTTAACTAATGGACAAGAAGTTTCAGCATATATTCCTGGCGAGGGTCACAATTTACAAGAACATTCAGTTGTATTGATACGAGGTGGTAGAGTCAAAGATCTACCAGGAGTTAGATACCATATACTTAGAGGCACATTGGATACACAAGGAGTTTCTTCAAGAAAACAAAGAAGATCACTCTATGGAGCTAAAAGACCAAAATAATTATGTCTAGAAGAAGAGCAGCTGAAAAAAGAACTATACTTCCTGATCATAAATTTAAGGACTTGGTCTTAGCTAAATTTATGAACAGGATAATGATTGATGGCAAAAAGTCTACTTCAGAAAAAATTGTTTATGGTGCTTTTGATTTAGTATCAAAAAAGACAGATAAAGAAGCTATCGAATTTTTTCATGAAGCACTAAACAATGTTAAACCATCTTTAGAGGTTAGATCTAGAAGAGTTGGGGGAGCAACATACCAAGTACCAATGGAAGTTAGACCTAAAAGAGCTCAAACTCTTGCGATGAAATGGATCGTCGACTCTGCAATAAAAAGAAATGAAAAAACTATGAAAGAAAGAGTTGCAAATGAAATAATTGATGCATTTAATAACAAAGGAAATGCAGTAAAGAAAAGAGAAGAAACTCATAAAATGGCAGATGCAAATAGAGCATTCTCTCATTTCCGTTGGTAAAAAATATATGACTAGATCGCACCCATTATCAAAATACAGAAACATTGGTATCATGGCGCATATTGATGCTGGTAAGACAACAACCACTGAAAGGATTTTATACTATACAGGTAAATCACATAAAATTGGCGAAGTTCATGATGGAGCTGCAACAATGGATTGGATGGAACAAGAACAAGAAAGAGGTATAACTATCACTTCAGCTGCTACAACATGTTTTTGGAACGATCATAGAATAAATATAATAGATACACCTGGACACGTTGATTTTACGATCGAAGTTGAACGATCTCTAAAAGTCTTAGATGGAGCCGTCGCTGTTTTTGATGGAGTTGCAGGTGTTGAACCTCAATCTGAAACTGTCTGGAGACAAGCAGATAAATATAAAGTTCCTAGAATGTGTTTTGTAAACAAGTTAGACAGAACAGGCGCTAATTTTTTTATGTGCGTTGATATGATTTCAGATCGTTTAGGGTCTTATCCTTTAGTTACACAATTACCAATTGGAATTGAAAGTAATCTTAAAGGTGTTGTAGATTTAGTTTCTAACAATGCCATAGTTTGGCAAGATGAAAGTTTGGGAGCTAAATTTGATATTGTTGAAATACCTGAGGATCTTAAAGAACAATCGGCAGAGTATAGACTAAAATTAATCGAAAAAGTTGTAGAGGAAGATGACTCAATAATGGAAAGTTATCTGGAAGGTAACGAACCAACTATTGAAGAGCTAAAGTTATGTATTAGAAAAGGTACTTTAAATGGCTCATTTGTTCCTGTTTTAACTGGATCAGCATTTAAAAATAAAGGTGTACAACCTCTTTTAGATGCAGTTATTGACTATATGCCATCTCCAACAGACGTTGCAAATGTAAAAGGTGTGGATGTTGATGATGGCTCAAAAGAACTTACAAGAAAATGTGAAGATAATGAACCTTTCAGTGCATTAGCTTTTAAAATAATGACCGACCCATTTGTTGGAAGTTTGACATTCGCTAGAATTTATTCAGGTTCAATTAATACAAAAGATAGTGTTTTAAATTCAAATTCAGGAAAAAAAGAAAATA
>CABYRE010000002.1 GCA_902521325.1 uncultured Alphaproteobacteria bacterium
TAACTACGGGGACAATTTCAAATACTAAAAAATATATTAACTGGGATCAAATAAGAAAACTGAAAGAAGAAGGTGTAGTCATTGGTGCACACTCTCATACACATGCTCACATGCCAGATATTAGTATTGCAGAAGTAAGAAATGAGATAGAAACATCTAATAAAATTTTCTTGGAGGAACTGGGGGAAATTCCAACTTTATTTGCATTTCCTTATGGTGAGACTACAGATGAAATTATTGAATTAGTAAAAGAATATAAATTTAAAGTTGCTTTTGGACAGCACTCCGGAATAATTAATGAAACCTCTAATATGTATTATCTGCCAAGATTTTCATTAAATGAAAGATATGGTGAAATAGATAGAGTAAAATTTGCTGCTTCTTCTAAAGGATTAGGAATTTATGACTTTATACCTCAAAACCCAACTATTAAACAAAACCCACCATTCATAGGTTTCTCTCTTCTTGATGATAAAAAAGTTCAATCTCTAGATTGTTTTATATTTGATAGCAAAGGTCAGGTTGATAGAGAAATTTATAAATTTAATGAAAGAATTGAAATAAGACTTTCGCGAGAATTGTCGCCAGGAAGATCTAGAATGAATTGTACTGTCAAAGATAGTGAAGGAAATTGGAGATGGTTTGGTCACCAATTTTATTTTTAATTAATAAGAAATAGTTTTTTGGTCAAAGATACCAAAGTTATTATTTTTAATAACTTGTCTTATAGTTTTAATATAATTTTCATCTTCTGCGTAAGTACTTAATTTATTAACAAGTAAGTTAACATTAGAAAAATTATTTCGTTTTCTCATTATATTTCGGATATCACGAAAATCTTCATATGCGTAATGGGAATTAATATTATTAAAATATGATTCAACACTGTTAATATATGAGCTAAATGCTTTAATTAGATGAGTATCACCATTATCTCTTTCAAGAGGAATAACACCTTCCGAGTCATCATAAGTGTATTCCCCGAAGAGTGCATTGTATTCTTTTGCAAATCTAGACTTACCCCATCCGCTTTCAATTGCTGCTTGGGCTAATACTATTGAATTAGGTATTACATCAACGTTTGAAAGTATTTCATCAACTAAATCTAATTTGTGTTTGTTTTGATACTTAATATTGTACTTTTGAGCAATATCGTTAAGTTTTCTTATTTCATTATTATTGAGAGTTCTAAAGGTTTCTAATTTACCTTTGAGCTCATTAACAAAACTTCTAATCATTAAAATATTTTGATTTTCATTAATAATTATTGGTAAAACAGTTTTTACAAATTCTTTTTTATTTGAATCAAGGTAATCAAAATCTTTATCTGATAGTGTTAACTCTATACTGGGATTTTTTTGCTCTTCAATCTTTGAAGTGATTGTAGGATTAATAGGCTTTATTCTTATTTTAACAATTAATTTTTCATTCACTATTTCTGTAATAGGAGGGCCCTTAAGTGTAATTTCTTTTTCAAATGGTGTAATCTCTTTTTCAAAATATAATTTATTTATTTGATTTGCGGTTTTAGTATTATTCTTAATATCAACAGTGTTATTTTCTACAAAGCCAACAAAGCCATAACTTATAAAAATTAATCCAAGAAGTAATAAAGGAAAGCAAAAAAAATTATACAGTCTATCCATCAATAGGCCTTACTTCTTGTACTTCAGGAACATAGTGCTTTAACATATTTTCAATACCCATTTTTAAAGTTGCAGTTGAACTTGGGCAACCTGAACAAGCACCTTGCATGTGAAGATACACAACACCATCCTTAAAACTATCGTAAATAATATCACCACCATCCATTGCAACAGCAGGTCTTACTCGTGTGTCCAATAATTCTTTAATTTGTTTTACAATATCGGTATCGTTTTCATCAATCTCTAAAGATTTATCTTCACCTTTTTTACTAATATTAATTGTTGTATCTCCAGAATTATAATGATCCATTATTGAGCCTAAGATCAATGGTTTCATAACTTGCCAATCTAAAGATTGATTTTTAGTAATAGTAATAAAATCACTTCCAAAAAAAACTCCTTCAACTCCCTCGACATCAAATAGGCGTTTTGCAAATGGTGAGTCAGCAGCTTCGCCAACATTTTGGAAAAAGGCCGTTCCATCATCCATGACAACCTTTCCAGGTAGAAATTTTAATGTTTGAGGATTGGGTGTTTTTTCAGTTTGTATAAACATATGCACTATATATAGTTATTAATATGTCTTTAGTATGAATTTTCTAAAAAAAAATTTAAAATTTGGGGAATTTTTAGGATAAAAAACCAATAATTTCTTTAGTTTTTTGGAAAACAGGTTCTGCTACTGCTATAGCATTCTCTTTACCCTGATTTAAAATAGAATCGATGTAAGAAACATCGCTCATAAGTTTATTCATTTCACTCGTAATTGGCTCTAATTTAGATACGGATAAATCAGCCAGATCTTTTTTAAAGGTGGAGAATTCTTTCTCTGCATAATCTTTAATAACACTTTCAATTGATGTATCTTGTAAAGAAGCAAATATCGAGATTAAGTTTTCAGCTTCTGGTCTTTTTTCTAATCCAGTTTTATCTTGCGGTAGTGGTTCAGGATCCGTTTTTGCTTTTTTAATTTTTTGTGTAATATTTTCTGCTGTATCAGTTAACATAATTCTCGAATAATCAGATGGATCTGATTTACTCATTTTCTTTGACCCATCACGAAGACTCATCACTCTTGTAGCCTCTCCTAAAATTAATGGTTCAGGAATAGGAAAAAAATCTGTCTTAAAATCATTATTAAATTTTTGGGCTATATCTCTAGTGAGCTCCAAATGTTGTTTTTGATCATCACCAACAGGAACGTGCGTTGCTAAATAGATTAATATATCTGCTGCCATTAATGTTGGATAAGAAAATAAACCAACAGATACATTCTCACTATTTTTACCAGCCTTATCTTTAAATTGAGTCATCCGGTTTAACCATCCCATCCTCGCAACACAATTGAACAACCATCCAAGCTGTGCATGTTGAGGAACTTGTGATTGAACAAAAATATTATTTTGTTTTGGATCAATGCCAGAAGCAATAAAGGCAGCTGTTACTTCTCTTGTTTTATTTGCTAACACTTTAGGATCTTGCCATACGGTAATAGCATGTAAATCAACAACACAAAAAAAACATTCATATTCTTTTTGAAGAGTAACAAAATTTTTTATCGCACCAAGGTAATTTCCTAAATGGAGATCACCAGATGGTTGGACACCGGACAGTATTCTTTTTGTTGGCTTTTCCATATTATTTTTTTAAATATTCTCTTAACTGATTTACCGATAGGACTTTTAACATAATTACTAATCCAAAATAAATAATTATAGCTAAAAAGATCATTAGAAGTAAAAGTGTTGAATTTAATAACACTGAATTACCACTAATATTTGTAAAGAATTGTCCATTTAAGACATATATTCCTACAAATAATAGAAATGAGCTTAGTAAAATTTTAATGGAATTCTTTACTAACAGATCATCAAATTTCATATGATTCCTAATAGCTAAAAAGAGGTAAAGTAATAATGCATTTACCCATGCACTAATTGCTGTTGCAACAGCAATGCCCATTTCTCTCATTGATCCAATTAAAAGAAGCGATAACACAACATTAGTAATCACACTGACAACAGAAATATAGAGAGGTGTTTTGGTATCTTCTCTTGCAAAGAAACAGGAAACTAAAACTTTAATTATAATATAAGCAGGTAAACCTAAAGCAAAGTAACTAAGAACTTTAGCAGTATAAAAAGTATCTTCTGCTATAAACGCGCCACGTTCAAATAAAATATGGATAATAGGTTCAGCTAAAATAAATAATCCTATAGCTGATGGTAAAGAAATTAATAATGAAAATTCAATAGATCTATTTTGAATATTATTTGTTGTTTCTTGATCTGATTGTTTAATTGCTTTTGATAAACTTGGTAAAAGAACAATACCAAGTGCTATTCCAAATATCGCAAGTGGTAATTGGTTAAGACGATCCGCATAATAAATATGACTGATTGCACCAACGGGTAAAAAAGAAGCAATAATAGTTCCAATAACAATATTTAATTGAATAACACCTGAACCAACAACACCTGGTAAAAATAATTTGAAAAACTTTTTTAATTTTTCATTTAAAACTGGAAGGATAATACGTGGTCGATAAAAATTTAAAACCGCTCTGTATAAATATAAAAATTGTAAAACTCCTCCTATTAATACACCATACGATAATGCGTGACCTGCAGTAGTTACAAAAGGTGTTAAAAAGAATAATGACAGAATAAAACTTATATTCAAAATGGCAGGAGCAAATGCACCAGCAGCGAAACGTTCATGAACATTATTAATTGAAGCAAAGTGAGCAGCTAAGGATATAAAAATAATATAGGAGAAAATTATTTTTCCAAAATGCACAGCAAGTTCATAGGCTTCTTTATTATCAGTAAAACCTGGTGCTAAAACTTGAATGATATAAGGCATTCCAAAGAAGAAAATGATCGTTAAAATTACCGTAGCAAATAGTAACATTGAGGTTGTGTTTTCAACAAAATCAGAAGCCTCGCGTTCATCTTTTGGATTGAGAACAACACCAGAGAAAACTGGGATTAATGCAGCACTGTAGGCTCCTTCTGCTAGGACACGGCGAAAGAAATTAGGAATACGAAATGCTACGAAGAATGCATCAGCAATTACTGTCGATCCAAGATATCTTGCTATTAATATGTCTCGAATAAAACCTAATACTCGACTTAAAAATGTATAGAAGCTGACAGTAAAGAATGATCTAAAAAGACTCTTCATAAGATAGTTTTATAGTTTGAATAGTGATTTGTATAAGTGAATTTTAGGGCTTAATTATGCCCAAAGCTATAACCTGCAGAACTTACGGTTCTTATTTTACATATTTCTTACAGAAGTATTATTTTTTTATCATATAAAATAATTATCTTTCGAATCTAATTGAAAAAAATATAAGGTTCTTAAAATGGAATTAACTTTAATCTATACAGTTATAGGTTTTGGACTTGCAGCATATTCTGTTATCGCAAACGACTCTGTTCAAACTCTTGGAACATTTATAGCTTCAAACCAACGCTTTAAATGGTACTGGTTAGCTACTGCTGGCTCTGCTGTACTAGCATTTACACTTATATATGGATGGACCATTAACGATGGTGATATTACTTTTGGACGTTTAAATAAAATTCCATATCAAACTATTCAGTGGTATCATGCTTGTGCTCCATTAATTTTAGTACTTCTTACAAGAGGTGGAATTCCAGTATCTACTACTTTCTTAGTTTTGTCTGCTTTTGCATCAACAGTCGTATTAGAAAAAGTTCTGATGAAATCTGTAATTGGATACGGATTGGCAGCAATGATAGCGTATATGGTTTGGATTGGTGTAAGTTATTTTATAAATGAAAAATTTGATAAAGTTCAAGATAAACACAGAAAACCATGGGTAGTAGCTCAATGGTGTACAACTGGTTTTCTTTGGTACACTTGGTTAAGTCATGATATTGCGAATATAGCTGTTTTTCTTCCTCGTGAACTTCCAGTAAATTTATTAATAGCAATAATTGTTTTATTAAGTGTTCTCTTATTTTATATCTTTTGGGATAGAGGTGGACGCATTCAACGAGTTGTCTATTCAAAAACTGGAACACGTTATACTCGTTCAGCAACTATAATTGATTTTGTTTATGCAGTCATTCTACTCTACTTTAAGCAATACAATGATATTCCAATGTCAACTACATGGGTCTTTGTTGGTTTATTATGTGGAAGAGAACTTGCGATTTCTACAATGAACAAAGATTACAAACTTCGCTATGTCTTTCCATTAATTGGAAAAGATTTTCTTAAAATGATTTTTGGATTAACAGTATCTGTTGGAATTGTTTTATCAATTCATTATGTTTTGATACCAAACGGTTTTTAAAGCTTACCTCTATTCTTTTTGAGTTCTTTTTTTAATTTAGGCCAATCATTATCGCTTAAAATATAGCCTACGCAATTTCGAGAGCCACACTTACAAATGTGATCCACAAAATCAGTATCAAAAGGATAACCGTAGTTATAGAAAAGTTCAGCACCTTTTTTTATTCGTTTAATTGATGAAATCCAAATTTCATTATCTATAATGTCTACTTCACAATTAGGATTACATGAGTGATTAATAAATTTTGCAAAATTATAATCAACATCACCGTCAATGTCGTATCGCTTGTTTAGTTCAAAAACATAGACCATGCCATTATTTTTATCCTTTTTTGCTTTGCGGATTTGTTTATCTGCCCTTTTGTCACCCTCTCTTTTAGTAACTTTATCACCAATATATTGGATTACTTTCTGACCTTTTTTAATATTAGTTTTTGCAAATAATCCAGACCCGTGAAGGGGTGATTTTTTTTTAAACCAAATTTTCTGCGTCATACTGTTATTTTTTTACAATACACACATATAATAATAAATTGTATTATAAAATGATACTTTTATGTATAAGAGCAATTCTTTAATTAATGAAATTTGAAACAAATAAAAAATTTTACCGCACAATTTGGATTTCGGATACCCATCTAGGAACTAGTGGTTGTAAAAGCAAAATGCTTTTAGAATTCTTAGAAGAAACAGATTCAGAATATTTATTTTTAGTAGGCGACATTGTTGATGGATGGCGCATGCGTAAGAAAATGTATTGGCCTCAAGAACATAACGATGTGGTTCAAAAAGTTTTAAAAAAAGCAAAAAATGGAACTAAGGTGGTACTTATTCCAGGAAATCATGATGAGGTATTAAAAGATTTTACAAATTTTTCTTTTGGAGAAATTTCAATCAAAAATGAAGATACTCATCAATTAGCTGATGGAAGGAAAGTACTGATTACACACGGAGATGAATTTGATGCTGTGATCATTAATGCAAGATGGTTAGCCAAAGTGGGATCAGCGCTTTATGAATATTTACTAAAGTTAAATAATGTATTTAATTTTATTCGAAGAAAGATGGGTTTATCTTACTGGTCACTGTCTCAATATTTAAAAAAGAAAACAAAGCATGCAACGAACTTTATTAGTAATTTTGAGTTTGCGGTATCTGATAGAGCTAGAAGAGAAAATGCCGATGTTGTTGTGTGCGGGCATATACATAGACCAGAAATAAAAGAATTAAATGGTGTTCTCTATTGTAATGATGGTGACTGGATTGAAAGTTGTACAGCACTTGTTGAAGATGAAATTGGAAATTTATCAATTCTTAATTGGCCCGAAGAAAGAGAAAAATTAAAATTAATTTCTTTAGAAGAAAGACGAAAAATAAAAGAGGATGCAGCCTAAAAAAATCGCATTAATTAGTGATGCGTGGGTTCCTCAGGTAAATGGCGTAGTTACGACATTTCAAAGCGTTATACCTCTCCTAGAAAAAAAAGGTTTTGAAATTAAAATATTACATCCTGAGATGTTTAATAATTTTAGTTATCCTTGGTACAAAGAAATTAAAATTTCTTTCAATACTAAAAAAGTTACAGAAAAATTTTTTAAAGAATTTAATCCAGATATTGTTCATATAATGACTGAAGGTCCAGTAGGTTTTGCTGGTCGTAAGTACTGCCTTAAAAATAAACTACGATACACTTCTTCTTTTCATACCCGTTTTCCTGATTATGTTAAACAGAGAGCTTATATTCCTAAAAGTTTAACATATTCAATATTAAGAAAACTTCATGATAATTCTGTAAATGTACTTGTTCCTTCGCTTTCCATGGTCAAAGAATTAGAGCGGTATAATTTCAAAAATTTAAAAGTATGGAATAGAGGAGTTGATACTGAATTATTCAACCCAAATAAAAGAAGTAGAAATGATAATGACATTCAACTGACCTATGTTGGAAGAGTTGCTATTGAAAAAAATATTGAAGAATTTTTAAAACTAAAAGTAAATTATAATAAAACAGTTGTAGGTGATGGTCCTGAATTACAAAAATATATAAATAAGTATCCTGACGTAAATTTTGTTGGGTTGAAACGAGGTAATGAACTTGCAGAATATTATGCGAATGCTGATGTATTTGTTTTCCCATCTAAAACGGATACTTTAGGGAATGTAATACTTGAAGCTCTTGCTTGCGGAACACCAATTGCTGCATTTCCTGTTACTGGACCAAAAGATATTCTAAAAGATTCTAAAATAAATACACTTGATGACAAACTAGGTAATTCAGTAGAAAAAGCTCTTAAAGTGAATAGAAATAATTGTCGTGAATTTGCTATGAAATTTACGTGGGAAGATTGTGCAAATGAATTTTTAGATTCACAAATTGATTCTAAAAATTAATAACTTTTTAAACAAATAAATAGACGTACCCAAAAAGAAAAAGAGGTAGTTGTAATCCAAAGTTTGTTAATAACGCTTTATCTCTTGTCATATAACCAACCACTGACCAACCAACTGCACCTGTTCCATGTATAATAATATTATATGGATACGCATTTAAATTAGTTAGTAGTATTCCAGACAAGATTAAAAAGGTACTAAACCACTTAATTCTATTAATTGATATATCTGTCATAAAACTCCTATTTTGTGAAAATTTCATTAATATATGTAACCTAAAGATAAAGATATTAATCAAATTGTAACGAATTTTTAACATTTCTTTATTTTTTTTTGAAAAGTTCTATAAGCACGCCATGTTTGGACTTAAAAGTGCATCTTTATTTGGTGATACCAAGAAACTTGAGAGAGAAATTGATGAGTTTGTCGATATTGTCTCTGAAGTAGGTTTGGTATTTAAATCGATAGTTCCAACTTATCTCAATCATTCCGCCAACGGTAAATTTGAGGAAATGGTTGAAAAAGTAAAAGAAATGGAAAGTAAGGCCGACAAAATTACGAAAGATGTTGAGCATACTCTTTATGAAGAAACACTAATCCCAGATGCAAGAAGTGATGTTTTACGACTTCTAGAACACATCGACGAATTAATTGGAATGTACCAAGGGAATTGTTATCACTTCTCTATTCAAAAACCTAATTTTCCAAAAGAGTTTCACCAAGATTTAATTGAGTTAACAGAGACTGTTGTAAATTGTGTTGAATCATTATGTTTAACTGTAAGATCATTTTTTAGAGATATTAAATCTGTTAGAGATAATGCACATAAAGTTACATTTTATGAAAAAGAATCTGATATAAAATTTAGTTCTCTTGCAAGAAGAATTTTTGATTCTGAATTACCTCTAGATCAAAAAATGCATCTTCGATATTTTGTAGAGAAAATTGATCGTATTTGTGATCAAGCAGAAGACATAGCTGACGAGGTTCAAATTTACGCTATTAAACGTTCCGTTTAATTTTCAATGGAAATTACAATTCTAATTTTTTTATTTGGTGGTCTTTTTTTAGGTTGGTCACTTGGCGCCAATGATGCAGCAAATGTTTTTGGAACTGCAGTTGGAACACGTATGGTTAGTTTCACAAGTGCAGCAATAATTTGTAGTGTCTTTGTTATTCTAGGTGCAATTATTAGCGGAGCAGGTACAACAGAAACTTTAGGTAAGTTAGGTGCTATTAATGCATTGCCTGGTGCTTTTGCAGCATGTGTGGCTGCAGGAATATCTGTTTATTTAATGACCAAAGTTGGCTTGCCTGTTTCAACAACGCAAGCGATTGTTGGAGCAATTGTTGGTTGGAATTTATACACGGGATCTTCAACTAATCTTCAAGTTTTAATTACTATTTTAGGAACATGGATACTCTGTCCTATCATTGCAGGAGTTATTGCAATGGGTTTATTTACTTTTACAAAAAGAGTTATACTCAATAGAAAGTTACATATTCTCAGACTTGATGCGTATACAAGAACAGCTTTACTTTTAGCAGGTGCTTTTGGTGCTTATAGTTTAGGTGCAAACAATATTGCTAATGTAATGGGTGTCTTCGTACCTATATCACCGTTTACTGATGTTACTATTGGAAATTTATTTGTCTTTTCCTCAAAAGAACAACTATTTCTGTTAGGTGGTTTAGCAATAGCTGTTGGTGTTTTTACTTACTCGAAAAGAGTTATGTTTACCGTGGGTAATGATCTCTTAAAAATGACACCAGTGGCAGCATTTATTGTTGTTATATCGCATTCTATTGTTTTATTTTTATTTGCATCCCAGGGTATAAGTGCTTTTTTACAATCTATAAATCTTCCCTCTATACCTTTGGTACCAGTATCAAGTTCCCAAGCTGTTGTCGGCGGCGTAATTGGAATTGGTCTTTTAAAAGGAGGAAAAGAAGTTCAATGGTCAATTGCGGGTAGAATTTCTTTGGGTTGGATGACGCTACCTATAATTGCAGCTTTAATTTCTTTAATTGTTTTATTTATTCTAGAAAATATTTTTAATTTAACGGTCTCTTTTTAATTAACTGCTCGATAAGAAAAAATAAAATCTTCTTGGATTTTTGACTCAATAGCTCCTTTTCTTCTTGATCGTACTAGATCAATAGCTTCTTGTTTTTCATAATTAAATTCAACAAGTAAAATCGCAGCTATAGTGCCAGCTCTTCCTTTTCCTCCACGGCAATGTAAAACTATATTTTTACCATCTATCAATTCGTTCTTTAATAAAACTTTTGTTGTTTCCCATTTATATTTAAAATCTTTATCTGGTGCTCCCATGTCATAAATGGGTAAATGGTACCAATGTAATTTATGTTCATAAATATTTTTGACAAACAAAGTTTTATTACACAATTTTTCAAATTCACTATCTTCAACAAAAGAAGTAATAGAACTACAATTATTATTTTTAAATATTTCTAATTCGTTTGCTAAAATTGTTTCTTCAAAAAAACCATTAGAGTTAAGGCCTGGGAAAGAAGTTAATATAATTTTGCCTGCAAATGACTTAGAGTCAATAAAATCATAATTGCTAAATTGCATTTACGCTTGTTTAGCTAAAAAAGACTGTCTTGCTTCTTCTAAATAGGGACGAAAATGTTCAACATCGGGAGTTTTTTTATCTAGAATTTTTGCTAAATCATCAAATCTTCTAAGCTCTACTGCCTCATCCATAAAAGGTTTGCTGATAAACGCGTCTGCTTCTTCTTTTGTGAAAGGACCGCCTTGAACTTTTAACGAAAGTTTCGATGCTTCTGATAGACTATCATAATAACCTTCTTCAACACTTGATAAATATCTTTTTGAATCAACATGTGCTCTAATTGGCAAAATAACATCTTCACCAAAATATTTTTTTAAAAAATCAGCACCTAAATTTTCATGATGACCATCTTTCCCTTCATGAATTGGATCGCCATCCTCATAGATAAGATGGCCAACATCATGCAGTAATGCTGCAGCAATTGTTGGTCCTGGTAATTTATGTTTTTCAGCAAGTTCAGCGCATTGGAGTGCATGCTCAAGCTGGGTCACATCCTCATTACCATATTGAATATCAGCACCTTTTGTTTTCAAAAGATCTAAGAGATAATCTACGATATTTTCTTCCATTCTCGTTTATAATTAACTTATTAGAAAATAAATTCAATTCCAACTTTAATAAGATTGATCAAATTTATAATAATATTTATTAAGTAAATATTTAATGGATAAAAAATTATTAACCCCTGGTCCTCTCACTACGTCGATGTCAACAAAAGAGGCTATGCTTCATGATTGGGGTTCAAGAGATACAAAATTTATTGATCTCAATGCATCAATTAGAGATTCCCTTGTTAAATTAATAGACGGTGAAGATAAATATCAATGTGTTCCAATGCAGGGAAGTGGAACTTTTGCTGTAGAGTCGATGGTGAGCTCTCTTACTCAAAAAGATTCTAAAATTCTGATTCTGATCAATGGTGCTTACGGACAAAGAATGAAAAAAATGTGCATATATTTAGGGAGAGATTTTATTGAATATGAAGTTGCTGAACATGAAGTACATGAGATCAATAAAATTGAAGAGTTAATTGATAGCAACAACTTAACACACGTCTTTGCTGTATATTGTGAAACAACATCGGGTATTTTAAATCCTATTGAAGAAATTGCAAAATTAGTTGAAGGGAAAAATTTATCGTTATTCATCGATGCAATGAGTGCCTTTGGTGCATTACCCTTAAGTTCTAAAACAATTACTTTTGATGCTGTAGCCGCTTCATCAAATAAATGCTTAGAAGGTGTGCCAGGTGTTGGTTTCATTCTTGTTAAAAATGAAGTTATTCAAAATGCAAAAGGCAATAGTCACTCACTAAGTCTAGACTTATATGATCAATGGCAAGCAATGGAAAAAAATAAACAATGGCGATTTACACCTCCAACACATGTATTGGCTGCATTCAATCAAGCTATTGAGGAACACAAACAACAAGGTGGTGTAGAGGGAAGAGGTAAAAGATATAAAAAAAATTGTGAAATTATTTGTAATGGAATGAAAGAGTTGGGATTTGAGCAACTACTTCCTGATAATTTGCAAGCACCAATTATTATTACGTTTAAACAACCTAATGATCCTAAATTTAACTTTGAGAAATTTTATAATGCTCTTAGTGATAAAGACTTTTTAATTTATCCAGGAAAACTAACAGTGGCAGAAACTTTTAGAATTGGGTGTATTGGTAATTTAGATGAACAAGACATGATGGATACAATAAAAGCTGTAAAAGAAGTTGTTACTGAATTGGGACTAACATTAAACTAACAAAATAATGACAATAGAAATTGAAATACCTTTAGTTAAAGCAACAAATGAAAATCTTAAAGGATATGGGTATTTAATCGATAGTTTTGAAAATAGTGATATTGAAATTGTTACTTGGCCAAAACAAGGATGGCGCGACATAGAAGAGGGAACAGGAAATGAGGGTGGAACTACCGAAGGTTCTTTTGATACATGGTGGCAAGGTGACGTGCTTTATGGACAAAATAATGCTGTCCAACATAAAAGTGATTATGAAGTAGATGGAAAATATATACTTGGTTATGCCAATAACCCCGATCAAGAATTACAAAAAGATAAATATTCAGATCCAACAAAAATATTTCTATGGCATGCAAATTATCATCCTGATGGAGGTCAGCTTTTCTTTCCTACAGAAAATAAACCGTTTATTTGTCCTTTAGCGTTACCGACAGACGACATTGAGCCAGAACATTTTAAAGCATTTTACTGTGACGGATCAAAAGGTTTGTATATTCATCCAAATATTTGGCATGAAGGTGTATTTCCAGTTACAGAAAAACAATCGTTTCAAGGGAAACAAGGTAAAGTACATGCAAGAGTTAGCATCGACTTAAAAGAGGAATTTAATAAATATATTTATTTTAAAACTGCGATCTAATTATAAATTTATATTTAAAAATGAAAATTATTCACCTTTCAGACCCTCATATTTATATAGATAAGATTCATGGCATAGATCCTGTCAGTAAATTTAAAAAAGCATTAAGTCATATAAAAAATAATCATGGTGATGCAGATTTATTTGCTATCACTGGTGATATAACGGACTTAGGTGATAAAGTTTCTTATCAGTTATTTACAAAAATAATTGATGAAGCAGACCTGCCAAAGAATTTAAATCCTCAACTAATTATAGGTAATCATGATAACAGAGATGAGTTTAAAATAAATTTTCCTAATATTGAAACTGACCCAAATGGATTTATTCAATACTTTAAGGATATAAATAATAAACGTTTAATTTTTATAGATACTAATCTGATTAATACTCACCAAGGACATTACTGTGAAGAGAGGCAAGAATGGTTAAATAATATTTTAAGTAAGACAAATACAGATACGTACATCTTTATGCATCATAATCCACTGGCATTAGTAAAAGAGGAAAGTGATGGAATAGGATTACAACAAAAAAAAGAGTTTCAACAAATTTTAACTAAAAATAACAAGATAATAAAACATATTTTTTTTGGGCATCAACACATTACGAGTTCTGGTTCTTATTGTGGTATTACTTTTTCCTCCCCAAGAAGTACCTGGTCTCCTCTTATACCTAACTTTTCAAATGAATATCGTTTAGGAACGGCTAATACAGATACAAATTATAATGTTGCAATAATTCGATCTGATGCCTTAATTATTCATACAGAGGATTTTTTAAAAACAGGAGTTAATTGGTTTAAATAAAAATTATTTTTTTTCGATTACAAATATTTCATTGTTAAAATAAAGACCTTTATTTTTAGCAACAATATTTTGTACTACTTTTTCGTAATTTTTTGTTTTTTCTACCTTCATTACTTTATCATCATCCATTTGATTGACATATATGGAGGCATTCCAAGCAGAAAAAACTAATGATGTCGCTATACCTCCGCTGATTTCTGTTGGTAGAGCTCTCAATTTACATTTAATAATTCTTTTTTCTCCAAAAGATAAACTGCTTAATAAATCTTTATCTAAATTTTTCTTAAGATAAGAAATGATACTATTTCCAAGAGAAGGAAATGGGTCCTCTTTTGGCCAAATTTTACGAACTATATCATTAGCAGGATCTTTTCCTGAAGCATGAATGGTTAATAATTTCCCTTTTGATTTTAAAGCTCTAATCATTGGTTCGATGACGTATTTTGATTTCTTTTCTGCTGAAATTCTTGAACGATAAGGCTGTGAAGCAATAATAAGATCAAATTTATTATCTGATTTTTTTTTGGTAGGTATTAATTCATTAACATTAAATTCTTGATCTTCGCGATAGATAACCATTACTGAAGGCTCTTTATAAGTATGGTTACCTGACTTTTTATTAATTTCTATATTCCATTTTTTTTCTAAAAATTCATTTTGTTTTCTTAATTGTTGAGCAAATTCAAGAGAAGTGTCACCTTTTAATTTAATAATATTCCAATTAATTTTTTTCTGTTTAACTTCATTTTTTGATTTTAAGTTTGCGGCTTCAGCGTAGTGTAGATTTGAAATGACAAAAACAGTATTCTTATGTTCAACAAACCTATCGGGTAATTTTTCTAAACCTAATCTTACATCTTCAATACTTATTTCTTTAGTGCAAACTAATAAAGGTACGTTAGGCCTAGCCTCGTGGCACTGACGCATAACATTCATAAGTAAGGAACCATCCCCCATGCCAGCATCAAATATTTTTATGCCAGGTTTTTGAGGTTTAATTTTATTTACGTGAGGACGTATCGCATCAGCAATTTGATTTTTTTCATTTGTTGTTGTGACAAATAATAAATATTTTTGTCTGTTATCATAAAACCTGAAATTTTTTTTCATTACTAATAAAGTCCCATTGATTTAGCAGAAGAGATGAAGGTTTCTTTATTACCAATAAAGTTTTTACCTCGTTCTCCTAAAAACGCATCATCTACTATATTATTCCATTCTTGAACAGGAACTTTTATTTCATTTAAGTTCAGAGGAACATCTAAAGAACGCATGAATTCACTCAGATGATTTGCAGCATTCTCTAGGTTATCGTTAAAAATTAATTTTAGTCTTTCTTCAGCTACACTATCAATTCCAACCATACTTTTAGTAATCATGGGTAAAGTAAATGAACAAGCAATACCATGCTGAATACCGTAATTGAGTGTCACAGGGTATGATAGATTGTGCGCAATAGCAGTTTTCGTATTGGAAAACGCTAAACCAGCATGAACACACGCCAATGCAATGTTTGAGCGTAATACAACATTTCTTAAATCTTTAGTGAGAAGTGGTAAATTTTCTAATACTAATTTTGATGCTTGTATTGCATGAGAAGCAGAAATTGGGTTCGCATTAATATTCCAAATACTTTCCATCGAATGGGAGAGAGCATCTAAACCAGTTGAAATGGTCAAGCCTAAAGGCTTATCAACCATAATAGATGGATCAATAATTGCTTTTTCTGCATAAAGAGATTTATGAGCCAAAGATAATTTATTGTTTTTTTCTTTATCCCAAATTGTGGCCCAACACGTAAGCTCACTTGATGTTCCTGAAGTTGTAGGTATTGCAATAATCTTGATTGGATTTTCGACTCTTGGACTTTTCTTATTGCGAACGAAATCTGTTAGGTATTCTTGTTTATCTTTAAATGCAGCGATTGCTTTAGCTGTATCTGTAACAGAGCCACCACCTATAGCTAAAATATAATCTACCGATTCATTGATTAAAGAAAATTTTTTTTGTAGCTCTAAAATATCCTTATAATCTGGATTAGGCTGAACATCCGTCATAATGGATAAGGGTGGATTTGAAGAAGATTTTAATTCATCGCTATATTTTTTAAAAATTTCTTCTGGATGAGTGATAATGATGTAGTTCTTATTTTTAAGAGCATCATGCACTTCTTTAAATCTATTTTCTCCAAAGATAATTTCAACAGGGTTAAAATAATTCCACATTACCTTAAATTGATTTTGCCGCTTTAGTTAAAATTGTCATTTTCTCAATTGCTTGTTCTCGCGTAAAGAAACCTAAACCACAATCTGGTGCAGCTATTAAACGGTGTTCATCAATATGCTCTAAAGAATCTTTCATACGAACTCTAACTTCTTCTACTGTCTCCATTCTGCTTTTAGCAATGTCAATAAATCCAAAAATAACTTTTGTTTTTGTAAATTTTTCTAAAAGATTTAAGTCATTATGTCTGTGGGAGTCTTCTAAGGATACTTCGTCAATTGTAGAGTCATCTACTAAAGTAGCAATTCTATCATAAGCATCTAATTCTGCTTTCTTGTATCCATGAGAATCTAAGGAATTTGGATAACCACAACAGATATGACAAACTCGTTGAACTTCTTTTGGAATACCATGCATCATTCTTTCCAAGTTTTCCATACCATAAGCATTGGCCTCATCGGGTTTTCTTGCAAAAACTGGTTCATCAATTTGGATATATTGACAACCAGCATCTGCTAGAGCTTTTACCTCTTTGTTTAGAGCCAAAGCTAAATCAAAACCAAGTTTTTTCATGTCATCATAATAATTATTAGCAATAGAATCTGTTATTGTCATCGGTCCTGGGAGAGTTATTTTAACTGGATTTTTTGTAAATTGCTGAGCACTTTTCCAATCTATATGCATACGAATTTCTTTACTTGAAATTGGAGCTACTATCGTTGGAAGATCAGCTTCAAAGGCTCCTTGCCGTACAGATTTATGAGTTACCTCTTTAAAACTTACACCATTTAAAAAACGACATTGATATAAGACATAACTTTCACGTCTTACTTCTCCATCAGTTGGAACATCAATTCCCGCATTTACCTGATCAATAATAACTTCTTTAATTGCTTCTAAAAATAATTTTTCTGCTTCTTCACCTGCTGACTCTAATGCCTTTTCATAAGCGCCTGGAGACCAATTAGATAAAAGTCCTTTTGAAGCTTTTCTCTCTTCTTCTGATTTGGTACCTAAAAACCAATCTTGAATTGGTGTCTGTTTTGGTTTTGGATATGCACCTATGGTAGTAGTTGTAAGAGGCATGACTTATTCTCCCAAATATCTTAAAATAAAACAGCGGCTTTTATAAAGCCGCTGTAATAAAAAGTTAACAATAAAGTAATCTTTATAGAAGATCGTTTATTTCTTCCATCATTTCTTCTTGAAGATCACCCATGTCGTCAGCATCACCTGTAGCAATTTCTTCAGTATAATCATAGATTACCTGAGTTACTGCTAATCCGTTTTCACCAGGATATGCAAACCAATCGGCTAATAATGGAAGTTGTTCAACAGCAGTAAGTTTATTAGGGTTTTCACTATAGAAATCACCTAATAATTCATTCGCTGCTTTATTTGGTGGAACGTATCCAGTAGTTTCAGCAACAAGTGCTGCACCTATACCAGAAGTAATGAACTTTAAGAAAGTCCAAGCCGCATCCACTCTTGCTGGGTCATCAGAAGTAGAAACCAACATCGCAGCATTACCACCTGCTGGTAGTCTTGCTGGTGTTCCATTATTCACACCTGCCATTCCAGGGAATGGTGCAGTTTTTAAAACAAAGTCTGCCTTTGCAGCATTAACTGAACCCAAGCTAGAAGTTGACCAGAACATCATACCGATAGTACCTGCATTAAAAGCAGCCTGACCATCAGCAATTGAATAGTTAGGCATATTACAACCACTCATTATTGCTTTCATTTGCTCTAAAGTTGCAAGTCCTGCATCACCACCCATGTTGACAGCTCCATCTTTAACCATTGGAACATTCTGAGTATGCATTAAAGCTTGATGGAACCAGTTACCTGTAATGTTCCAACCAAAATATAAAGTTCCTTTTCCAGCTGCTTCTAATTTATTACAAGCTGCAATAACTTCATCCCAGTTGGTTGGGATGCTATCTATACCTGCTTCAGCTAATAAATCCATGTTGTAGTATCCAACTGGAGTTGATACAGAAAATGGTAAACCATAAACTTCACCACCAAAGGTAGATAAGCTTAACATTGCAGAGTGATAACCATCTTTTTCAAAATCAGCTTCTCCTGCAATGAAAGGTTCAAGTGATTTTGCAATTTCTTTATCAACCAATGGCGCTTGTCTATTAAGACCTTGCATTGTTACATCTGGTAAATTACCTGAAGTTGATTCTCTGAAAATTGTTGCAGTAGCATCCTCATAGTTTTCATAAGTTGCTCTGAACTTTACTTGAATATCTGGATGTGCTTTTTCAAACTCTGGCATAATAGCTTGAAACGTTACATCGAATAATCCTGAATAAGGATAGGCTACTTCTATCTCAATAGATTTAGCTGAATTAACTGAACCATAAAAACCAAAAGCTAATACAGCGGCTAATCCTGTAATTAATTTTTTCATTTAATCCTCCGATTTTAATAAAATATAAATTAATCTACCATGTAGAGTAATGTGGTTACAATTTTATTACGAGAATATTACGAAAAAATAAGAGTATTTTTCCACAGCTCTTAAATATTGCTGAAAATCTTGTTTTTTTACCAGGGTAAAGAAAATGTTTTAACGTTAGTAAAGCTTTTCATCGCTTCAATTACACCCTCTTTATAACCAAGACCTGAATCTTTAATTCCTCCAAAAGGAGACATTTCAATTCTGTAGCCTGGAACCTCCCAAATATTTACTGTACCAACATTTAAACCTTGAATATATTTTTTTGCTCGCATGAAGTTATTTGTACATACACCAGATGATAATCCGAATGCGGTTGAATTAGATATTTTCATTACAGATTCATCGTCATTAGGCACACGAATGATTGGGATAACTGGACCAAATGTTTCTTCTAAAACTAATTCGCTTTTAGGATCAACATGATCTACAACTATTGGAGGTAACAAAGCACCCTTTCTGCCAGGATGATACAAAATTTTTGCACCGTCTTCTTCAGCCATAGAAACTCTTTTATCAAAAAGTTCTGCAGCTTGAGCATTAACAACAGTACCTAAGTCTGTTTCCATGTTCATAGGATCACCGAATTTAATTTTTTTAGCACGCTCAAGAGCCATTTCAACAAATTGATCTGCGATAGATTCTTGTACTAATATTCTTTTAACAGCTGTACAACGTTGACCAGAGTTTTTCGTTGCTCCAGTAACAGCTAGTTCAACAGCTTTTTTAAGATCATCACCATCTAAGTCATTTAAAACAATTAAAGGATCATTACCGCCTAGCTCAAGAACTGTTCTTTTGTATCCAGCTTGTTCGGCAATTAATTTTCCTACACCTACACTGCCTGTAAAAGTAATTAGATCAATATTAGGATTCTTAATCATTTCTGATCCGATATCTTGAGGCCATCCTGTTACAACTGAAAACATTTCTGGTGGTAAACCTGCTTCATATAAAACATCAGCAAGTACCATTGCTGTTAAGGGTGTTAATTCTGTTTGCTTACACACTGTACAATTATTAGTTGCAATTGAAGGTGCAATTTTATGCGCTACCATATTCAAAGGATGATTAAATGGAGTGATTGCTGAAATTGCGGTTAATGGTTCTCTTATGGTAAATATTTTTCTCGCTTTTCCATGCGGGGTTAAATCACAAGAAAATATTTCACCATCATCATGAATACAAAGTTGTGCCGTTAATGAAAATACATCAAAAGCTCTTCCTACTTCGTATAAAGAATCTTGTTTTGAGATACCAAGCTCTAAAGTAATAATATCAGAAATTTCTTCTTTTCTTTTTACAAGTACTTCTGCAGCAGTTTGAAGAATTTTTTGTCTCTCATATCTTGTAAGCTTAGGTTGGTAATTTGCAGCAATATCTAAAGCTTTTCTTGCATGCTCTGCAGTACCGGCTGGGATCGTTCCGATTACTTCACCTGTAAATGGGTACTCAACATTTATTGTTTTATCTGAAGTAACTTTTTCTCCAGCTATACGCATTGCTTCATTAATCATTTTTTTGTGCATCATAGGGCTCCGTTAATTGCATAATAAAATGCATCATAGTTATATAATTGTTTGCTAGTATCTAAGTTTTGTAATTTTAAATTTGATATGAATGGCACTTCTCTTTCATGGAGTCCACCGTGTGAACGTAAAGGTTCATTTAATCCAGAAAGATTGTGTTTATCTTCCGATGAACCAATGGTCATAAATTCTGAAGACATACATATTATGTCTCCCATTCTATCAGGGGGTAAGTTATAAGTAGAGCATCCTTCATCTTTTGTTAAAACAACTTCTATGTCTTTTATTTCTTTAATAGCATTTACAACAGAATCTACTTTGCTCTTGTCTTCTAAATAAATTGTTGCAAAAGAACCAAGTGAACCATGATGAACAACATATGGATCTGTAATAGGTAAAATAACTTTAGCCATGTCTGGTTCAAATTTTTTATCTAAATAATCTTGTAAAAATATTGCATTAGGTGAACCATCTTCTTTTGATTTTGGTTTCATACCGTGATCTGCTGTGATGATTATAGAAACATTCTCCTGATTTAAAAGACCAATGTATTTATCAAACATTGCATAAAATTTATTTGCTGTTTCATTTCCCGGTGCATATTTGTGTTGAATATAATCTGTTGTCGATAAATACATAATATTTGGATTGAACTCTTCAAGAAGTTTTACACCTGCGGCCATTACAAATTCAGAAAGTCCTTCAGAATATACTTCTGGTACTGGCATCCCTAACCAATCGTTTACATTATCTATACCATTGAGATCTTTTGTTGCTTGGTCAGATTTTTCAGCAGAAAAACATATAGCTCTCTCATCATCAAAACTTAATCCGTTTCCTAAAAGTGTTCTCAGCTTATCTTTTGCAGTAACAAGAGCAATTTTAGAGCCGGAATTATAAAATTTTTCAAAAATAGTTGGTGCTCGCATATATTTTGGATCATTCATCATTACTTCTTCACCAGTCTCAGGTGTATAAAAGAAGTTTCCACATATACCGTGAACAGAACTTGGCTGCCCAGTTACAATGGAAATATTATTAGGATTTGTAAAACTTGGAATAGCGCTGTGAACAAGTAGGTTTTCACCACTTGCAATTAATTTATCAAGATTTGGCGTAAGATTTGATTTTGATGCTTCGTCAAGATACTCTTTTTGACTACCATCAAGGCATATAACAATAGCAGTTTTTGAGAAAGAGCTTGGATATTCTCTTTTATTAATTTCTAAATTATCGGACACAACTTCAACTAATATATATCATTAAAAATAGGAATTTATAGTTATCTGCTAGTTAAACTCAATCATAATTTGAATATTTGTTAATAAAATTGAAATAAAACTGAAATAATTAGATTTATAATATTCTCAAATTTAATAAAATTTTGTAGATTAGATATAATTAATTATAAGGGGGGAGATTAAGTGGGCACAATATCACTTAAAAATATTTCAAAGTCATTTGGATCTACGCAAGTATTAAACAATTTAAATGTTGATATACAAGATGGAGAATTTTTAACATTAGTTGGTCCATCTGGTTGTGGTAAATCCACCTTACTCCGAATCATTGCAGGATTAGAACAACAAACTTCAGGTGATGTATTAATTGATAATAAGAATGTAAATAAAATTAGAGCCAGCGAGCGAGATCTTGCAATGGTATTTCAATCATACGCTTTATATCCACATTTAACGGTACGAAGAAATTTAGAAACACCTCTAAGACTGAGAGATTATAATGCTTTTGAACGCCTTCCTTTAATAGGGAATTTTTCTCCAAACAAAAAAAGTAAAACTGAGTCTATCAATCAATTAGTTAATAAAACATCTGAAACACTTCAGATTTCTGAACTACTGGATAGAAAACCAGGACAATTATCAGGGGGCCAAAGACAAAGAGTAGCTCTTGGTCGCGCAATGGTAAGAGAACCTGTTGCATTCTTAATGGATGAACCGCTATCAAATTTAGATGCCGCTCTAAGAGTGCATATGCG
The DNA here is from genome assembly GCA_902521325.1 of uncultured Alphaproteobacteria bacterium. Classification (GTDB taxonomy): domain Bacteria; phylum Pseudomonadota; class Alphaproteobacteria; order HIMB59; genus CACPNW01. The sequence continues at coordinate 22,395 of CABYRE010000002.1, forward strand.
ATCCGAATTATCAGAACTTCACAATTCACTTAAAACAACATTTGTTTATGTAACGCATGATCAAGCAGAAGCATTGACAATGTCTTCTCGCATGGCGGTAATGATTGATGGAAATTTATTACAACTAGATACACCTCAAGAAGTTTATGATAATCCTTCATCATTAAGTGTTGCTCAATTTGTTGGTAGTCCTAAAATAAATATTTTTAACGGATCTGCAGACTCAAGTGGAACTGTTAAATTTTTAAATGTTAACCTGAAAAGAAAAAGTTCTGAAAGTAATTCAGATTTACACATTGGAATTCGACCAGAACATTTAGAAATTACTAATGATAAAGATGAAAACACATTTAGTGGCACTGTTGCTTACAGAGAAAATTTAGGATCAGATATATACTTCCATGTTAATATAGAAGACAACTCAAAAAAAATAATTGTAAGAGGCTTACCTCAATTTACACATCAAATTACAAATGGTTCAAGTGTAAATATCAAGAGAGATTCAAATAAAGCATTGTTATTTAATCAAACAGGGATGAGGATTCATTTTAATAATGCAATGGGATAAGGATAACATTTACTAATGCATAATTCAAAGGCTCATCTATGGTTTATTGCTCCTGCAATAATACTCATGATAATTATTTTAATCTTTCCTCTTTTTCTTGCAGGTGGGATTTCCTTTACTGATTATAATTTAGGCAACAAAACTTTTGAATGGATTGGGTTAGAGAACTATGACAAAATGTTTAACCGAAAAACTTATGTGAAGATGATTTGGGCAACAGCCACTTATGTAATTGTTGTGGTGCCTATTTCAGTTATACTTGGTTTATGTGCAGCGATGCTCTTAAATTCTCTGCGATTTGGTGCTGACATATACAAAACTATTTTCTTTCTTCCTGTTATGGCAACGCTTCTGGCAATGGCTATAGCTTGGGAATTCACTCTTCACCCAACTCTTGGAATAGTAAATAGTTTTTTGGCTAATGGTTGTGGCGGTGCAAGAGAATTTATTTTTGGTTTTCATTGGTTGCCATGGGTAGACTCAGAACAAAGTTGGTATGCAGTGGCATGTGCAAATAACATGGACTTTCCTTATTGGTTAAAACAAAAAAATACTGCCATTTGGACTGTGTGTTTTATTGGAATATGGCAAGCCTTTGGTTTCAATATGGTTTTATATTTAGCCGGATTAACAGGTATACCAAGAGAATTATACCAAGCTGCAGAAATGGATGGGGCTAAATCAACATGGGAACAATTTAAACTTGTGACATGGCCAATGCTTGGTCCAACAACTTTATTTGTTGTAACCATAACGACTATTAGAACTTTTCAAGTTTTTGATACAATTGAAATACTCACAAAAGGTGGTCCGTCTAAAACAACCTACGTTATGATGTATGCAATTTTTGAAAAAGCTATTCAACAAAATTTAACAAGTATTGGTGCAGCTATTACAGTTGTTTTCATTGGCTTTATATTGATATTAACTTTCTTCCAAAGATATATCATTGAGAAAAGGGTTCATTATTGATGGAAGCTAAACAGTATATTGGAGAAGGTTGGAAACATGCAATATTAATTGTTGGTGCAATTGTTGTGTTGTTACCTTTTTATATGATGGTTTCAATGTCATTAAAATCGCAACAAGAAATTCAATCTATTTCTGGAGGTTTAATTGGTGCACAAGAAACTCAGACATTTCCCGTATGTGTAAAAACTGGATACTCAGAAGAAGAATGCACAATGAAACCATATAAATACAACTATTGGTTTGCTTTCGAAAAGGCTCCCATTCCAAGATACTTGATGAATGGTGTTATTGTAACTTTATCAATTTTTATCATTCAGGTTCTTGTCGCTTTACCGTGTGCCTACGCTCTAGCCAAACTTAGATTTTATGGACGAGAGTTTGTTTTCTCCATGGTGTTATTTTGTTTACTCATTCCAGTGCATGGAATTGCACTTCCACTTTACGTCATGCTTGCTCAGGCAGGTTTGGTCGATACCTATTCCGCCTTAATACTGCCCTGGACAATATCGGTGTTTGGAATTTTTCTAATGCGGCAATTCTTTATGACAGTCCCAGATGAATTAATTGACGCCGCCAGGATGGATGGAATGGGAGAGTATGCTATCGTCTGGAAAGTAATGCTTCCAACTGCGATACCAGCTTTACTTGCCTTTGCTATTTTCTCAGTAGTTGCACACTGGAATGATTATTTCTGGCCTCGAATGGTAATTACTGGAAATAGAGATCTCTTTACACCACCTCTTGGTATCAGAGAATTTAGAGGAGGAATTGATAGTGATGAGTTTGGTCCAATGATGGCTTCAATTGTTACAGTTACAGTACCTCTCATTGTTGCTTTTATAATTGCGCAAAAAAGATTTATTGAAGGAATTACTTTAACAGGAATGAAGTAAGATAGTTTTTTGTCTATCAATTTTATTTTTCTTTTAATTATTTTTTCTGCACTGTGTCATGCTATTTGGAGTGCCATAATTAAATCAAGTAAAAACCCCTTATCACTAATGGGTATCACCTCAGTCTTAGAAGTGGTCATTTTTTTACCTTTAACTTTTACTGTTCCTTTTCCCTCAATTGAAGTTTGGTATTTTCTCATAGCAACCGTAATCATTCATGTTTTTTATAGATTGAATGTAATTTATTCTTATAGGTACGGTGACCTGTCCTACATTTATCCAATCTCTAGGGGAAGTTCATGTCTATTTGTTGCTATCATTAGTATTTTGTTTTTAAGTTCAGATATTAGTGTTGCTGGCTTTATTGGAATATTAATTGTTTGTATTGGTTTATTTTTAATATCGTATTCGAAAAATTTATCTTTTAACTTTAGAGGTTTTGCTCTTGCGATTTCAACTGCTATTTTAATTACTGCATATACTTTAGTTGACGGAGTCGGTGTTAGGCTTTCGGAAAATGGTTTTTCATATATTTATTGGCTCTTCACTCTCAATGGTATCCCTTTATTAATTATAGGTTTGATTTCTAAGAATGGTTTGCGAAAAACAAAAACGTATAATTTTAGTTCTGGTATAGCAGCGGGAATATTTGCAACAAGCAGTTATGCGATAGTTGTTTGGAGTATGCAATTTATAGAAATAGCGTATGTCTCTAGCATCAGAGAAATCAGTATTGTTTTTGCCGCTATTATTGGAATGGTTTTTTTATTTGAAAGAAATGCTAAATCGAGAATAATCCCATCTATTTTAATAGTAAGTGGTATTTCAGTGGTTTATTTTCAGATTCTTTAGTTAAAAAACATAGACATTTTGGGTTAAAATTTTATATGAGTTTTATGGCAGATGATATTGTTGTGGTTAATCCTAAAACTGAAACTATCTCTTGCGATGGCGGTGAAGATGGTTTAGGACATCCCGCAGTTTATTATACCTTTAATAATGAGAACAAAATTGTCTGTGGTTATTGTGGTAAAATATTTATAAGAAAAGAAGAGTAAAAATGTACAAAGAATCCTGGGGTCTAAAAAGAATTTGTCCAATGTGTAGTAAACAATACTATGACTTAGGAAGAACAGAGCTTGAGTGCCCTGAGTGTGGTAAACAAATTGAAGTTACTACTATGACTAGACCAAGACGTGGAAGAAAACCAGGAAGTACAAATGCTGCTCCACTGACAAACCCAATTCCTCAAAAACCAAAAGAAAAAGATGATGATCTTGATATTGAAAGTTTGGATGTAGATAATAATGAAGACAATCTTGAGGACGATACTGTTTTACTAGAAGACGAAACAGAAATTGATCCAGTGGCTGAAGGTATTAAGCCTAAAGATGACGGCGAAGAAGAATACTAATATTTTTCAATAAAATTTAGAAAATGTTTAAGGTACTACAAAACACTTGGGCCCTTTTTTTTGGGTTCGCTTTAATTAGTCTTGGTCACGGTTTGCAAGGAACGCTAATTGGAGTTCGTTCGGTTCTTGAGGGTTTTAGTTTTGTATCTTCTGGGCTAATCATAGCGGGTTATTATGTTGGCTACTTAACTGGTGCTTTAACTATTCCAACATTATTAAGAAGAGTTGGGCATATAAGAGTTTTTGCTGCTTTGGCGTCTCTTGCTTCCATTGCTATATTATTACACTCGGTATTTGTTCATCCTTATTCATGGATGTTTATTCGTATTTTAACAGGTATGAGTCTTGCTGGTATATACGTAATAATGGAAAGTTGGCTAAATGAAAAATCAACTAATGAAACTCGTGGACAATTACTCTCTATATATATGATTTTTACATTTGTATTTGTTGGGGCTGGGCAGTTTTTATTAAACTTAAGTGATCCAGCTAAAGTTGATTTATTTATTTTGGTATCAATTTTATTATCGTTTGCGTTACTACCAATTTTATTATCTAAAACAGACCAACCAAATACAGAGAGTCCAAAATATTTTTCTTTAAGAGAATTTTATAATGTTTCTCCTTTAGGTTTTGTTGGTGCTTTTGCAACAGGATTGTCTCATAGCGCAGTATTTGGTTACGGAGCAATCTACGCTTCTTCTATTAATCTTAGTTTGTTTGAAATATCATTATATATGACAATTATAACTTCTGCTGGAGCGTTGTCTCAATGGCCGATTGGTTATTTATCAGATAGATTAGATAGGCGTATTATCTTAATTGGTGTTTCCTTTATGGCATCGGGTTTAAGTTTATTCTTTGTTTTTGCAAACTTTATGCCACTCACTTTATTCTTCATTATTACCTTCTTTTTCTCCATAGCTTGTTTACCGATGTATTCTTTAGCGGTAGCGCACACAAATGATTTTCTTCAGCCCAATGAAATAGTATCTGCGAGTGCTACTTTTGGAATACTTATAGGAATTGGATCAATTATAGGCCCATTACTTGTTTCAGGTTTTATGGAAATTATAGGAGCAGCTGGATTTTATATTTATTTATTCTTCATACACGGACTACTGGGTCTTTTTGGTTTGTATAGAATGACACAAAGAACGAAACCTCGAGATCTAGAATCTTTATACAATCCTTTACCACGAAATATTAGTCCTGCAGGTATGGAAATGAATCCTGTTACTGAGCCAACTGAGGACGAGTAAGTCTTTTAAATATTCTGTGCAGTAACAAAAGAATAATTATTCCCATATAAATAACTGGTTCAGTTTTATCAGCACGAACTAAAACATAAAAATGCATACTAGCCAGTATGGCTACGGGATAGATTAAGTAATGAATTTTTTTCCATAATTTAAAACCTAATCGCTTAATCATATTGTTCGTTGAAGTGCTAGCAAGTGGGATTAAAAAAAGAAAACTAATAAAACCAAAAGTTATAAACGGTCTTTTTATAATATCTTGTATGATAAATTGCATATCTAAAAAATGGTCTAAAACGATGTAAGTAGAGAAATGTAAACAAACATAATAGAAGGCAAAAAGACCAATCATTCTTCGTAAGACAACTATCGATTTTAATGTTTTAATATTTGATAGACTAGTAATCATAAGAGTTATTATTATTAATCTGAGTGCCATCAGACCTAACTCATCCATTAGTTTTTCAATTGGATTTACTCCAAGATTTCCAGTGACAAATTGGTACGCCCAAAGCAGACTCGGAAATAGAATTAAAATAAATAAGATGGGCTTACTGCGATTAAAGTTTGTTGTAGAAAACATTCATTAATAAAATTTAGTTAGATCTAAATCTTTATAGAGATACGCTACTTCTTTTTCATAACCATTAAACATGAGTGTTTCTCTTCTTTTAAACTCTCCAATTCGTCTCTCTGTTCCTTGACTCCATCTTGGATGGTTAACATTAGGATTAACATTAGCATAAAAACCATATTCCCAAGGAGCTAAAGTTTCCCAAGATGTTTCAGGTTGAGTATCTAAGAATCTAATTTCCACAATTGATTTAATTGATTTAAAACCATACTTCCATGGAACAACTAATCTTATGGGTGCACCATTTTGATTAGGCATTTCATGACCATACAATCCAGTTGCTAATATTGTTAAGGGATTCATTGCTTCATCCATTCGAAGCCCTTCTCTATATGGCCAAACAATTGTTCTTTTTTGCTGTCCTGGCATTTCTTCGGGCCTGAAGACAGTTACAAATTGAACATACTTTGCTGAACTTAGAGGTTCAGCCATTCTTATAAGTTCAGATAATTGAAAGCCTTGCCAAGGAATAACCATGGACCATGCCTCAACACATCTTAATCGATATACTCTATCTTCTATTGTTACATTTGATAAAATTTTTTCTAAGTCAAATGTTTGAGGTTTTTTCACAAGACCATCTATTTTTATTGTCCATGGTCTAGGCTTAAAATTTCCAGAGTTTAAATGAGGATGTTTTTTGTGAGTACCAAATTCATAGAAGTTATTATAAGTAGTGATTTCTTCGTAAGAGTTAAGTTTATCGTTTTCATTTAAATTTTTACTATAAATTGAAGGATCGCTTTCATGATTTGCAAATGCTGATGATGTAATGGTAGCTAGCATGGCACTAGCTAAAGATCCCTTTATAAATTTACGTCTATTTAAATATGTCTTATAGGGTGTAATTTCAGATCCTAAAATTTTCATAATAATAATATATATCTTAAATATTAAAATTGAAGTTTTGCTTCAATAATTCTAACTCTTAAAATGGGAATTATATTTTTTTAGTAATTTTTCTGGCCATGTACTTTTAATAAATTCGATAATAGACCAAACATCATCATCTGATAACGTTTCATTACCAAGCATTTTTCCTTCATAATCAGGAATTATTTTTTTAAAACCGTATTTGGTGACCTGAAATAGATATTTAGGGGAGTGATGCCAGGTATGACCTGTGCCATTAAGCGGCGGCGCTCTTCGATGACCGTCTTCATCTAAAGATTTATTCCACTCTTCATGACCAGCTAAATTACCCATATGACAACCAGCACAATTTTCGGCATATAATTTCATACCTTTAAAAATATCAATTTCTGCCGCATGAATACTTGAGCCAATACATAATATTGTAATTAGTGAAATTAATTTAAGACATTGCATTATATTTATATAATTTTTTAGATTCATATTTCATTACAAATCTGTCTTTTATTTGATAGGATGAATTAATGAAAAAAATTTTCATTATTTTTGTCCTTTTAGCTTCAATAATTTCATTTAATAATCATGCATACAGTGAAAAGGTTCACGGTATTGCCATGCATGGAATACCAAAGTATGCTAGTGATTTTGAAAATCTAGATTATGTAAACCCAAACGCACCTAAGGGTGGTATTGTGAAATTTGGATCATATGGATCTTTTGATAATCTTAATAGGGTAGCTTTTAAAGGCTCTAAAGCCGCTGGTCTTGGGTACGTCAATGATACATTAATGAGAAGAGTTTGGGATGAAGCTTTCTCTCTCTATGGATTGATAGCTGAGAAAGTTGAATTACCTGAAGACAGATCATCTATAACTTTTTATTTAAATTCAAATGCAACCTTTCATGATGGCTCACCAATCACACGTGATGACGTATTATTTAGTTTAGAAACGTTTCAAACAAAAGGTACTCCAAATCAGAAAAAAACTTATGGCAAAGTTGTTGAAACTGAATTGATTGGAAATGACGGAATAAAAATGATTTTTGAAAATAATGAAGATAAAGAATTGCCCCTTATTATTGCGGGCTTTCTTCCTATCATTCCAAAAAAGTTTTATGAAAATCTTGATGTTACAAAAACATTTTTAGATATTCCTTTAGGCAGTGGGCCATACCAGGTTGATAGTCTGGATCCAGGGCGTCAAATAAAATACAAACGTGTTGAAAATTACTGGGCAAAAGATTTACCAGTGAATAAAGGTCTCTATAACTTTGATACAATTATTTATGATTATTACAAAGACTCAAATGTCTTAGTTGAGGCTTTTAAGGTTGGTGAATACGACTTTAGAAGAGAGTACAACGTAAAACGTTGGTTATCAGAATATGATTTCAAAGCTGTCCAGAATGGCAAAGTAATACTTACAGAAATGAATAACGATAGACCTGTTGGAATGAATGGTCTTGTGATGAATACAAGACGTGACATATTTAATAATAGAAATGTAAGGCTTGCTTTAAGTTATGCCTATGATCATGAATGGATTAATAAAACAATATATCAAAATGCATATGTCAGAACAGATAGTTATTTTGATAATTCACCATTAGCTTCTTCAGGCCTGCCATCAAAAAATGAGTTAGAATTATTGAATGTATGGAAAGATGAAATTCCAGCTGAAGTATTTACGGAAACATTTACTCCGCCTACTACAGATGGAAGTGGTAACGATCGTAAAAATTTATTGAAAGCAAAAGAAATACTGGAAAAAGAAGGATGGAATGTTGAAAATGGAAAACTGTTTAAAGATGGGCAAGAATTTAAGTTTGAGTTCCTGATTGTCAGTCCTTCAGATGAAAAAATCGCTTTAGCCTATCAAAGTAATTTAAAAAAACTTGGCATTACTATGGATGTTAGAACAGTTGATTCATCACAATATCAAGAACGTCTTTTAAGTTATGATTTTGATATGATTAAGAGATATTGGGGAGTCAGTTTAAGTCCTGGAAATGAACAACAATTTTATTGGGGGTCAGAAGTTGGTCAAAAAGATGGGAGCAGAAATTATCCTGGTATTAATAGTCCAGCAGTTGATGCATTAATTGAAAAACTAATAAATGCCTCAAATAGACAAGAACTAACTACTGCAATTCACGCCCTTGATAGAGTTTTATTATGGGGTCACTATGTTGTTCCACTCTATCATAGTAACAAAGATAGAATTGCTTATTGGGATTTTTTTGAATACCCAGATGAAATTCCACTTTACGGGATAGTAATTGAATCTTGGTGGATTAATAAAGATAAACAATAAATTTACATACATTTTCTATGAGTCATACAAGAGCAAATATTATGATGCTTATTGCATCACTTATATGGGGAACAGCATTTGTTAGTCAGACGACTGGAATGGGTGCCATTGGACCATTTACTTTTAGTTTTGGTAGATTTTTCTTTGCTTTTTTAACTGTGATCCCCTTTGCTATTTACCTGGAACAAAAAAATGTTTCAAAAATTTTACAGGATAGAAAAAAAATTTATCTCTGTATTGCAACAGGAATTTTTCTGTTTGGTGGTATGGGTCTACAACAATATGCGCTTCAAAAATCATTAATATCGAATGCAGCTTTTCTAAGTACTCTGTATGTTCCATTTGTTGGAATCATTTCACGATTTATAATTAAAAAACAAGTTCACTGGATTATATGGGTTGCAATATTACTCTGTTTGTATGGGTCTTATCTGTTGTCTTCAAATCAATCAGTTGACATACAACAATCTGATAGTCTCTTATTTATAGCGGCCTTGTTTTTTGCTTTGCATATTATTTGTATTGATATTTTTATGAAGGAACTCAATAGTCCTTTTTTGTTTGGTAGCATTCAATACTTTATAGTTTTCATATTATCTATGATTTTAGCTTTCTGGTGGGAAGAACCAAAATTATCAAATATGCAAATTGAATGGTTTGAAATTTTATATACAGGAATTTTCTCTGCAGGAATTGGTTATACATTACAAATAATAGCTCAACAAAAAGCTAATCCTGCACCAGCTGCAATTATATTATCAATGGAATCTGTATTTGCAGCAATTGCAGGATGGATACTTTTAAATCAAATCTTAGACACACAAAAAATACTGGGATGCCTTGCAATATTTATTGGAGTCATTATAGTACAACTTGTACCAATAATAATTAAACAAAAATGAGTGAAAAATTAGACGTAGTAGGAATTGGAAACGCAATGGTTGATGCGATTATTCCATCCAATCAAGGCGAAATTGAAAAACATGAAATCAATAGAGATTCAATGAATCTTATTGATGAAGGTTTAAAAAATAATTTACATGATAGTTATTCAATCAGAGAAATGGCAGGTGGCGGATCACTTGGTAATTCTATGTTTGGCATTACATCATTTGGTGGCAATGGAAGCTTTATTGGAAAAATAAAAAATGACGAAATTGGTATTTATCTTCAAAAAGATATGGTTCGCGAAGGATTAAAATTTCCTTTAGGTTTTACATCACCTGATATTTCAACAGGTTGTTGTACAATATTTGTAGAAGAAGATGGAACAAGAACGATGTGTACCTTTTTGGGAGCAGGAACGCTGATTGGCCCTGAAGATATTAAAGAGGATGATATTAAAAATCATAACATTGCTTATTTAGAAGGATATTTGTGGGATAATGAAAATGCAAAAAAAGCTATGAAAAAAATGGTGGATATTTGCAAAGCTGATAATCAAAAAGTTGCCTTTACTCTTTCAGATCTTTTTTGTGTTGATAGACACCGTGATTCTTTTAAAGAATTAATAACAAAGAATGTTGATATTTTATTTGCCAATGAAGATGAAATCAAAGCTATGGCAGAAACGGATAGTTTTGATGAAGGTTTAGAATATGCAAAATCGTTAAATATTGTTGCAGCTATTACTAAAGGAAGTAGTGGATCAGTGATTGTATCGGGAAGTGAGGTAACTGAGGTCTCTGCAAAAAAAGTAGAAAAGGTTATTGATACAACTGGTGCAGGAGATTTATATGCAGCTGGCTTTTTGTTTGGTTATTCAAAAGATAAAAGCATGGAGGAATGCGGAAACTATGCATCGATTGCTGCAGCAGAAATTATTTCGCACTACGGTGCAAGACCTTTAGTAAAATTATCTAGCTTAATTTAGATAATAATTTATTTTTATTTTCTTCATCACAAAAAGAGTACTTAATGGCATTATGAGTAAGTGATGTAAGTTCTTTTTCATTCAAGCCTAATTCTTCCATAACTTTGTATTCACCTTGAATAGTAGCATTAAAAAATGGAGGGTCATCTGAATTAACAGTGACTTTTACACCTTGATCAAATAATGTTTTAACTGGATGACTTTCATAATCTTCATAAATCTTTGTTGCGATATTACTTGTTGGACAAGTTTCAAGAATAATATCTTTTTCAATAATCTCTTTTACAAGATCAGGATCCTCAATTGATCTTACGCCGTGACCTAATCTAGTCGGGTGTAATAAATTGATAGCATTACGAATATTTTCTGGACCATCCCATTCACCAGCATGAACAGAAATGGGAAAATTCATCTCTTTCAGCATATCAAATGTTTTTACAAATAGATTTGGAGGAAAATGTAACTCATCACCAGCTAAACCAAAACCAACTAAGCATGGGTGAGGGTTATCAAGGACTTCTTTAGCTGTATTTTGAACAGACTCTGGTCCAAGATGTCTAATTCCATTCATTATATATCGAGACACAATACCAAAATCCTCTTCAGCTTTTTTAGAAGCTTCGTATACTCCTTCAATAAATGAATGATATGTCATGCCCTTTGCTTTGGCATGAGTTGATGAAATCATCGCTTCAACATAAAGGACATTGTTGGCGGCACATTCTTTTAAATACTCATACGTTAATTCAAAATAGTCTTCTGGTGTGTAAATAACAGAAGTGACAATGTCGTACTTTTTTATAAAATCATAAAAATCATCCCATTGGTATGCATATTTTGATCCAAACATTTCTTCTGGTATTTCATGATTGTTGCGCATAGCAAATTTTTTACAAAGATCTGGTGTAATGGTAGCTTCAAGATGAACATGAATTTCTGCTTTTTTAACTGTATTAAAAATTTTCATATAATTGAAATTATGTATATAATAAATTAGTGGAAACAAAAACAAATAGAAGAAATTTTATTGTTGGAGCAAGCTGCTCATTATGTGGATCTGTATTTTTACCATCTTGCACACAAGTTCCACTAACAAATAGAAGTCAGTTAAATTTATATGATAGCAACCTCCCCATAATTTTAATGGGTGGAGGTATCCTTGGCACACCAAAGATTTATCCCAATGAAAGATCTCTAAATCAAGAAGTTGAAAAAACATATTCAAGATTTTTATCTAAAGCTAAAGAAGATAAAATTCTTTTAGATAATACAGATGAATCAAAAAAAATTGAAGAAATAGGAAAAGAAATTTATACCTCTCTGGATACGTATTATCTTAATAAGCGTGAAAAAAATCCTGCTGGAAATTTTAATTGGCAGTTTGCTCTTATAGATTCAGAAAATAAAAATGCTTGGTGTATGCCGGGAGGCAAGATTGCTTTTTATACAGGTATACTTCCTATATGTAAAAATGATGATGGTATTGCAGCAGTTATGGGGCATGAAATTGCTCATGCATTTGCAAGACATACTGTAGAAAAATTAACTCAAGCTTCAATGATACAAATGGCAACCATTGGGATCTCACGAAGTAGGTATGCAGAACTTCTTAATAAGTCTTTTAGAGTAGGTAATGTAGGTGGTAATGTTTACAACTCAGTTGTTAAATATGGAATCTTTCTTCCCTTCAGTAGAAAAATGGAAAGTGAAGCCGATTATTTAGGCATGGGATTTATGAATCTTGCAGGCTTTAATATTAAAGAACCTGCTAAACTATGGCAAAGAATGATGGCAGATCAAGAAGGAAGAATGCCAGAATTTATGGGATCTCACCCAAGTCCAGATAATAGATCCAAAAAATTTCTAGAATGGGAAAGTGAAGTTTTAGATAAATTTCCTCGTGTTTAATTTTTAGTGTATTAGGAAAGTTATGTTAGCTGTTGAAGTAAAAAATCTGACTCATGAGATTAATAATAAAAAAATCTTAAATAATATTGAGTTCAATCTAACCAAGGATAGCATTTCTTGTATTCTTGGTCCTTCAGGAAGTGGAAAAACAACATTATTAAAACTTATTGCAGGTTTAGAAAAAGTACAATCTGGTGAAATCTTAATAAATGGCGAAGAGGTGAGTAGTACAAAAAAACATTTACCAACTGAAAAGAGAAAAATTGGATTTTTATTTCAAGACTATGCTTTATTTCCACATTTAACAGTCAAGCAAAACTTAGAGTATCCCATAAATTATAAAAATTCAAATTATAGAATTGAGGATATTATTGATTTAATAAAACTTCCAAACTCTCTAAATAAATTTCCCCATGAGTTAAGTGGTGGCGAACAACAAAGAGTAGCATTAGCAAGATCAATTATTTCTCAACCTGATTTACTTTTATTAGATGAGCCATTTTCGAGTCTTGATTTGAATTTAAGAGAAGAGGTCAGGGATGATACTTTGCATTTATTACAAAAATCTAACATATCAGTGATTATTGTTACTCATGATCCATTTGAAGCTATGTTCATTTCTAATCAAATAAATATAATGGATACCTCAGGATATATTATTCAGTCTGGTAGCCCGGCAGAATTATATAAAAATCCTAAAAATTCATATGTGACTGAATTTTTTGGCGAAACAAATAGATTTCATGGAAAAGTTAATAACTCTTTTGTAGATACGCCAGTAGGAAAAATTAAAGCTCCAAATGAACTTGAAAATACAAATGTAGAAATACATGTAAGACCACAAGGAGTAAAATTAAAACAACAACCAACACCTGTTAATGGAATAAAAGGTACTGTTATGGCCTCAAAATTAATGGGGTCTTTTAGTTTTGTTCATCTTTCAGTGCTTAATGACAATAATGAGGTTATTCATGTTCATAGTCACATGCCGCCAGAATTTAATCCTCAACAATCATCTGCTGTCGAAATTGAGATAGATCAATCTCAAGCTTTTATTTTTAAAAATTAGTTACTTTCTTTTTTTGTGAAACTCTTTGAAGAGTTGTGTTTAAAAATATTACTGGTCCAAGACCAACCACAATAATGATTAGAGCAGCAAATGATGATTCTTGTAAAAGTTCATCGGATGCATATTGGTAGACATAAGTAGCCAAAGTTTCAAAATTAAAAGGTCTTAGCAGTAGAGTAATTGGAAGTTCTTTTAAAATATCAACAAAAACTAGGATGCCTCCTATTAAGATATTTGTATAAATTAACGGTAATACGATTACTCGAATTGTATTTAGAAAACCTTTTCCCATTGTTTGAGAAGCATCAACCGCATTTGGATGAACTTTAAGTATTCCTGATCGTATGGCAGCATTACCGACTGCTAAAAATCTAGTTGTGTAAGCAAAAATTAATACTAAGAAACCGCCTGCAACATAACCCATTTCAATATTAGTTATTGAGTTTAACCATCCAAAAAAGATAACAATACCAACTGCAAGTATAGTACCTGGTAGAGCATAACCACATGAAGCTACAAAAATTAATCCTTTTTGAAAAGTATTTGATTTATAATTTGATACAATGATTAGAATTATAGAAACTAGCATGACAGTAGCAGCTCCTGCAAGTGCAAGCGATATACTTGTTGTTGCAGCAAATATAACTTCACTAAAATTAATTATAGAAAAACCACTTAAAACGAAATTTAAAAGTATGAGCACAGGAATTAAAAATCCAAGAGTAATTGGAGTCAAACAAATTAAAAAACAGAGTAACTTTCCAGAAAATGAAATTGTGTCTGACTCAAGCATATTTTGACCACTACTTTTTTCAAAATATCTTTGTCTACGTCTTGCTAAATATTCAATAGTTAAAAGGACAACAACAAAAATAAATAAAACTGAAGATATTTGTGCTGCACCTGATAGACTGTTCATTCCCAACCAAACATTAAATACACCAAGGGTTAGAGTTTCTAGAGCAAAGTATTCAACTGTTCCAAAATCAGAAATTGTTTCCATTAATACAAGTGCTAGGCCAGCAAATATTCCCGGTCTTGCAAGTGGCAAGGCAACAGAAAAAAAACTGCTTCGTCCATAAATTAAACTTGTTTGATAAAAAGATAAGGGCACGGTTAAAAAAGATGCTCTGGTCATCATGTAAATATATGGATAAAGAACACACGACATAACTAAAATAGCTCCGCCCATTGATCGTATTTCTGGGAACCAATAGTCGTCAACACTATTCCAGTTAAAAATTTCCCTTAGTAGTTTTTGTAAAGGACCAGCGTATTCTAAAAAATCAGTATATGTATAAGCAATGATATATGCAGGTACTGCAGCAGGTAATAATAGTGCCCACTCAAAAAAATTTTTACCTATAAAGTTATATCTTGTAACTACCCATGCTGAAGAAACACCAAAGATCATACTTAGAATACCTACCCCAATCATGAGCACAATTGTGTTGTAAACATATCTTGGTAGAACGGTTGAGAATAAATGTGGCCATAGACTGGTATCTCCTAAAAATGCAGAGTAAAAAATAGCAACTATTGGACAAATTATAAAAAGAGCAAGAAAAGTTGCTAAAGTAGACGAGCTATTCCAATTATACAAATTCACTTGGTTATAAACTACCAGCCAACTCGATCAATTATCATTTGGGCATTAGGAGCAAGTTCTGCTATTTTTATTATTGGAAGCGTATCCTCTCTAAAGCTACCCCAGCTTTGTAATTCTTCTCCAGGCTCAATTTTTAGATTTGCTGGGTACTCAAAGTTTATTTCTCCATAAAGTTTTTGTGCTTTTTCACTTGTTAAAAACTCAAGTAACTTCTGAGCTTCTTCTTTGTTACTAGAATACTTAGCTACACCTCCACCTGAAATATTTACGTGAGCCCCTCTGTCATCTTGAGCTTGATTAGGAAAAACTAATCTTACACTTTCAGCCCATTTTCTTTGTTCAGGGTCTTCTGAGAATTTAAGTTTTCCATAATAATAATTATTTATAAGAGCAAGTTCACACTCCCCTTCATGAATTGCTTTTACCTGTGCTCTATCATTGCCTTGTGGTCTTTTGGCAAAATTAGCCACCATAGCCTTAGCCCATTTTTCTGCTTCTTCTTCACCAAGCGCTGCTAAAACTGATGCCATTATTCCACGGTTATAAACGTGACTTCCTGGTCTTGAGCAAATTTTTCCCTTCCACTTGGAGTCTGCCAAATCTTCAATTCTAGTTATTTCACCTTCTGCAATCTTCTCTTTGTGAACTACAATAACTCTAGCTCTTTTGGAAAGCCCGAACCATGTATTGTCAGGACTCCTCAGGTAATTAGGAATATTATTTTGTAACTGTTTTGAATCTAATGGAGAAAGTAAATCAAGATCATCATAAATATACAGTCTTCCTATATCTACAGTAAGAATAACATCTGCTGGACTATTTTCACCCTCAGCCTTCAGTCTCTGGGCTAAGCCTTTTTTAGAATAAACAACATTCGTTTTAATGCCAGTTTCCTCAGTAAATAATTCTAGAAAAGGGTTAATTAAGAATGGCTGTCTATGTGAATAAATATTTATCTCTTTTGCATTTAAATACGGGGTAAAAATAAATATAAAAAATAAAAATACAAAATGTAATAAATTAGTTTTCATTTAACGATCTCCTTTTCAAACTAATTGAGCTAAATTTAAGTTTTATTTTTAAAAACTTTCTTAAAAAATAATTTTTAATTTCAATAAATGGACTTATGTATAAATCTTTTAAATTATGACTTTCGTCTTTTTGGTTCTTTTCAATTCCAAGTTCTAAGGTTTCAAATTCAACTGAATGATGAAGTGATCTAAATAGATAATCCCAAATAGCTAAAGCTGCTCCAAAGTTCTTATCATGGTGTTCTCTTGCTATAGAGTGATGTAATTGATGTTGGGCTGGAGAAATGAATATATACTCTACCCATCTCCAATATCTAATTCCTACGTGCGAGTGTCGTAAATTTGATCCTAGAATATTAAAAATAAATACAAAAATGTTTACTCCAAGAACTGTATATAAGCTTACTGAATCACCAAATAAAAAAATAAAAGAAGAAATACTTATTGCTTGTGTGATTGAACTTCTAAGAGAGAAAATTATTCCCTCTAAAGGATGAGTTCTAAAAACAGTCATTGGTGTTAAAACGGTAGCAGAGTGGTGAACTTTATGAAGTGACCATAAAATTGGCCATTTGTGCATAAACCTATGAACTATATATTTGCTAAAATCATCAATAGTAAATTGAAAAGTAGTGAAAGCAATTATCACAAGAATTGGAAGGGTTTCTTTAAACATTCCAACACTTAACCAATCAATGGTGTGAAAATAAAAGTAAAGTGCTGTAGCAATTGTTAATTGAGTAATTAAAAATGGTGAAATAGTCATCATGATTAATTGATTAATAAGAAAAACTTTGTAGTCGGATTTTGCTGACTTAGAAAAAAATATTTTTTTATCAAAAATTTTCTTAAATGCTGCAAAGAGAGAATATTTTCTTAATAAGATAAACCATAGAAATGCAATTAATATTGAGATTCCAATGTATGCTACAAAGACTCTTTTTTTTGGATCAATAAATTGATTACCAATATTAGATAAATATTCTGTTAAAATTTCCATTCCAGTTTAGTAGTGTGGCTTTATACAAAGCCACACCATAATATTCAATTAATCGTTTTCAGCTGAGTCAGAACTTCCCATAGAACCAGCAAGTTCTTCCATTGCAGCTAGTTGGTCATTATTTCTCGCAGCGACCCCAAATTCATCAACCATTAATTTTTGAATTTTTAGCATATGAAGTTTAAACTCACTCCACTCCTGTGCTTGGTCTTTTATGAAATTACCACTAGAGTCAACACCTACAACCTGTGATGCATTTAAAAGAACCGGGCCAAAACCCATCATTCTATTCATCTTAACAGCAGTTTCTCCTAGATCTCCAGGACCACATTGTAGAGCTAAAGCAAAACCTTTAAGTTCGCCCCAGTGTTTGGCATATTTTCTAAAAGCTTCTTCAGTATCACCATTGGCATCCATAATTGTTTCAAGTGCAACAATATCTTTGTAGGTAGATCCAGCATATTTAAAGACGGATTCAGCAATAACTTTTTGCCAGTTATCTCTAATCACATCTCTTGCAGCTAACATGTCAGTTCTTTCAGAGAAATTTAGGTTTCTACCTCCAGCATCTCTGATAACTTTTCGGCCATCAATAAATGCTTGGTTGATAGTTGCAAGATAATCAGTCTTACCGCCTTTGTCATAGCTTGAAGCGTAGTAAGCGTGTGCAAAAGTCATCTCGGAATATAGATCAACAACACCATCCCCGTTAAAGTCAGCAGATGCTAAATCTTTTTTCTTAGCAACATTATAGTTGTCCTCAGCTGAGAGAGTTAGTGCGTGAGCAGCAGATCCCCAATAACCAAATGCCTCATCCCAACTATGCTCCTTACCAGTGTAGTAAGCCCCTTCTTTATATGGAGCATTATTTGGTTTTTGACCAATTTCCATTTTACTTCCAAGATAACTGTTTACAGCTTGGTTATAAAAAACAGCTCCCATAGCAAACTTTGATATTAATTGAGTGTAATCAAAACCAGTAGATGGATCAAAACCACCTTCAACTTCACTTGCCTTAAGCATCATATGTTCAATAGCTTCTGGACCTGTTAGATTACCCCAACCAGGAATATATCCTTTGTACATTTTACCTGAAAGGTTTCCGCTACCTATTTCTGAAACCATGGTTTGTTTAACTGGAAAACCATCAGCAGATTTGGGAGCTATTATTTCTAAACCATCTTCTCCATTATAATAGGACATCATTTTACCTAGATCACCTGTTTTCACTAAAGCTTTTAAACTGTCATGTAAAACTTGTCTGGCCATCTGACCCGTATATTTCACTGAGTTTGTTTTATCACCGTCATAACCTTTTAAAGTAATAGGGTAAGGTCCATAAACTTCTGGACCATGACCATCTGCAAAAGATTTAGAAAAGCTGAAAGAAAAAACTAAAGCAGTAGCAATGAGTAATATTTTTTTCATGTATATTTTTCCTTATTTGTAAATTTTTTCTTAGTTTAAGGGTGTGGAGATGAGTTGAAACTCGTTTGGTTAAGATGCGCCTTTACCTTTAAAAAGATTAATCATCTCCACGTCCTATTACTAAGGATCTAAGATGCTTTTATAATAATTTAAAAAACAGTTTTTTTTATTTTATTTACTCAATGTTTATAGGCAAAATCAGATATATTTAGATTTATTCTAATTTAAAGGTTTTTTAAAATAGGTGGTTAGAAATCGTAATATTAAATGTGAGTTATAATGTTATAAAAACTAACCACCATGGAACGGAAGTAGACTTATTTATAGGTAAAAATTAATATTTATGTAAAAAAAAATTATTTTTGATCTTATAAAATAGATATTTAAGAATTTTAGAACTATTCTAATTAAAAGTAATAGACGTTCATTATAGATGGGGCCTCAGAGGGCCCCTATCCAAGACTATTTTATAGAAATAAGTCTAGCTTTCTTTTCTTCTGGTATAATTCTCTCCAGATCAATTGTTAAAAGTCCATTAATTAATTCAGCATCCTTAACTTTGATGTCTTCTGAAATAGTGAACGATCTTTCAAACTGTCTCGTTGAGATTCCTTTATGAATTACTCCATTACCATTATCATTAACCACTTTTTCTTTTGGTTTATTTCTAACAGTAAGATTATTTTCTTTTAATTCAATCTCAATGTCTTCTTTACTATATCCAGCAAGAGCAACTTCAATTTTATAATTGTGATCATCAACTCTATGAATATTGTAAGGTGGATAGTTTGTATTGTATCGTTCGGTGGATTCTAACATTCTATCAAATTCATCGAAAATCGAATCAAATCCAACAGAAAATGGTCTTAGAGAATTCCAAACGGATAGGTTTCTAGTCATAATAACTCCTTTATAAGCAAGTATTAATGTCGGCACCCACAGTGGCATACTGACAATAATGATGTGGGGATGATTATGATTAATTCAAGTATGTAATTATTTTTTTCTTATAAAGGATAAGCCATCTGATAACGGTAAAAGAGAAAAGTCTACACGAGAATCATTTTGGATTTTTGTATTTAAATCTCTTATGGTATTTGTTTGAGAATCGTTTTTTTTCTCATCAGCAACATCACCATGCCAAAGCATGTTATCAATAATTATGATGCCGTTTGATGGAACAAGACTTAAAGATAATTCATAATAATTAGGATAATTATTTTTGTCAGCGTCTATGAAGATGAAATCATAAGAATGTTGACGGTCTATCATACTTTGCATTATTTCAACCCCATCACCGATAATAGATTCGATTTTTGAACTCATATTATCTAGATCCCAATATTTTTTAGCTAATGATAGAAATTCGTCTGAATTATCAATTGTTGTAATTTTTCCTTCTGCTGACAAACCTCTTGCAATAAATAAAGTGCTCATGCCAGTAAATCTTCCAACTTCTAGACAAGATTTTGCTTTCGATAATTTTGTGATTATTTCTAAAAACTGACCTTGTTCTTTTGAAATTTGCATTTGAGATACACTGCCAAGCTTAGATGTTTCATCTGCCAGATCGTCAATTATTTTATCTTTTCTATAACCTACGTTTTGTAGATATTTTACTAAGCTTTCATCTATTTTAGTTTGTGTACTCATTAATTAATGTACTCATAAACTTGTGGTAATTTTTTTATTTCTTTATCTGAAATTGTAAAACAATCTTTTATTCTTTCTTCCAATTCTTTTGAATCATCTTCTGGGTTTGAGTGTAATTGCAATAATGGTTTCGTGCTATCAATTTTTTCACCAACAGAAATAACACTATCATATCCTACACCATAATTTATTTTATCAGAAACTTGTTTACGTCCTCCGCCAAGCTCTATTAAAATTAAACCTAATTCTCTTGTATGAATTTTTTCGATCCAACCTTCTTTATCAGAAAAAATATCTCTAGCTGTTGACTCATTATGTAAATCTGTTTCGTAAGTAGATAAAATATTTTTTGGTCCTCCCAAAGCTGAAGTCATCTTTTCAAATTTTTCTGCTGCTGCTCCACTTGAAAGCACCTCTTCAATTTTTTTAAGGGCATCTTCTTTCGAAATTTTATGCACCATCATTAAAAGTGAAGAGATTAACTCATTCGTGATTTTTTCTAAGCGATAATCTTTAATTTCATTTTTTAAATACTTTATACACTCTAACATTTCTAAAGTATGACCTGCACTTTTTCCTAAGACTTGATTCATATCTGTAATTATAGCTTCGCATTTAAGCCCAGCCCCCTTTGCAACACTAACTAAAGATTGTGATAATTCTCTTGATATCTCTATAGTACTATTAAAAGATCCGTTCCCAACTTTTACATCGAGAATAAGTGACTTGAGCCCAGAGGCAATTTTCTTAGATAAAATGGAGGAAGTAATTAATGGTAACGATTCCACTGTTCCAACAATATCTCTTATGGAGTAAAGTTTTTTATCAGCAGGTGCTAAGTTTGATGTTTGACCAATTATGGCACAACCAACTTCTTTAACTACTTTCTTAAACATATCTAAATTAGGTTGAGTATTATAACCTGGGATTGAATCGAATTTATCTAATGTTCCGCCTGTATGACCTAGTCCTCTTCCAGAAATCATAGGAACATATAAACCGCATGCAGCTAATATTGGTGCTAATACAATACTAGTTTTGTCACCAACTCCACCAGTTGAATGTTTATCACAAACGAGTTCACTATCAACCGTGTCTGACCAATTTATTGTATCGCCTGAGTTTGTCATTGCTTCGGTTAAATAAACTGTCTCTTCTGGAAACATGCCATTAGAAAATATGGCCATACTCATTGCAGCAATTTGAGGATCAGAAAAAGATCCGTCTGTTAAACCCTTTACAAATTCATTAATTTCTTCTTTTGATAGAGGTTTTTTATCTCTTTTTTTTCTAATTATTTCTTGAGGAATCATCGAATTGAACTTCGCGTATAAACTGTTTAATTAAATTTAATACATTGTTCTCTGCTAAGCTTGCGTTTTCTAAAGTTTCTTGATGACTGAGTTTTGTTTTATTCATTCCTGCAGCTAAGTTTGTAATTACACTTATTCCAATCACAGGTAAGCTACAATGATTTGCAACTAATACCTCTGGCACTGTTGACATTCCAACGGCATTTCCACCAATTACTTTTAAGGCATTGATTTCAGCTGGTGTTTCAAAGTTAGGGCCTGAATACATGCAATAAATTCCTTCATATAATTTTTGATTCGTTTTTTTAGCTATATCAATTAATTGTTCTCTATAAAATTTATGGTATCCATCACTCATATCATGAAAGCGTGGGCCGTAACTTTCTGCATTGGCACCAATAAGTGGATTAAAGCCACTCCAATTGATATGATCCTTAATTGCCATTAAACTACCTGCTGGCATATTCTCATCAAGACTTCCAGCAGCATTAGTTACAATTAAAAGTTTAGATCCAATATCTTTTAAAACACGTATTGGGGCTGCTAAACTTTGTGGGTTATGTCCTTCATAAATATGTGATCTACCATACATGCAAACGACATTTAAATTATTAATTTTTCCTAAGACTAACTTTCCAGCGTGTCCTTTTACAGTTGGTTGAGGAAAATCTTCTAATTCCTCATATGATATAGACTCTATAATATCTTGATCATCAAAAAAATTTGTCAACCCACTGCCTAAAATTACAGCTACGTCTGGTGAATTATTGTTTGTTATTTCTAAAAATTTTTTAGATGATGGGAGCATTAAAGATTTTCTGGACCAAAAGAATCTGGAAGTAATTCTTCAAGAGTTGAAGTTTTCATATGCCCTTTTTCACTACACATATGGATTTTAGTATCTAATGACGCAAATTCTCTTAATCGTTGTCTACATCCTCCACAAGGTGAACATAATAAATCTCCAGAACCAATAACCACGACTTCTAAAATTTTTTTACTTCCATTAGATATCATATTGCCAATTGCAGTTGCTTCGGCACACTGTGATTGAGGGTATGCCGCATTTTCTACATTACAACCTGAAATAATTTGTTTATCTTCAGTAAGAAAAGCTGCGCCTACTTTAAAATGTGAATAAGGAACATGAGCTTGTTCTCTAACTTTTTTTGCAGCCTCAAATAGGCTATCAAAATTTTCTGAAACCATATTCTTTTTTAACATGAAATTACTAAAAAAATTATTTATTTCTAAATCTTAAACAATTCTTGAGACAAATCAGGAAGTTCATCTCCCCAAAAAACTTCTTTACGTAAAAATTCTGGATCTTGGTTAAAACAAATTGACATTGCAGAATTATAAACAGCTCTGGAATCAACAGTCGAATTTAGATCTCTTCCCTCAAACAATTCTTTCTTTTTTAGTCCAGGCCAATCTGTATAAACTTGAGATTTTTTTAACAAGCCTCCAGCCATTAATATTGCACTTCCATATCCGTGCTCAGTTCCATAGCCTCCATTTTGTTTTATAGTTCGACCAAATTCAGTGAGAGTAAGAATTAGTGTATTATCAAATGCTTGGCCAAGATTTTCATAAAGAATAGTAACAATCTTATTTACTTCTTCTAGTTCATCAGCATGCGCCCCATCAACACCTCCTTGAGCAGCATGGGTATCGAAACCATCTAAATCAAATACAGCAACTCTAGGACCACTTTGATCTTTTAATTGTTTAGCAGCTTCAAGGGCAAGTTTTTTTCTATCGTCAGAGTCAGTAGCTATTTGCATGGACAATGGTCTTTGTCTAATTGTATTAAGTGTCGATTTAATTAGCTCATTATGCTCACCCTTAAATTCATTATAAATTTGATCTATTAACTTTGTTTCAACAAAATCTGGTGATGGAAAAAAATTATTATTTTGTGGCACGCCTCTTAATAAAAGTGGCATTGGTAATGATATAGCCAAACCTTTTCCAATAATATTTGAAGCTAGTAACCCCCTACCAAGCCATCCGGTTTTTTCTTTGTATGGAATGTGAGCTCCTGTTTCCATCAAATTTTGACCATCAAAATGAGATCTGCCTGTGTAGGGAATATTCGTTGCATGAACAAATGCCGCTTGATTTTTTTGCCAAAGTTTATGAAAAATTTCTAATTTAGGGTGAAGACCAAAGTCACTGTTTAGATTAAGAACATCTTCCAGAATGAGTTTTTTTCTCAATTTTTTGAGACGTTTATCTCCAATAACAGGAACAGCTGTTAAACCATCCATTCCTCCACGAAGTGATATAATAATTAGATTTTTTTTCTGCATTGAGGCAAAACTAATTTTTGGAAAATATCCTGAAAGAAATAGTGTTGTTGATCCTCCAATTAAAAAATTTCTTCTTGTGCAGTTCATACTTTCAATACTCCAGGTAAATTACAAATGACTCCATACTTTTGGCCTAAATCATAATCTAATGTGCCGAACCTAAAATTTTCAATAAGTGATGCCATATTTTCATGATCTTCAAAATTATTTTTAAGACAAGCTAAAATAAAATCATGGGATCTGTTCCCAGATTTAACAAGTATTGGAAGCTCAACAGAAGAGAACCAAAAGCGACGTAATAATAATTCTGGTGATACCCAATCTACCTCAAAATCACTCCAACCATTAGGTTGTTTGGCACGATAAGGTGAATGACCAATTTCTCTAAGTATCCATGATAGTTGTCTTTGTCTTCTATTTGGCTTTGAACTGAAAGAATAATTCATTTTTTCAGAAGAAAGAGGGATATTTAAATCAAACATTCTAGATAATTGCATCAACCATATTTCTGGTGGATGAAATTTATGTGTATTCTCATTATGTTTGTAAGCTTGAGTAATAACTGCTTTGTGAATTTCAATTAGACTTCCATTGGATTTGTTCCATGCTTCTATTACTGGGTAAATTATATCTTCAGTTGGTTCATCTGTAATAAAATGCCTACATAATTTTGTTGAAACAAATTTGATACAGATTGGGTGTGTTGCCAAATCATGAATTACTTTTGCAAGTTCTCTTTTTGCATCATTTTTATATTTAACTCCTAAAACTATTTTGTCTCCTTTTTGATGCATTTCTTGATCAAACCATATATCTCCTGTCTCTAAATTTTTTCTATCCCATTTGTGTGCCCAACCTGTCATAATATAGGCTAACTGAATAACATCATCCTGAGTGTATCCAGCATTTGGTGAAACAGTATGTAATTCTAGTAGTTCTCTTGCATGATTTTCATTTATAGTTTCTCGCCACTCCATTCCTTTTTTAGAATTGGGACCAAAAGATTCTGAGTTATCAAGATGGTGAATCATACACCATGAAGTAGTAACTGACTGAACCATCTCTTCAAAAGTTTTAACCATATTAGGTCTTATAATCTCACGTTGATAAGGCCCAGTGCTAAACTCTGCTAAAAAATCTTTTTCACTTATTGCAAAATGATTTCCCCAAAAAAGCCAAAAACGCTCAAAAACAGGCTGTTTGGAATACTTAGTTTGATAATGACGAATAGCATGTTCGTTTAATTCAAAATACCTTTCACCAGTTTTTATTCTTAATTCATCTTTTGCTTTTTTATAGGCATGTTTGTCATTTTTAAATTTTTTTCTTAAAACTTCTCTATCTCCGTATACCCACTCTCCATATTTTTTTCTTAATTCTTTTTCTGTTGGAATTATTCCAGGCCATAAGAGATTAGGTATAGTATCTAGTTGATTTAATGCCCAATTAAAAGGATCTTTATCTGGTTTATCATTTGGTGATAAACCAAACGCTACTCGTCTATAAAATTTTAATGACATATTTAAAAAAAAATAGTTTACATATATTTATAATATTTAAAAATAAAATTTAATGAAAAAAATACCCTTAAAAATTTGTGGCATAACAAATGTAAAATCAGTTGAAGTTGCACATAAAAATAAAATAAAATCATTAGGTTTTGCGAGTAAAAGTTTAAATGGACCAAACACAGCTAGTGATAAAAAAATTCAATCATTAATTAAAGAGTGTAAAAATTATAAAATAGAATCAGTTCTTTTGACTCGGTATGTATCATTAGATAAAATAATTGAACAAATAGATTTCACAAAACCAAAGACAATTTCATGTTCGTATCATTTTTCCAAAAAAGACTTATTAAAAATAAAAAATATATTTAAAAGATTAAAAATTGGGATTGCTATTAATCCTGAAAATTTTAATAAAAATTATATTGAGTCAATTAAAAAAATTGTTGATGTAGTTTATTTTGATATGAATGTTTATAGAAAAAAAAGCATTAAAAAATACTCATTGAAAAAAAGTATTAAACAAATAGAATTTATTAAAAATAAAAATATTCCTATTTATATTGGTGGTGGTATAGATAAGAAAAATGTTTCGAATATTCTTAAACAAACTTCACCTTTTGGTTTGGATATTTCAAGAGGTTTAAAAAATAACCGTAATTTAATATCTCAAGAAAAGCTTAAAGATTTGTTAAATCAAATTTCTATAGGATAATTTTTTAATAATATATTTATTTGTTAATTCTTTAGATAATTGATTAATAGATTTTTTTTCAACCGGATGGAGAAGAAAAGGTTTAATATCTAATATAGGATATAAAACAAAATCTCTTTCTTTGGCTCTTGGATGCGGAATAATTAGATTGTTGTAATGAAACTTACTAGTTCCAAAAAAAATTATATCAATATCGATACTTCTTGGTCCGTTAACTATTCTTTTATTTTTTTTTAATTTTCTTTCAATTTTTTGAATAGAATTGATTAATTGAAGAGGCTGTTGATTTGTTTTTAAGATAATTGCACTATTGTAAAAGTTTGACTGATATTTATATCCGTATGGCGCTGAAATATAAATATTAGCAAACTTACTTATGTGACCAATTTTATTTAACTCCCTTACTGCACTTCGTAAATTAAGTATTGAATTACCTACATTTGACCCAAGGGCTATGATAGTTTCAGTTTGAAACACTTACTGCTTCTGCTCCATATTTTTTGGCAACAGCTGTTTTATTTATCTTTATTTTTATATTTTTGATTTTAAATTTTTTTTCAAGCGCCTTCGATATTTTAGAAATTAAATGTTCAAGAGTGTGTGACTTTGATTCTTTAATATAAGTCTTAAGAAATTTTGTAATGGCAGAATAATCTTTAACATTATTGATATTATTTAAATTTAAAGAGTCTTTTACTTTATAGTCAAAGGATAGAGTAACTTTGAGAAGTTGCTTTTTCTTTCTTTCAAGTTCTGTGATACCTAAATTTGCACTAATGGATAAGTTTTTTATTTCTACTTTAAACATAACTTTTTAAAAATTTTTAATGACTGTGAAGTTTCTTTAACATCATGCACCCTAAATATATCAACACCCTTTTGATAACAATATAAAGCCGAAGCAATAGAGCCTCCTAATCTTTCGTCAGCATTGCTTTGATCAATTAGATTTATCCAGCTTTTTCTTGAAGAGCCCAGCAACAATCCATAACCTTTAAACTTAAACTGTTCAATTTTTTGCATGATCTCGATATTTTGATTTAAATTTTTGCCGAAACCTATTCCAGGATCAAACCATACTTTAGTTGAAGGTATTCTTAATTTTTCTAATTGTTTAATTTTTTTTAAAAAAATTTTCTTAATATCCTGTACTACATTTTTATAAGAATTAATTTTAGATTGCATTGTCTTAGGTGGAGCAGGTGTGTGCATTAAGATTAAACCTGTTTTGAATTTTTTAGATAAATAAAATAAATCCTCAGAACCACCAAACACATCATTAATTATATGAGCACCCATGCTTAATGCATATTCTTGTGTCTCAATTTTATTAGTATCAACAGAGATAACAAATTTGTTTTTTGGTAATTTTTTTAATATAGGATCTAGTCTTTTAACTTCTTCATTATAGGTAAGAGGTTCAGAGCCAGGCCTCGTACTTTCAGCTCCAATATCAATAATATCTGCTCCATTTTCTGTCATTTTCTTGATATTATTTAGGGCATCCTTTGTCTTAAAACTCTTTCCACCATCACTAAAAGAGTCGGGCGTAACATTGCATATGCCCATTACTGTTGGTTTATTAAATTTAAAATTATGTTTGCCCAATTTCATTTTATAAAACTTTTGAATATTCTTTTAATATAGACTTGTACATCTTAAGAGAGGATCTGTACCAATTTAATTGATCAATAGAAGAAATACTTACAACTCCCTTGCCAGATCCAACCAAAAGTATTTCACTGAATTGATGTAAATTAGATATTAGAATATCTATTTTTTTAATCTTGTATGGAATTGTTTTTGTTAAATATGATAAAGTTATTCCAAAGTAATATGAATTCTTCGGAATAAATAATTGATTATTTTTCACAAAAATTAAGTTTGTGGTCGACCCCTCTAAAATCTTACTTTTATTATAAAAAAGAATTTCTTCTTTTTGTAAATTAATTTTTTTTTGTAAAGAAAGTATTTTTTTATATTGTAAGTTTTTAAAAGAAGGTAAGGTTCTTTGGTATCTATAGATATGAGCAGTAAAATTTTTTTCTTCTTTATTCCTTTTTCGCAAAGATAAAGAAATTAATTTTTTTGTAACTGCCACTCTTAATAAGTGATCATAGTTTTTAATTTTAGAATTAGTACGTATAAAATTAATAAGAAATTGTTTTGAAACTTTAAAACTAATACCAAAGAAATTTGAATCTTTGTTAAGTTTTTTTAAATGTTGATCTATTAAAACTAAGTTTGGTTTATTTCCTGAAATCCTTATAGTTGTAAAAACACCATTATACCCCCAAAGAGAATTAAACTTTACATTTTTTAAATCTTTAACGTGATATGACTTTTTTAATAAGATATTTTCCATTTGGAGTTAAAAAGGAGTCTGGGTGAAACTGAAATCCATATACTTGATTCATATCATCTTCAATTGCCATTGCCACGTTTGTTTTTGCACAACGCATTGTAATTGTCATTGATTTTGAAATAAATGGCTCTTCTAATTTAAGTGAATGATATCTGCCGCCAAGGAGATCAGCATTTTTTTTAAAAATTGATTTGTCACTTATAATTTTTATACGACTTTGATAACCATGTAAGATATTTTTTTGTTGAACTATTTTACCTCCTTCAGAGTGCACTATGTGTTGGAAACCTAGGCAGATTCCGAGGATTTTTTTCTTTCCCTTATATTTTTTATAAACCTCTGAAGTTAAGGGATAATCTTTGGGCTCACCAGGCCCAGGTGAAAGAACTATTGTTGAAGCTTTACGAAGTTTTTTATAATTAATTTCATAGTAATTAGATACGATAGTTGGCTCTATACTATCTAATAAGTGAGCAAGATTGTATGTAAATGAGTCTTCGTGATCAATTAAATAAATCATTAAATAAACAAATCTAATAGAGATTTGGCCTTTATATAGTTTTCATTATATTCTTTTTTTGCAGTACTTCCTAATATTACTCCACTAGCAACAGATAATTCAATAGCATTTTTAAAATTAAGTAGTGTCCTTATCATTATATTAAAACGCATATCTCCATTCGAATGTATGATCCCAAAACTGCCAGTATAAATATTTCTATCAGATTTCTCTTTTTGATTTAAAAGTTGAATAGTGCTTATTTTTGGACAACCAATTACTGATCCGCCAGGCATTAACGATGAGATTATGTCATGATTAGTTATTTTGTTTTTCAAAACACCTTTGATTGTTGTAACGTAATGGAAGAGATCTCTATATTCTTCAACTGTTTTTAATTTATCTATTTTTACTGAACCAGTTTTACAAATTTTTGAAAGATCGTTTCTTTCCATGTCCACTATCATATTGTGTTCTTTAGTTTCTTTTTCATTTCTTCTAAAAAAAGCTAATGCTTTATTGTGATTTATTTTTTTAGTTTTTCTTAAAGTACCTGCGATAGGTTTAGTTTTTATCAGATCTCCTTTTTTTAATAGCAGTGTTTCAGGTGAGCAACTAATGATACTATAATCCTTATCTCTAATTAGAAAACTTTCTGGAGACTCATTAATTTGCATTAATTTCCAGAAAAGATCTATCGCGTTTATATTGCCTTTTTTTGAGTAAGTCTGAGCAATTTTTATTTGATAAGTTTTACCTTGCTTAATATTTTTTGAGAAATCATCAAATAGTTTAGAGTACTGTTGTAGAGTTAAATTTAAATTAAAATTCTTATTTAATTTCGAGTATTTTTTTGAATTAGTTTTAATATTTCTAAAATTGGTTTTGGTACTTTGAATTATAATTTTTTTACCAATACTAATTTTTGTTTTAGGTTTATAAAAAAGTCCACTATAAAAATTCGTAGTTTTTTGTTTTGGAAGTTTTATTCCAATATTATCACAAAGGAGTTTGTATCCAAAAAAACCTATGTAACAATTTAAACCGTCAATACTTGAGTTCTTTTCTTGGGATTGTATATTTAAAAAATTTTTTATATTTTTTTTATCTACAATTATTTTTTTAGAAAAATCAGTATATACGTCAAAGCCATTATCATTTTTATAAATAATAATAGGCTTATCAGATTGATATAATTTATCTAAATATTCGTTATTGTTCAGCACTGGATTCTATTATAATTAGGATACTTATATGAAAAGTATTTTAACTAAAATATTCTTTTTTTGCTTATCCGTCACATGGTCGTCTTATCTTTATGGTCATGGAACAATAATTTTTTCCAACGTTGAACATGGAGAGGGATATATAGATGTTAAAATATATGACTCCAAAGAGAGTTTTTTAGATGAGGAATTAGCTATTGAGAGTGTGAGAAAAAGAGTTCAAAAAGGTGAGGTTGTGGTCCCTTTAAGTAAAATTCATGAAGGAAAAATTGCAATAGTTGCCTATCATGATGAAGATTCTAATGGAGAATTAAAGACAGGTTTGTTCTGGCGGCCAAAAGAAGGTTTTGCTTTTAGCAATAATTATCAGCCTAAAGGCCCTCCATCTTTTGAAAAAGCGGCAATTATTTTAGTTCACGGCGAACCCGTGGTAATAGAACTTAATTATTAAAAAATATTGATGTCATTACAATTACAGAACACACTAAGTGGTAAAAAAGAATTTTTTAAACCAGTTAATCCTAATCATGTGAGAATTTATGCATGTGGCCCAACTGTTTATAATTTTGCACATATTGGAAATGCAAGAATGGCAGTGGTTAACGATTTATTAGTTCGTGTTTTAAAAACCCAGTATAAGAAAGTAACATATGTATCTAACATCACCGATATTGATGATAAAATTATAGATGCATCTAAAGAAACTGGTGAGGACATCAGTGTTATTACATCAAAATATACTGAAATATACAATAATGATATGAGTGCCCTTGGTGTAAACCTTCCTGATATTCAACCAAGAGCAACTGATCATATAAAAGAAATGATTGAGTTAATAAAAAAATTAATTGAGGAAGAGAAAGCTTATGAAAAAGAAGGGCATGTTTTATTTCATGTGCCAGCTTTTGAGAATTATGGAATTCTTTCAAAAAGAAATAGAGATGAACAAATAGCTGGAAGTCGTGTTGAGGTTGCTCCTTTTAAAAAAGATCCAGCTGATTTTATTTTGTGGAAACCTTCCCCTTCTTCACTGCCAGGTTGGGATTCACCTTGGGGATTTGGAAGGCCAGGATGGCATTTAGAATGTTCTGCAATGTCAGAAAAATCATTAGGTCTTCCTTTTGATATCCATAGCGGTGGTATTGACTTGGTGTTTCCACATCATGAAAATGAAATAGCTCAAACTTGTTCAATTTCTGAAAATAAACATCCTGAAGATTTTGCAGCCTATTGGTTTCATAATGGATTTGTAAATGTTGAAGGTGAAAAAATGTCAAAATCGATTGGTAATATAAGATTAGTTCACGAACTCAATAAAAAATATAAAGGAGAAGTTTTACGACTAACATTATTATCAGCTCACTACAAACAGCCATTAAACTGGACTGAAGACATCATTGAACAAAATAATAAAATGATTGATAGACTTTATAGAGTACTATTAGAGCTATCAGAAGTTGAAGTAGATTCTAAGTTACCTTGTGAGTCAATAATGAAATCAATTTTAGATGATTTAAACACGCCGAAAGTAATTGCAAAACTTAATGAGGAAGCAAATGATGTCTCATCTGCATCTGATGAAAGAAAAAAAGAAATCAAAAATAATCTCCTTTCAGCTGGCAAAATATTAGGTATTCTTGAGAAAGATCCAAGAAATTGGTTAGGTTATAATCAAAAAAATGATGAAAATGCTGAAGAAATTGAAAGGTTGATAAATGAACGCAATGAAGCTAGACGCAGTAAAAATTTTAATTTGGCAGATAGTATAAGGGATATATTAAAAGATAAAGGTATAGAAATAGAAGATACTGATAAAGGAACGATTTGGCGGAAATCTAAATGAGTGAAAAGATAATAATTACATTCCCAGATGGAAATAAAAAAGAAGTTGATAAAGGCATAAATGGTCTAGATTTAGCTTCACAAATTTCTAAATCTCTTGCCAAAGAGTCAGTCGCTATAAAAATTAATAATGAAATAAAAGATATTAGTTTGCCTATTAATAGTGATGCGTCAGTAGCAATTTTAAAAAGAGATAGTGATGAAGCCCTTGAATTAATTCGACATGACTGTGCTCATGTAATGGCAGAAGCTGTACAAGAATTATTCCCAGGAACACAAGTTACAATTGGTCCAGCTATTGAAAATGGTTTTTATTATGATTTTGCAAGAGATGAGCCTTTTACTGTTGCTGATCTTCCAAAAATTGAAAAGAGAATGCATGATATCATACAAAGAAATAAAAATTTTATAAGAGAAGTATGGTCTAAAGAAGAATCAATAAAACATTTTAAAGGTAAGGGTGAGGACTACAAAGTTGAATTAATAAATGATTTACCTAATAATGAGGAAATCAGTATTTACAAACAGGGTGACTGGTTAGACTTGTGCCGGGGCCCTCACATGGTTTCAACTAAACAAATTGGTAAAGCATTTAAATTAATGAAGGTTGCTGGTGCTTACTGGCGAGGTGATTCATCCAATGCAATGTTAACAAGAATTTATGGAACGGCATGGGCAACAGAAAAAGATCTTGAACAGCACCTTTTACAAATTGAAGAAGCAGAGAAAAGAGATCACCGAAAACTAGGACGAGAAATGGATTTATTTCATTTTCAGGAAGAGGCTCCTGGAGCGGTGTTTTGGCATCCTAAAGGTTGGACATTATTCCAATCCTTAATAAATTATATGCGAAAGAGACAAGACAATGCAGGTTACGTAGAAACGAATACACCAGACATGATGGATAAGTCTTTATGGGAGACCTCTGGCCACTGGGATAAATTTAGTGACATGATGTTTAGAACTGAAGCAAAAGACGATAAAATTTATGCAATCAAACCCATGAATTGTCCTGGCGCTGTAGAAATTTTTAAACAAGGATTAAAAAGTTATAGGGATCTACCATTTCTATTATCTGAGTTTGGAAAAGTACATCGTTATGAACCATCAGGTGCCCTTCATGGATTAATGCGAGTAAGAGCATTTACACAAGATGATGCACATATATTTTGTACAGAGGATCAAATTACACAAGAGAGTAAGACGGTATGTGATCTGATACTTAGTATCTATAAAGATTTCGGTTTTGATAATGTTAGAATTAAATTTTCTGATCGTCCTGAAAAACGCGTTGGAGATGATGCTGTTTGGGATAAAGCTGAGGCTGCGTTAATGCAAGCTATGGAAGCAACAGGCCTTGAATACTCACTAAATCCAGGAGAGGGAGCATTTTATGGTCCAAAATTAGAGTTTGTTTTACGTGATGCAATTGGCAGAGACTGGCAATGCGGCACACTGCAAGTAGATTTAAATTTACCTGGAAGATTGGGAGCTACTTATGTGGGAGAAGATGGTAATAAAAAAATACCAGTCATGTTACATAGAGCACTATTTGGTTCCTTAGAGAGATTCACCGGTATTATAATTGAGCATTATGCAGGTCATGTTCCGTTTTGGCTTTCACCGTTGCAAGCAGTAGTTGCTACAATTACATCTGATACTGATGAGTATGCTTACGAGGTACAAAAGGTATTAGTGTCAAAAGGAATTAGAGCCGAAATAGATACTCGTAATGAAAAAATTGGTTATAAGATACGTGAACACAGTAATAGCAAAGTGCCAGCAATTATTGCTGTTGGAAAAAAAGAAGCTCAAGATAAAACAGTATCTGTTAGAAGAATTGGATCTTCTGAAACAAAGACCTTTAAATTAGAAGATATTGCTACTAGCTTATCTAAAGAAGCAAAATCACCAATTGAATAAACAATGAATAACATGCAAGGTAAGTTTCCAAGTACAAGACTTAGACGTAATAGAATGAAAGAATTTTCTCGTCGTCTAGTTGCTGAAAATACACTTAGTGTTAATGATTTAATTTTACCTCTATTTGTATGCGAGGGAAACAAAGTTGATGATCCTATTAATTCAATGCCTGGTGTTAGCAGATACTCTATTGATAATCTTTTAAATCAAGTAGAGAAAGCTGTTAAATTTAATATTCCTGCTATTGCTATATTTCCACAAATTGAAAGTGATCTTAAAAATTCTGAGGGAAGTTTAGCTGTAGATGAAAATAATTTGGTGTGCAGATCAATTAAAAGTATCAAAAAGGATTTTCCAAATATTGGTATTATATGTGATGTTGCCTTAGATCCTTTTACTGATCATGGGCATGATGGTTTAGTTATAAGTGATAAAATAGATAATGATAAAACTTTGGAGGTTTTGGAGCAACAGGCTCTAGTCCAAGCAAATGCTGGTTGTGATGTAATCGCCCCGTCAGATATGATGGATGGAAGAGTTGGAAGAATAAGAACTGCATTAGATTCAAATAATTTAACAGATACTCTCATACTTTCTTACGCTGCTAAATATGCTTCAGGTTTTTACGGTCCTTTTAGAGATGCTATAGGCTCTGGTTCTAATTTAGGTAAAGATGGTAAATTAACATATCAAATGGATCCATCGAACAGTGATGAAGCAATTAGAGAAGTTGGATTAGATATAAGTGAAGGAGCAGATATGGTAATGGTTAAGCCTGGTATGCCTTATCTTGATATTATTTCTAGAATAAAATCAGAATTTAAAGTTCCAACCTTTGCCTACCAAGTATCTGGTGAATATTCGATGATAAAAGAGTCAATTATTAAAGGTTGGCTAAATGAGAAAGTTATAATGGAATCTCTTTTATCTTTTAAAAGAGCTGGAGCAAATGGTATACTGACTTACTTTGCATTAGAAGCTGCTGAAAAATTAAAAAATGAATAACATTCAATTTGAAAAAAGAAAATCTATAGAACAAGTTGAGGAATCAAACGAGCTTGCTCCAAAATTTGATTCGAATGGTCTTATACCAGTTGTAACGACTGACTTTTCTTCGGGTGAGTTACTTATGCAAGGCTATATGAATGAAGAAGCTTTTAAAAAAACTATAAGTTTGGGTGAAGCTGTATATTATTCTAGAAGTAGAAATACTCTTTGGCATAAAGGTAAAACAAGTGGATTAACTCAAAAAATAAAAGAAATAAGAATTGATGATGATCAAGATTGTGTTTGGTTAAGAGTTGATGTCAAAGGTGGCGCCAGCTGTCATGTGGGATATAGATCATGTTTTTATAGAAGCATTCCTTTGGATGGTTCTAGCTCTAAAGTTATTCTTAAATTTGAAGAAAAAGAAAAAGTTTTTGATCCTGAAGAAGTATACAAAGGTGCCCCAAATCCTACTAAACTATAATGTCAGACAAATTAAAGTTTATTGAAACTAGTAAACTTCCAACAGATATTGGGGAGTTCACTGTACATGCCTTTACAGATGAAAATGAATCTAAAGATCATTTAGCAATATGTATGGGTGACTTGCTTACTGATGAGCCAGTTTTATCAAGAATTCATTCGCAGTGTATTACAGGTGAATCATTTTTTAGTATGAGATGTGATTGTAGATTTCAACTAACAGAATCATTAAAACAAATTGCCCAAAATGGCAGAGGAGTAATTTTTTATCTTCAGCAAGAGGGAAGAGGTATTGGTCTTTCAAATAAAATTAAGGCATATAGCTTACAAGACAGAGGACTAGATACCGTTGAAGCTAATCATCAATTAGGATTTAAAGATGATGAGAGAACTTATGAAAATATTGCTGGAATGGTGAAATATCTAGCAATTAAAAAATTGGACTTGATGACAAATAATCCGAAAAAAATTAAGGCACTTAAAGATATGGGTATTGAGGTAAATCAGAGAATTCCTCTTTTTTCTGATACTAATAAATATAATGAGAAATATATTTCTACAAAAAAAAGTAAACTTGGTCATTTAATTTAAGTGGAAGCAGATAGTTTAATAGGTAAATTAAATATGATTAGTCACCCTGAGGGTGGACATTATGCTGAAAACTTCAAAAATGATAATGTAAGTCAAATTTATTATTTACTAAAAAAAAATGAAAAATCTCATTGGCATCGACTAACTAAAAATGAAATATTGCATTTCTATTCAGGAGATCCTCTAGAAGTTTTTACTTCTAGCGATGGAGTTGATTATGAAGTTTTTTCTCTAGGATTAGATGATAATTATATTTACACGGTAAAGGCAAACACATGGTTTGCTATGCGATCTGCTGGATCTTACAGCTTAATTGGATGCACTGTCGCACCTGCTTTTGATTTTAATGATTTTGAGCTTGCCCCTGCGACGTGGCGACCTGAAAAATTCAAAATTGAGTTATAATTTTCACTTTTCTTTAATTTAAATTCTTTATATATTAAGAATATATAACGGAGGTTCTAAATGGATGCAGAAAGTAAATGCCCAGTAATGCATGGAGCAATTACAAAAAATATGGGAGAAGGTACATCAAATCGTGAGTGGTGGCCAAATCAACTCAACTTAAACATACTTCATCAACATGATCTTAAGTCCGATCCAATGGAAGTAGGATTTAACTACCGTGAAGAATTCAAAAAAATAGATTATGCTGCATTAAAAAAAGACCTCAATGATTTAATGACTGATTCACAAGATTGGTGGCCCGCTGATTATGGACACTATGGTGGCTTCTTTATTCGTATGACATGGCATGCTGCAGGGACGTATAGAACTGGAGATGGTCGCGGTGGTGGTGGAACAGGTGCTCAACGTTTTGCTCCTTTAAATAGTTGGCCTGATAATGGAAACTTAGATAAAGCTAGAAGATTACTTTGGCCTATAAAGAAAAAGTATGGAAATAAAATTAGTTGGGCTGATTTGTTTATACTTACCGGTAATGTTGCAATTGAATCTATGGGTGGAAAAACTTTTGGATTTAGTGGTGGGAGACCAGACATCTGGGCGCCAGAAGAAGATATTTATTGGGGTGTAGAAGAAGAATGGCTTCAAAACAAAAGATACACAGGTGATAGAATTTTAGACAACCCGCTTGCAGCAGTTCAAATGGGATTAATTTATGTTAATCCTGAGGGACCAGATGGAAAAGCAGATCCACTTGCAAGCGCAAAAGACATTAGAGAAACTTTCGCAAGAATGGCAATGAACGATACTGAAACTGTTGCCTTAACTGCAGGAGGACATACTTTTGGAAAAGCGCATGGTGCAGGTGATCCAGCTTTAGTTGGGGCTGAACCAGAAGGTGCGCCGTTAGAACAAATGGGCTTAGGATGGAATAATTTACATGCTTCCGGCGTTGGAAGAGATGCAACAACAAGTGGTATTGAAGGTCCTTGGACAGCAAATCCTACGCAGTGGGATAATGGATATTTTGATTTACTTCTTGGCTATGAATGGAAGTTAGTAAAAAGTCCTGCTGGAGCTCAAATCTGGCATGCCATTGATCAAAAAGAAGAACATATGGCACCACAAGTTGATGATCCATCAATAAAAGTTCCAACTATGATGACGACTGCTGATATGGCAATGCGTGAAGATCCAGAATATAGAAAAGTTTCTGAAAAGTTTCATAAAGACCCAGAATATTTTGCTGATCAATTTGCAAGAGCTTGGTTTAAACTTCTTCATAGAGATATGGGACCAAAAACAAGATACATGGGGCCTGAAGTTCCAGAAGAAGAATTAATTTGGCAAGACCCAGTTCCAAAAGGTCACTCAAATTATGATGTTGAAGCTGTTAAAGCTAAAATTTTAAAAAGTGGTTTAACAACTAAAGAAATGGTTGAAACTGCTTGGGCGAGTGCTTCTACATTTAGAGGATCAGATATGAGAGGTGGAGCAAATGGTGCAAGAATTAGACTTGCTCCTCAAAAAGATTGGGAAGTTAACAAGCCTGAACAATTAAAAAAAGTTCTTGGTATTCTTGAGCCTATTGCAAAAGAGACAGGAGCTTCAATAGCTGATGTAATCGTCCTTGCTGGTAATGTGGGTGTAGAACAAGCAACTGGATTGGAAGTACCTTTTACTTCAGGTAGGGGTGATACCACTCAGGACAAAACTGATATTGATTCTTTTGGTGTTCTTGAACCTGAGGCAGATGCATTTCGTAATTATTTAAAAATGAACTACGATGTAACAGCTGAAGAACTAATGTTAGATAAAGCTCAACTTCTTGGGCTAACAGCTCCTGAAATGACAGTACTTGTTGGTGGTATGAGATCTATGGGTATCAGTTCAGATCAACGAGGTTTATTTACAGAAACTGGTGGTAAACTTACTAACGATTTCTTTGATAAGCTTTTAGATATGGGTGTGAGCTGGAAACCTACTGGAAGTAATTCATATGAAGCAACTGATAAAATTACAGGTGAAAAAGTAAGAACAGCATCTAGAGTAGATCTTGTTTTTGGATCTAATTCTCAATTAAGAGCTATAGCAGAACTTTATGCAAGTGATGACAGTGAAGAAAAAATGAAAAAGGACTTCATAAAAGCTTGGAATAAAGTGATGAATGCTGATCGTTTCGATCTAGAGCAATAAAATTAGTTTTAATTAGTTTAAAAGTGGAACTTTAAGTTCCACTTTTTTTATTTTGGCATATTCGTTGCACCTGTTTCTAAAGAAACAATTTTACCATTTTCAATTTTAAAAACAGACATTACTGCCTGAGTGTTGCCGTCATTAAACGTAACAAAAGCATGAAGAACGGCTATTTCGTCATTCTCATATACAATTCTATCTTTATCAGAATTAATATCGTCTGACATAGCCCAACTAACTACATCAGATTTTGATAGAACATTTCCAGATGCATGCATTGTGAATTTAAAATCATCATGCAAGATATCGTTCATTTCATCTTCATTTTTATCATTCATGGCTTTTTGGTATCTTTCCATTAAACTCATATCTTTTTCCTTTCTTAACTAACCTGAAAAATTCGTGACTGCTTCAGAAGTCATCGGCGTCATTACTGTAGTTTCCACCATAGCACCAGCTTCAATTCTTCTTTGTGTTAATTCTTCATCATTTTTAAAACCCATCATACCCTCGGGTGTAGCAAAATCTAAAATAACAGTTAACTTGTTATCATTATCTTTTTCTGTTGCTGCAAATATACAAGTCATTCCATGTTCTTTAAGTTTATGACCATTTGCAAGAAGCATTTCTTTCCATGGTCCAAAACCATTTTTTAAATCTTGTGTTAATTTAACCAACATATTAACTCCTTTTTTATTAACTATATAGGTTTCAAAAAACTAAAAATTATTAAAATGAAATAATAATTATCTTTCTTTAATATAGGGTTGGCCAATTGCGTTAGGCGCAATAGCTTTACCAACAAAACCCGCAAGTAATACAACAGTCAGTATATATGGAAGTGCTTGTATTAATTGAACTGGAATTTCTCCAATTGCAGGTAACTCTACTCCTTGAAGTCTTATTTGTAGAGCGTCAGTAAAACCAAAAAGTAAACAAGCAATTAAGGCTGTTTTGGGATGCCATTTTCCAAAAATCATTGCAGCTAAGGCCAAGTAACCTCTACCAGCTGACATTTCTCTGAAAAAATTTGCGTTTACTGCAGTTGATAAATGAGCTCCGGCGAAAGCTATTAGAACTCCGTTTACTGCAAGCGCTTTATATCTCATGGTGAATACATTAATACCCGCGGTGTCTACTGCGCTTGGGTTTTCACCTACTGCTCTTAATCGAAGTCCAAAACTAGTTTTGAATACTATCCAAAAAACTATAGGAACTGAAAGATATGCTAGATAAACAAAAACATAATGTCCGCTTAGTATGTCACTATATATAATTCCGATAATTGGAACTTCTCTTAATACATCAGCAAAAGGAAGATTGATTTCTAGAAAACGTTGATCTTCATTTAATGTTGGCGTTAGACCTGCTTGTCCAAACCATGCTGCTGCTAATGCAGTAGTTAAGCCAATTATTAAAATATTAATAGCTACACATGATACTACTTGATCACCTTTATGTGTTACTGATGCAAATCCATGTAACATCGATAAACAAACACATACTATAATGGCTAATAATAATCCAAGCCAAGGATTACCTAAATAGTAAGAACCTACAGCTGCAACAAAAGCTGCCATAAGCATTTTGCCTTCTAAACTAAAATCAATTACACCTGAACGTTCAGCAAAAATACCGGCCATAGCAGCAAAAACTAAAGGGGTAGATATTCTTAATGTAGAATTTATTAAAGAAGCAATGTCAGAAAGAAATTCCATTATACGCTTACCTCTTTGCTAAGTCTTCTTACAAAAAAACTTTCTATCTGCGGTCTGAATAAGTTTTCTAACGCTCCGCTAAACAAAATTATCAAACCTTGAACAGCAACAAACATGTATCTAGTAATATTAGGCATCTCAAATGTTACCTCTGAACCACCTTGGTACAAAATTCCAAATAAAAATGCAGCAGGTAAAATTCCAATAGGATGATTTCTACCCATCAAAGCTACGGCGATTCCTGTAAAACCATATCCAGCTGGAAAGCCGGCTTGTATTTTATGACTTACTCCAAGAATTTCATTAACACCAAGTAGGCCGGCTAGACCTCCTGAAATGCACATAGCTATAATTATATTTTTGTGAGGAGATATACCTGCATAGATCGCTGCCTGAGTATTGTGACCAACAGCTCGCATCTCATAACCCCATTTTGTTTTCCATACTAAAAACCAAACAAAAAATAAAGAAGCAATAGCTAGTAAAAAAGTAAGATTAAGAGGAGAGTACCTTATTTTTATGCCAAGGATACCAGAAAATGCTTCAAAACTGGGAAGCCAGATTGCTTCAGGTAGTTTAACAGTATGTGGGGCCATCTGATTGGTATCTCTAATTACATCTACTAGTAAAAAAATCATTAATGAAGAGGCTATAAAATTAAACATGATTGTTGTGATTACAACATGACTCCCTCTTTTTGATTGAAGATAAGCTGGTATATAAGCCCAAGCCGCTCCAAATAAGAAAGCTCCACAAATTGATAAAAGCCAGACAATTGGAATTGGAAGAAAACTTAAATTTATAGCTACTAAAAAAACACCTAAGCCCCCTATATATGCCTGACCTTCTCCCCCAATGTTGAAAAGTCTACAATGAAAAGCTACAGCAAATGCAAGTCCAGTGAAAATAAAATTTGTAGTATAATAAAGTGTATATGCAAAACCTTGGATATAACCGAACGAACCAAAAATAATTAACTTAACTGCTTCAATTGGATTTTCACCTGCTATAAAAATAAACAGACCTGATACTAGTAATGCTAATGTTAAGTTTACTAAAGGTACGATAACGTTAGACACCCACCATGGTACCTTGGATTTATCAACTACTATGTTACTCATTACGCAACACCAGCCATAAGTAATCCTAGTTCACGGTCAGTGACATTCTCATTTTCTTTTTCTCCAACAATTTTACCATCAAACATAACAATAATTCTATCAGATAAGGACAGTATTTCATCTAGCTCAACAGACGCTAATAATATTGCTGCTCCTTTATCTCGCATATGAATAAGCCTTTGGTGAATAAATTCAATTGCACCAATGTCTACACCTCTCGTTGGTTGACCTACTAAAAGAACTTTTGGATTTTCATTAAGTTCTCTACTTAAAATAATTTTCTGTTGATTGCCTCCAGAAAAATTTGATGTTATTAAGTTTGGGGAGTTTGGCCTAACATCATATTCTTGCATTATCTTACTTGAATATTCTGTAATTTCTTTACTATTTAAAAGTGCAGATTTTGAAAAAGGTTCTTGATCATGATATCCAAAAATTAAATTTTCGTAAGCTTTAAAGTCACTTATTAAGCCCATTCTTTGTCTGTCCTCCGGGACATGCGCCAGACCTTTCTCTTTAAGCATTCTTGGGTTTAGAAAATTATCTTGGTCAGATATTTTTTCACCAAATAATTCAATGTTTCCTGATTTCACTTTTCTAATTCCTGAAAGCGCTTCTAATAATTCAGTTTGTCCATTTCCAGTCACACCTGCAATACCTAAAATTTCACCAGAACGGATTTCTAAATTAACATTTTTAACGCGTATAACATCTAAATCATCTTTAACTGAAAGATTGTTAACTTTAAAAATAACTTCTCCTTTTTTTGTTTCTTTCTTGTCAACTCTAAGTAAGACACTTCTACCAACCATCATTTCGGCTAGTTTTTCTTTGTCTGTATCTTTTGTTTTTGTATGCCCAACCATTTCACCTTGACGCATAACTGAAACTTCACTGGTTAAATCCATGATTTCAATTAATTTATGTGTAATTAAAACAATTGTTTTTCCTTCATCTCTTAATGATCTAAGTATTTTAAATAATTCATCTACTTCTTGGGGTGTAAGCACGCCAGTAGGTTCATCTAATATTAGAATTTCTGCACCCCTGTATAACGATTTTAATATTTCTACTCTTTGTCGAAACCCAACTGATAGATCTGCTATTGTTGCATCAAGATCAATGTTGAAATTATAATTTTCACAAAGTTTTTCTAAATCTTCCTTGGCCTTAGCAAGTTTTTCTCCAAAAACTGTTTCGCCTTCAAAACCAAGTATAATATTTTCTAGTACAGTGAAGTTTTCAACCAGCATAAAATGTTGATGAACCATTCCAATACCATTTATTATAGAATCCCTAGGCGATCTAAGGTTTATATCTTTACCATTGATTTTGATTGAGCCAGAATTAGCTTGATAGAGACCAAAAACAATGCTCATTAGGGTAGATTTACCAGCACCATTTTCTCCAATTATACCATGGATTGTTCCTTTATTAATTTTAAGATTAATATTTTTGTTGGCCTGAACATGGCCGAAAGATTTATTTATATTTGTAAGCTCTAGGATAGGCGAGACCATAAATTATTTATTAATATTTGGTCTCGCCAATTGTTTATGTTTTAATTATTCTTGTGACCAGTCAGCAACGACTAATGCACCGCTTGCGATATCTGCAGCAGCTGCATCAGCAGCAGCAGCCATTTCAGCAGTTACCATTCCGTCTTCTGTTGCATAACCAAGCATTCCTTCTGAAAGCCCAAGAATATTAATTCCTGACTCAAAAGAACCTTTACCTACATTTTGTGCTTGTTCAAAGATCGTTAAATCTAATCTCTTCAGCATTGAAGTAAGCATTGTTCCTGGATGCATCCAGTTTTGGTTTGAGTCAACACCTATTCCCATAATGCCAGCATCAGCAGCAGCCTGTAAAACACCAATTCCAGTTCCACCTGCAGCTTGATAAACAACATCAGCACCACCATCTATTTGGGCTTTGGTTAATTCTGCACCCTTTGTTGGGTTGTTCCATGCCTCGTTTGTTGTGCCAGTCATATTAGCAATAACTTCTATATCTGGATTTACATATTGTGCACCTTGCTCATAACCACCTTGGAATTTTCTAATTAGAGGAATATCCATTCCGCCAACGAAACCAATGGTTCCACTTTTTGATGCCATAGCAGCCATCATTCCTACTAAGAAAGATCCTTCGTGCTCTTTGTAGCAAGCCTGATAAATATTATTGTTTGGATCATCTAACCAACATACATCAACTGCAACAAATTTTATGTCTGGATAATCTGCAGCTACTGCACCAATTGCATCAGCTTGCGCAAATCCCATTCCAACTATCATTGTTGCTCCTCTATCAGCAATCTTACGCATACCTTGTTCGATTTGATTGTCGTTTGCAGATTCAAACTCAATCATACCCCAACCAAGTTCGTCAACAACTCTTTCAGCTGTATTGAATGCTAACTCGTTAAATGATTTGTCAAATTTTCCACCAGAGTCGTAAACAACTCCTATTGTGTTTGCGAACGCACTTGATGAGAAGAGAAGTGCGAAAGAAACTGAAAAAATACTTAAAATTTTCTTCATACTAAATTTCCCCCTTAAATATGAATTA
The DNA here is from genome assembly GCA_902521325.1 of uncultured Alphaproteobacteria bacterium. GTDB lineage: Bacteria > Pseudomonadota > Alphaproteobacteria > HIMB59 > CACPNW01. Next base: position 66,672 of record CABYRE010000002.1, read on the forward strand.
TAGATATCTCATTGATAACATTTTATTGTAAAAAAAATGCATTAAAAAATGAGATTATGGATAAATAATAGGATTTTTTATGGATAACTTCAAGTGCCCATGTACCTATCCCCTGCGTCACCTAATCCCGGTACAATGAACTTATTTTTATTCAATTTAGCATCAATGTTGCAAGAAAATATATGGATACCTTTTTGCTTTTTTTGGATATTTTTAATACCCTCAGGAGCAGCAAGTAAGGACACCAAAAATATATCTTTAATATTAACACCTTTATTTTTAATTAAATTGATTGCTGCAATTGACGAATTACCTGTTGCTAACATTGGATCTAAGATCAACACTTTTTTATTTTTAACTCTAGGCAGTTTAAAGAGGTATTCTACAGGTTCATAAGTTTGTTCGTCGCGGTATAAACCTATGTGACCTTTTTCAGCTTCGGGTAAAAATTTTGCAAACCCCTCAAGTAACCCTAAACCGGCACGTAAAATTGGGACTAAAATTATGGGTTGACCCAAGGCTGTACCACTCATTTTTTTTAGAGGTGTTTCAATTGTTTGTTTTTTAAATGGAACGTATTGAAGAACATCAGAAGCAATGAGGTAGCTTATTTCATTCATAGTTTGTCTAAAAACAGTATTTGATGTTTTTTTATTTCGTAAAATTGTTAATTTGTATTGAACGAATGGTGATTTAATTACTGTAATCATATGCGATTACATATATAGAAATCCCACTAAGAGCAATGCGGTTATCAATTTATTTTTTAACATTAGTGTTTTTATCTAGCTGTACGACTATTGAAGTTGGAAGAGAAGTCGTTAAAGTTGGGGCGGTAGTAAAAGATAAAGTTGAAGAAACTATTATAAAAAAAGAACCAGAAATTATTGAAGATAAAACTATTGTTGAAGAACAACAAATTATCACTGAAGAAAAAGAAGAGGAAAAAACTATAGTTAAGGAGCAACAAAAAATCGCAGAAATAAATTTCATGGGAAAACAACTTGATGAGATTAAACAAAAACTGGGACAGCCTAATTTAGCACGATCTGATGGTTCAGTTCATATGATGCGATATGATAGTAGTTCATGTAGATTGTTTATTTTCTTTAATATAAACTCAAATATTAAAAGGGTAGAATATTTTGAATTTCGAGATTCTTTAGGAGAGCTTATAAAAACAAAGAACTTGATAGAAGAGTGTTACAAAGAATATAACTTTGCTAGCTGATCTCGACAAGCAAGTCTTTTGTTTCGACATTATCACCAGATGCAACATTAATTGATTTGATGGTTCCACTTTTATCAGCATTAATAGTGGTTTCCATCTTCATGGCTTCGATGACTAGTAACTTATCACCTTTAATTACTTTACTACCTGTTTGAACAAATATTTTAGCAACTTGGCCCGGCAAAGGAGATCCGACATGATCTACATTATTATCATCCGCTTTTGCTCTTTGCGTAATATTTTTTGAAAATTCTTTATTTTCTATATCTATTGTTCTTGGTTGTCCGTTTATTTCAAAAAACACGGAGCACTTTCCATTACTATTAACTTCACTTTTCGCTAAGTATCTTAAGATAAGGTTTTTTCCTTTATCAATTTCTATCGTGTATTCTTTATCTTGTTGAGGACCATAGAAAAACAATTCAGTTGATAGAATTGATGTATCACTAAACTCCTTAAAATGATCAACATAATCTTTAAAAACTTTTGGATACATTAAGTAAGACGCTAGATGTGTTTGATTAACTTTCATCCCAATTTCATCTTCTAAATCTTTTGCTTCTTTATCTAAATCAACTGATTTTAAAACTTCTCCAGGTCTTTTTGTTAGAGGTTTTGTGTCGCCAAGAACTTTCTTTTGTAGTTCTTTTGGAAAGCCTCCTTGAGGTATACCAATCTCCCCTTTAAAGAACTCAATAACAGAAGCAGGAAAAGAAATTTCTTTTTTTGGGTCTAACACGTCTTCTTTGGATAAATCATTAGCGATCATATAGAGCGCCATATCACCTACAATTTTAGAAGAAGGTGTAACTTTAACAATATCACCAAAAAGTTGGTTTACCTCTGCATATTTATTAGCAACCATTCCCCACTTATCGGTTGTAATTCCTAAAGATCTAGCTTGTTCTTTTAAATTTGTAAACTGACCACCAGGCATTTGGTGAAGATACACGTCAGAACTTCCACCTTTGAAATCAGTTTCAAATGCATGATAATTTTGACGAACTTGTTCCCAATACAAAGATAGTGTTCTTATAGCCTCTTCATCAAGTTTTGGGTCTTGATGATTTTGTTTCATTATAGATACGATTGAACCAAGTGCAGGTTGTGATGTTAATCCACTCATCGAGTCAATCGCTAGATCAACGATATCTACCTTTTCTTCTATAGCCGCAAGAACTGAAGCTGATGAAGTACCGGATGTATCGTGAGTATGGAAATGAATTGGAAGATCTGTTGTTTGTTTAATTTCGTTAACTAATTTTTTTATAGCATTAGGTTTTGCTAATCCTGCCATATCTTTAATGGCGATAACATGTGCTCCTGCTTTTTCTAAATCTCTAACAAGATCAATATAATATTTTAATGTATATTTTTTCTCATTCGGATCAGTTACATCATTTGTATAACAGATAGTTCCTTCACAAATTTTATTTTGATTACGTACTTCTTCAATTGCAACACGCATATTATCAATTAGATTTAACGAATCAAAAACTCGGAATACATCAATTCCAGCTTCTGCTGATTGTTGAATGAAATGTTTAACAACGTTATCGGGATAATTTTTGTATCCAACAGCATTAGATCCCCTAAAGAGCATTTGTTTAAGAAGGTTAGGAGCCCTTTTATTTAATCTCGCTAATCTATCCCAAGGATCCTCTTTTAAAAAACGCATCGATGTATCGAAAGTTGCACCACCCCAACATTCTAAAGAGAACAAGTTGCTAAGATTTTCACTATAATATTCAGCAATATTAATAAGATCATCTGTTCTCATTCTTGTAGCAAGAAGCGATTGGTGTGCATCACGCATCGTTGTGTCAGTAATTAGGGTGTAAGGTGCTTCTTTTATTTTTTTTGCAAATTTTTCTGGACCTAAAGTTTGTAAATCCTTTACATAATTATTTTTTTCACTTTTAGTGTTTGAAATAGGAATTTGAACTTCTACAGTCGAATTATTACTAACTCTTCCAGATACATCATTGTGTCCATTTACGATTATATTTCCAAGATAAGATACAATTTTTGATGCTCGATCTTTTTGCGGATTATAAGCATAAAGCTCTTTTTTAGTATCCACAAAATTGGTATTGTAATTTCCTTCAAGGAAATCTTTATTGTTTATAAGAGACTCAAGAAATACTAAATTTGTTTTAACACCTCTAATTCTAAATTCTCGTAAAGCCCTATCCATTCTTTTAATACAGTCGTCTTGATGCTTTGCCCAAGTTGTTACTTTTACAAGTAAAGAATCATAATACGGTGTGATGATCGAACCTGAAGAAGCATTTGCTGCATCTAGCCTCACTCCAAAACCAGCGGCTGACCGGTAAGTCATTATCTTCCCATAATCAGGCATAAAATTATTAAGCGGATCTTCGGTAGTAACTCTACATTGAATAGCAAATCCATTTAGATGAATGTCTTCTTGTTTAGGAAGAGCTGGGTGACTTCCAATTTTTTGACCTTCTGCAATTTTAATTTGAGCTTTTACAATATCAATACCAGTCACTTCTTCTGTTACTGTATGTTCAACTTGAATTCTTGGGTTAACTTCAATGAAATAGAATTCGCCAGATTTTTTATCAAACAAAAATTCAACAGTTCCTGCACCGAAGTATTTAACTTGTTTTGCAATTTTAATAGCAGCGTTACAAATTTCTTCTCGAGTTTTATTTTCAAGAAAATGTGCAGGCGCTCTTTCAATAATCTTTTGATGCCTTCTTTGAAGAGAACAATCTCTTTCAAAGAGATGTATGATATTTCCGTGTTTGTCACCTAAAATTTGAACTTCAATGTGAGCAGCATCTTCTAAAAATTTTTCTATGAATACTTCATCTTTTCCAAAAGCTTTAAGTGACTCACTTTGAGCAGTTGTAATTTGATCTATTAATTCATTGCTTGATCTAACAACACGCATTCCTCGACCGCCACCACCCCAACTAGCTTTAACAATTACTGGGTAACCAATTTTCTCAACTTCTTTTTGAACACTTTTTAAATTTTCTTTTGTTACAAGAACTGACGGAACGATGCCTACCTTTGCTTCCTCCGCAACTTTTTTAGCTTCAGTTTTATTTCCAAATCTTTTTAGTATTTCTTTACTAGGTCCAATAAATGTTATGTCATTTTTTTCACACTGCTCAGCCAGTTCAGGACTCTCAGATAAAAATCCATAACCTGGATGGATAGCATCAACCTGAGCATCTTTGGCAATTTTAATAATGGAGTCTATGTCCAAATATGCTTGAATTGGACCTTTGCCCTCACCAACTAAATAACTTTCATCCGTTTTAAATCGGTGAATAGCAAAACGATCTTCTTTAGAATAAATAGCAGCTGTTTTAATACCAGACTCTTCAGCAGCTCTAAAAATTCGAATAGCAATTTCACTTCTGTTTGCTGCTAAAATTTTACCAATCTTTTTCATCAAGCCACCATTAAATAAGGATTATTACTTAATATTTTTTCGGAAATGCATCTATATGTTCCTTCCTAAATTAGCAAGAGATCAAAGGAATTTAGCCATTTTTTAGGATTTGGAAGCAATTATAAATTGATAATAAAATGCAAATTATCGATTTAATATCTGTGCACATATGTCCCTTTATCAGAAAGGTTATTTTATATTAATGTCAAATTATGAATTCATTAAATGAAAATATAAGACCTTATCAAAGCTGTTCTAAATCAGTCTTTTTAGTTTTAGGAATTATTTTTATAAGTTGGATTTCATTATTCTCTATTTTTCTTATTGCACAAGGTGCATGGCCTGTATCTATATTTCTTGGACTTGAATATCTGATAATTTTTTATTTAATCCGTTTATATTTCAAAGAAAAAAATATTAAGGATGAAATTAATATTGATCAAAAAGAAATATCTATAAGAAAATATAAAGGTAATAAACTTTTACATTCATCTAAATTCAGCACTTATTGGTCCAAAGTTTTTTTTACAAAATTTAAAAACACATCCAAGTTATCAATAAGAGAATCAGATAAAGAAACTGAAGTTGCAACTTTCTTGCATGCTGATTTAAAGGAAAGTTTGTACTTAAGAATTAAAAGACAATTAAGCCATTATTAAAATAACAAGTCATTCATATTGAAAAGACCTGTTTTCTTTTTATAAATAAAGATAGCTGCTTCGATGGCCCCATCTACAAAAATTGATCGATTATTAGCTTTATGAACTAGATCAACTCTATCATTGGTACCAATAAAACTTACTGTATGTTCACCTGCAATTTCACCGCCTCTTGTAACAGAAAAACCTATGTCACCTTTTTTTCTAGATGATAATTTTTTTGTACGATCTAAAACTTTTGATTTATTTAATTTAGTTTTTCTTCCCTCAGCTGCATATTCACCCAAAGATAATGCAGTTCCAGAAGGAGCATCTTTTTTATGTTTGTGATGAGTCTCAGCAATTTCAATATCATAATCAGTATCTTTTAAAGCTGATGCTGTTTGTTTTACTAAGTTAAATAATAAGTTAACGCCCAAACTCATGTTAGAAGACATGAGTATAGGTATTTTTTTCGAATAACTTTTTACTTTCTTTTTTTGTGCGTCTGTCATTCCAGTTGTACCAATAACAACCGCTGTTTTATTTGTGGAGGCAATTTTAAGATTATCTAAAGTTGACTCAGGTGTTGTAAAATCAATTATGACATTTGCTTCTTTGATTAACTGAGCTGCATTAGCGGTAACTAATTTTGCAGACTGTATACTTGAAACTTTGTTTAAAGGTTTGTTTATGTCTTTATGTTTTTTGTGTTCAAAACCACCAACAAATTCTAAATTTTTATTTTGTAAAATTTGTTTCGATATTTCCTGACCCATTCGGCCAAGACAACCTGCAACTGCTATTTTAATTTTTGGCATAAAAACTTCTTATACTTTGGTGATTGTAAGTTGAAAAGAAATTAAGTTAAATCTTCCCAGACTTCTTTTAATTTTGAGAAAAAACCTTGTGATTTTGGGCTATGTTTTTTTGATGTCCCACCTTCATTTTCAAACTCTCTCAAAATATCTTTTTGTTTACTATTTAGATTGACTGGTATTTCAACGTTAGCTTGCACATACATATCGCCCCTTCTACTTTGTCGAAGTATACTCATTCCTTTACCGCGTAGTCTAAATTGTGTCTCAGATTGTGTTCCTGCTGGAATATTAAGTCTAGCTTTTTTTCCTTCTATAGTTGGTACTTCTATTTCACCGCCTAGAATAGCCGTTGTTATGGAGATTGGTATTTCACAAAATAGATTTTCTTCTTCTCTTTCAAAAAGTTTATCTTTTTGAACCTCAACAAAAATGTATAGATCGCCATTTCCTGCACCTCTTTCACCTGGCTCTCCTTCACCAGCAATTCTAATTCTTGTACCTGTATCAACACCAGCGGGGATAGTAACTGAAATTGTTTTCTGTTTTTTAATATTTCCAGTTCCAGAACATTTAAGACATGGATTTTTTATACTTGAACCTTCTCCACCACATGTAGGGCATGGTCTTTCAATAGAAAAAAAGCCTTGTTGTGATCGAACTTTACCTGCACCACCACAGGTAGAACAAGTACTTGGTCCAGATTTATCTGCACTTCCAGTTGCTGCACATGCATCACAACCAACATAAGTTGGAATTCTTATTTGTGGTTTCTTTCCAGTGAAAGCTTCAAATAGTGAAACGGACATATTATAACGAAGATCACTTCCTCTTTGAGGTCCTCGTCTTCTTGATGATTGTCCTCCAAATCCTCCACCAAAGAACTCTTCAAAGATATCAGAAAAACCACCTGCAAAATCTCCAAAGCCTTGAGCTCCACCCATTCCACCTTGTTTGAAAGCGTCATGTCCATATTGATCATAAGCTGATCTTTTTTCTGAATCTTTTAGAACTTCGTAAGCAGCAGCTGCTTCTTTGAATTTTCTTTCAGCTGTTTTGTCATCCTTGTTACGATCAGGATGATATTTCATGGCCTGTTTTCTATAAGCTTTTTTTATTTCATCTTCACTGGCGTTTCGTTGAACACCTAGTATCTCATAGAAATCTTTATCAGCCACATCTCCTCCTTATAAAAATTATGGAGCGTTAATCTTTTTTATCTTCGTCTACTTCTTCAAATTCAGCATCTACAACTTTTTCATCTTTTGTATTATCTGCTGATGGTTCAGCACCTGATGGGTCAGGTTGTGGCCCAGCACCTTGAGGGTTTTGTTTATAAATTGCTTCACCCATTTTCAAAGATGACTGAACAAGTGCTTCAGTTTTAGATTTTATAGCTTCTAAATCTTCACCATCTTTCACTTTCTTGAGTTCTTCGATATCTTCTGTAATTTTATTTTTATCAGCTTCAGGAATTTTATCTCCATGCTCTTTAAGGTTTTTTTCAGTCTCGTTTATTAAGCTGTCAGCATGATTTCTCGTATCAACAGCTTCTCTTTTCTTTTTATCTGACTCAGCATTTTCTTCTGCCTCTTTAACCATTTTTTCGATTTCATCATCTGATAATCCTCCAGAAGCTTGAATTTTAATCTGCTGTTCTTTACCAGTTGATTTATCTTTAGCAGAAACATTAACAATACCGTTGGCATCAATATCAAAAGTTACTTCAATTTGTGGCATTCCTCTTGCAGCAGGTGGAATACCAACTAAATCAAACTGTCCAAGTAATTTGTTATCCGCAGCCATTTCTCTTTCACCTTGAAAAACTCTTATTGTAACCGCACTTTGGTTATCTTCAGCTGTAGAGAATACTTGGCTCTTCTTTGTTGGGATAGTTGTGTTTTTATCAATAAGTTTTGTAAATACACCGCCAAGTGTTTCTATACCAAGTGATAGCGGTGTAACATCAAGTAATAAAACATCTTTTACATCGCCTTGTAATACTCCTGCTTGAATAGCAGCACCGGATGCAACAACTTCATCTGGGTTAACACCTTTATTAGGCTCTTTACCAAAGAAGTTTTTTACTATCTCTGTTACTTTAGGCATTCTTGTCATACCACCAACCAAAATAACATCATCAATTTCAGCAGCTTGTAATCCAGCATCTTTTAGTGCCATTTCGCAAGGTTTTAAACTTTGGTTTAAAAGTTCACCTACGATAGCTTCTAGTTTTGCTCTCGATAATTTTATCGTTAAATGTTTAGGACCAGATTGATCAGCAGTAATGAACGGCAAGTTAACTTCTGTTTCAGTTGAACTTGATAATTCAATTTTTGCTTTCTCTGCAGCTTCTTTCAAACGTTGAAGAGCAAGTTTATCTGAACGTAAATCAATACCATTATCTTTTTTGAATTCATCAGCAAGGTAATCAATAATTTTAAGATCAAAATCTTCACCACCAAGATGCGTATCACCATTGGTTGATTTAACTTCAAAAACACCGTCACCAATTTCTAAGATAGAAATATCAAATGTACCTCCACCAAGATCATAAACAGCAACAGTACCAGTTTTCTTTTTATCTAAACCATATGCTAATGCTGCAGCAGTAGGCTCATTAATAATTCTTAAAACTTCAAGGCCAGCTATTTTACCAGCATCCTTTGTTGCTTGTCTTTGAGCATCATTAAAATATGCAGGAACAGTTATGACTGCTTGAGTAACATCTTCGCCTAAATATGACTCTGCAGTCTCTTTCATTTTTTGTAAAATGAATGCACTTATCTGACTAGGGCTATATTTATCTCCGCGCGCTTCTACCCACGCATCGCCGTTATCACCTTTTACAATTTTATAAGGTACTAATCCGCTATCAGACTTAACCGCTTCATCTTCAAATGTTCTTCCTATTAATCTTTTTATGGCAAATAAAGTATTTTCAGAATTAGTTACTGCTTGTCTTTTAGCTGACTGTCCAACAAGTTTTTCTTTCGTATCACTGAATGCTACCATTGAAGGAGTTGTTCTTCCACCTTCAGAGTTTTCAATTACCTTTGGCTCCTTACCATCCATTACTGCAACGCAGGAGTTTGTAGTACCTAAATCAATACCAATTACTTTTGCCATATTTTTAATCCTCTTTACTTAATTAATTACCAATAATCATTGGTTACATTAGATATGGGAAAAAAGATTTAAAATACAAGGATGTTCCCGATTAATATTAAAAAAAACAAGTAATTTAGGGCTTTTTATGACTTTTCTTTACTCTCATTTTCAGGATTGTCTTCTTCTTGTTCTCCTGTGGGTTCTTCTGTTTTAGCGACTGGTTTTTTGGAAACCCCAACCATTGCTGCTCTTAATAAACGATCGTGCATTGTATAGCCAGATTGGACTTCTTGTACTACTGTTCCTTCTTCTACATCATTATTTTCAACTTCCATCATAGCTTGATGAAAATTATGATCAAATTTTTGATTTAAAGTTTCGATTTTTTTGACCCCGTGTTTTTCAAGAGTACTTTTATATTCTTTAAGTACCATTTTTAAACCATCGATAAGATTTTTTATACTTTCTGGATGATTTTCATCTTCTGGTAAAGCATCTAGCGCTCTTTCTAGATTATCTCCTGGCGACAGAATATCTCTTGCTAAGTTTATGCTACCAAACTTTATTGTTTCAACTTTTTCTCGTTCAAATCTTTTTCTAAGATTTTCCATTTCAGCTAGTAATCGGATTTTTTCTTCTTTTAGTGTTTCAATTTCCTTTTCTAAACTATCTTCTTCTGTATTTTCATCTTCACTTGTCTCTTCTGTATCTGTGTTTTCTTCATTATCATTATTATCTTCTTCGTTTTCAATATTCTCAGAATCAGGTTCTTTAATATCTTCTTGTTGGTTATCTTCTTCTTTTTTCTCAACCATTAATCAATCACCTTCCCAATAATTTTTGACGTATAATCAACAAGTGGAACAATTTTGGAATAGTTTAACCTTGTTGGACCAACTACGCCTATAGCCCCAATAATTTCTTGATCATTATTTTTATATGGGGCCATTACCATAGAAAGACCAGAGTGTTTAAACAAAAAATTTTTAGATCCGATAAAAATTTGAACACCTTTTGCCTTTCCTGCAGTTTCTAATATATCTACAAAACTGGATTTTTTCTCAATTTCATCAAAAAGATTTCGAATTTGATCTAAATCTTTTGAAACTATTTCATCTTTTAATAAATTTGATTGGCCATGTAAAAAAATATAAGGATTTTTGCTGTTAGGCTGAGTTTCAATAATACCTTGTTGAATTAATTTTGAAGAGATTGACTCTAACTCATTTTGTGAATTTTTTATTTCTGTTTGAATTAGTCTTTTAATTTTTGAAATATTTTTATTGGTAAACTTTGATGTAAGGTAATTAGAAGCCTGTATAAGTAACGAACTATTATATTTTCCATTATCTTCGATGATGCGATTTTCTACTTCTCCATTTTCATAAGCAAGAATAAGCATTAATTGATTACTATTTAATCTTATAAACTCAACGTGCTTTAAGTTTTTTTGAAATTTTGGGGCAATAACTATTCCCGCATAACTTGATAATCCTGAAATAGCCTTAGAAGCAACATCGAGAACCTCCTCATAAGATTTGCCTTTTGCTAAACATTGTTGTTTAATATTTTCTTTATCTATTTTTGAAATTCTTCCAAACTCTAAAAGTCCATCAACAAAAAATCTCATACCCTTCTCAGTGGGCATTCTTCCTGCTGATCTATGCGGAGCATACAAAAGTCCTTCTTTTTGTAAATTTGATAAAATGGATCTGATTGATGCTGAGGAAAGATTTAAGCCTCCCATCTTCATAATTGTTTCTGATCCTGCTGGAGATCCAGTTTTAAGATATGATTCAACTAATTTTTTGAAAATTAATTTCGATCTATCATTAATTTGCGCATATACATTATCAGACATAAGAATTTTATTTAAAAATAATTTTTATCTACTATTATTAAATTTATATGAGAAAAGATAGATCCTTCAATCAAATGCGTAAAATTTCATTTGAGAAAAATGTAAATATTCATGCAGATGGTTCGTGTTTAGTAAAATTTGGAAACACACATGTCCTTTGTCTTGCTACAATTGATGAAAAAGTTCCACACTGGTTAAAGAATACTGGTAAAGGTTGGGTTACAGCAGAATACGGCATGCTACCAAGATCAACAAATACAAGGATGGATAGAGAAGCAGCAAAAGGAAAACAGTCTGGAAGGACGCAAGAAATACAAAGATTAATAGGCAGAAGTTTGAGATCCATTATAGATTTATCAAATCTAGGAGAAAGACAAATAAAAATAGACTGTGATGTAATTCAAGCAGATGGTGGAACAAGAACTGCTTCAATAAGTGGTGGTTTTATTTCTTTATACCTGGCAATAGAAAAATTGAAGAACAATTATAATCTCCAAAAACCGATTATTAAAAATTTTATAGGAGCGGTGTCTACTGGCATAGTAGAAAATAAAGCAATATTAGACTTAGATTATAAAGAAGACTCAGATGCTCAAGTAGATGCAAATTTTGTAATTTGTGATTCAGATGATATATCTGAAATACAAGTTACAGGTGAAGAGTTTTTTTTTAACGATAATCAATTTGCAGAAATGTTTTCACTTGCAAAGATTGGTGTTAAAGAAATAATTTCTAAGCAAAAAGAGGCATTGAAATAAATTGAGAAAATTATTATTTTTTTCAAATAATAAAAACAAAACAATAGAAATAAAAAAAATTTTTAAAAAGTTTAAACTCGAAATTCTATCATTAAGTGATTTAGACATAAGCGATGAACCAAAAGAGAGTGGCCAAACTTTTGAGGAAAACGCTAAGATTAAATCAGACTACGGATTTAATAAAACTGGCTTTCCTTGTTTTGCCGATGACTCAGGAATATGTATTGAAAGCTTAAATTGGAAACCAGGTGTTCTTTCAAAAAGATTTTTAAATAATTTCAAAAGTAATCAGGCTTGTTTTGAAAGTATAATTGAAAGTACTAAAAAAAATAATAAACAAAATGCTTACTTTAATACCTCAATAAGCCTAACAATTAAAAATAATCAAAACATTATATTTAATGGCAAGATTGATGGAAAAATTTCTGAACAAGCCAAGGGTAGATTTGGTTTTGGCTATGATCCAATTTTCATTCCTAAAAATTATAACAAAACATTGGCCGAGCTAAGTACTAAAGAAAAAAATCAAATTAGCCATAGGTCTATAGCTGTAACAAAATTAATTAACTTTTTAACTAATTAATTACAAAAGAATTTCCGTTATTTATCTTTAATATGTTAAGATCTCTCTCGATCATATTGTTTTTAAAATAAAAATTTCCATCAACGCCATTAAATTTTTTATTTGGATTATTTAATAATCTTACTACGTCAGCAATTTTATATTGTTTGGAATAAATGAAATTTATTAGCCCTATTAAATCATATGGAAGTGTTGAAATTCTTAAAAACTCATCATCATATATTTCAATATAATTGTTAATTATGTTTATTCTTCTTGACTCAGGAACACCTGGATATATTGCTCCTTGCAAAGAGGGTTCGAAAAAAAAAGTTTTATCATCTATCACTCCAGTTCCCATAAACTGTACAATATTAGGATCTATGTCATAAAAAGGAAGAAGGGGTGCGACCTGTAATAAATTCAAACTATAATCAGCAATTAAGATGTGAGTAAAATCGTAGTCACTTGTAGTTTTAAATCTTTCTAATTTATTTAGTCTTTTTTTTGATTTTTCATCTTTTTTAGAAGATAAAATTTGTTTTTGTCTATTCAATTCATATTTTCTTAATTCATATTTTCCTAATTCTTTTATTGATTCTCTTACATTTGATAAATCTGCTTTATATGAAGATCTGTTTACTAATATTGCTGAGCTTTCAAATACTATATGATCAATTAGACTGTTTATTAAATAACCATATTCATTCTCAGGATAAAGTAGCGCAACTTTTGCATTATCATTTAAATATAACATAAGTTGTGAAAGCTCGTTTTGTGGAAAAAAATTTATTAAGTAAACACAATCTTTTGCTAGTGAAGACTTAGAGGAGTATGAAAAAAATATTACATTATGAGTACAATAATTATTTAAGAGCTTTGAATACTTAGATTGAATTGGTCCTAGAAAGATCTTCCCAGGTAATATATTTTTTTCTATAATTTTTTTTAGATCATTTTCATTTTCAAAAAATTCTATTTGAATAACAACATCATTTATACCAAGATTATAAATACCCAGTTCATAAGTACTCAAGAATTGTTTTGTGGTTTTTTTATCATCATCTTTTGCAAATAAAGCAATAATTGTTTTATCTAAGACAACGTCCTCTAAAATCTTATTCTGTTTATCTTGTTTCTTTTCTTTTTTTTCAATTATTTTTTTTTCACTTTTAGTAATAATAGGTTTTTCAGAAATGGCTGTTTCTTGATCATTTTTTGTATCTTGTTTAGATAAATTTATTGGAGTACATGAAATTATAAATATAAATATATAAGTAATGAAAAATATTATTAATGGTCTCTCAATAGTAGCAACTCCTATTGGCAATTTAGATGACATAACCTACAGGGCAGTAAAAATACTTGGAAAGTGTGATATCATTATTTGTGAAAATCCAAAACATTCTCTTAAATTACTAAATAAATTAGGCATTAAAAAGAAATTAATAGCTTTACACGATTATAATGAGCATAAAGTTATAGATCAAATTAAAGTTCTGTTAAAAAATAAAAATTGTGTTCTAATTTCTGATGCAGGCTCGCCACTTATTTCAGATCCTGGATATAATTTAGTACAATATTGTATTGTGAATAATATTAGAGTCACATCTGTACCTGGCCCCTCGTCAATTGTGTCAAGTTTACAGTTATCCGGTTTACCAATATCAGAATTTACTTTTTTTGGTTTTGTTCCTAAATCTAGAAAAAAGATTGAGGATCTTATTAAAACCATTACTCAAGAAACAAAGACTTGTGTAGTTTTTGTCTCAAGCCATAAATTAATCATTTTTTTGGATTGCCTAGAAAATATTATGGCTGATAGACCAATATCAATATGCAAAGAACTTACAAAGATAAATGAATTTGTTTTTAGAGGGACTCCAAGCAATGTGAAAAATAAAATATTAGAAGATAAAAAAAATATTAAAGGGGAATTTGTTGCTGTTATTGATAGACAAACATCAAAAAATCAAGATTTTGACAACATTGATTTGTATAATGAAGAACTAAAAAAGATGGCTACAAAATTTTCTTTGACCGACATCGTCGAAATAGTACATAAATTTACAAAAATTAATAAAAACAAAATTTACAAATGGTTATTAAAATTAAAAAAATAGTTAAAATTTTATTTATTCCATTATTTTTAATCATTGCGTCTATTAATTATGGTTGTTCACCAGCAGGTGTGCTTGCTTCAGGTGGGGGTAGTGCAATGGTAGTTGCTGAGGGAGAAAGATCTCTTGGTACAGTTGTAGATGATGCTACTATTAAAGTTAATATTGCTGCTAAATTCTTAAACGCAGGAAACAATCTTTTTGTAAATATAAATACCAGTGTTTTAGAGGGTAGAATTTTATTAACAGGTCTTGTTGATAATCAAGAAATTAGAATTGATGCAGTAAGATTAGTTTGGGAGGTTGAGGGGGTTAAAGAAGTTATAAACGAAATAGAAATTGGAAATAGAACGTCATTAAAAGATTATGCTAGTGATTTATGGATTAATACACAAGCAAGAGCTATAGCGGCTAAAACCGTTGGAATTAAAGCAATTACGTTTAACTTTGAAACTATCCAAGGTAAGATTTATATAGCAGGCATTACAACGCGCGAAGATCTATTAGATGAAATGATTATTGCTCTTAAAAACATAAAGGGTGTAAATGAAATCGTTAATTATGTAATTATAAAATAAAAACTGAAATTTATCTTAAACTTCCAATTTTTTCACCAGCTAAAATATGAATATGAAAATGTGCTACCTCTTGTCCGCCATCTTCTCCTGAATTTGTTATCAACCTATAGCCAGTATGTTCAATATTAATATTATTTATTACAAGTTGGACGCTCTTAAAAAAAGTGGTGATATTTTCATCATCTGCTTTTTTTAAAAAATCAGAAAAGGTTGTACAAGGAAATTTTGGTATGCCTAATACATGAATTTTAGCTTGAGGGTTAATATCGTTAAAAAACAAACTGAATTCATCTTCATGAACTTTATCACAAGGTATTTCTTTTCTTAGTATTTTTGCAAAAATATTGTTTTCATCATACATTTTATATTACTTTCTTTTATCAAGCTCTTTATGAATATCATTAATAGTAATTTTTTTTGATTTTAATAAAATAAGAAGATGATAAATTACATCAACAGCTTCTTCTATTGTTCTTTTTTTTGATCCTTTTAAAAAATCTATAATTAATTCAGAGGATTCTTCTCCAAATTTTTGAGCTATCTTTTTAGGTCCTAATTTTAATAACTTGTTGGTGTAAGAATTTTTTTTTCTTGTTTGTACTCTGTTATTTATAATTTCATTTAAATCTTCAATTTTCATAAAATTTAGTCTCGAATGCTTATATTTTTATCTTTTAAATATTCTTTTACTTCTTTAATGCTAATTTCATTAAAATGAAAGACTGAGGCTGCTAATAATGCATCTGCTTTGCCTTTAACTACGCCGTCATAGAAATGATCTAGAGTTCCAACTCCACCGCTAGCTATAATAGGTATCTTTATAAATTCTGATACTTTACCCAGTAGCGTATTATCAAAGCCAGATTTTGTGCCATCCTTATCCATTGATGTTAAAAGAATTTCCCCAGCCCCAAGTTTTTGAACTTTTTCTATCCAGCTTAAAGCAAGTAAATCAGTTTTCTTTGTCCCACCATGAGAATAAACAAACCAATCATTATTGTGTTTTTTTGCATCAACAGCCACAACAATGCACTGGTTTCCAAAATATTCAGAAGCCTCTTTAATAATATTGGGATTTTTAATTGCTGCAGAATTTATAGAAACTTTGTCGGCGCCAGCTTTAAGTAATGCTTGGATGTTTTCTATTGATGAAATTCCACCACCAACTGTAAGCGGAATAAAAACCTCGTTTGCAGTTTTTTTAACTACATTGATCATAGTATCTCTATTTTCCAATGATGCACTAATATCTAAGAAACATATTTCATCAGCCCCATTATCAGAATAGTGTTTTGCCTGTTCAACAGGATCTCCTGCATCAATTAAATTTAAAAAATTGATACCCTTTACAACTCTTCCATCTTTAACGTCTAAGCATGGAATGATTCTTATTTTTACCATTTTAGTTTAGAATTTTTTGTGCTTCTACCAAATCAATCTTTCCTTCATAAAAAGATTTACCTGAAATTATTCCTTCAATTTTTTTTGTGTTTAGTTTTTTTAAATTTATTAGATCAGAGTAATCTGTTAAACCGCCTGCAATTATAATTTTTTTATTAAATTTTTTAATTAAGTTTATTTTTTTTATAAAATTATTAACAAAATCCAAATTTAAACCTTTTAGCATTCCATCATTTTGAATATCTGTAATTACATATCCTTTAATTTTTGAGTTAGTATAAATATCAAGAATATCTTGTATATTTTTTCCTGAATTTTTACCCCACCCTTTTATCATTATGTTATCTTCAAGAATATCTAATGATATATATACTTTATCCGCATAAATATTTGATAAAATTATAACTTCATTTGGTTTTTCAACAGACATTGACCCAATAATCAAATTATTTATTCCAACTTCAAAATATTTTTTGGCTAAATCTAAACTTCGAACTCCGCCCCCTAATTGTATTGGTATTGAAATTGATTTTCTAATATTCTTTATTGTTTCAAAATTAACATTTGATCTACCAAAAGCAGCATCTAGATCAACCAAGTGTAGTTTTTTACAACCAATTTGTTCAAAGTAGATAGCTTGTTTTTCTGGGTCTTCATTGTAAACAATGCTGGAGTTATCTTTACCTTTGGAAAGTCTAACGCATTTATTGTCTTTTAAATCTATGGCTGGTATAATTTGCACTATAGATTTTTATAATAATAATAACCTTTTATAAAACTTCCGTTAATATAGGCATAATATGGGTTTTCACCCCATTTAGTATAATTTTTAACTGTAAAAAGTTTTATAGCTGCATCCTGTGTTTCTCTAACAGCTAACTGTAAAGATTTTATGTTGTCTTCTTTTGCAACTTGTTCAGTGTGGTCAATCATTGTTTTGGCTAAACCATAACCTCTTGCCCATGGGGCAACAAATTGTCTTCTTATACGCGCAATATTTTTCCTAGACTCAATATTAGGAGCCTCATACGCTAGCTGAAGAGTCCCGGCTATAACTCCGTTAAGTCTTCCAACAATAAGTTTGATATATTTATCATTTGTTCTTTTAGTCCAATAATCTATTAAAATATCTCTTGTGGGAACTCTTAACCAACCAAAACCACCTCCGGCTTTAATTGCTTGTTCTGTGATATTACAAAGATCTGCTAAATCTACATCTGTAAGTGTTTCGATATTATCAACTGAAATATTAATTTTTTCTTTTAGTTGTGTAGACATATTCATGCTCCAATAAATTCTTTTAGTAAGTTTAATCCTTGGGAGGAACTTTTTTCAGGATGAAACTGCACGCCATATATATTTTCTTTACCAACTATTGAAGCAAAATTTGTTCCGTACTTAGTTTCTGCCAAAATATTGTCTTTATCAGCACATTCGAAATAATAAGAGTGAACGAAGTAATAGTCATTTTTAGTTGAGATTAAGTTATTATATTTTGAATTTGTTGGTATTACTAAGTTCCACCCCATATGAGGAAGTTTTAAATTATCTCCAGGCAATAATTTAATTTGACCGTCTATCCAACCTAGGCCTTCATGATCTCCATTTTCTTCACTTATATTAGCTAACATTTGCATACCAACACAAATACCTAAAAATGGTTTCTTTTTTATTAATGCAAATTCACAAAGCTCATCTATCAAGCCATCAGTTTTTTTTAAACCATTCATGCATGTAGAAAAGGCTCCTTGGCCTGGCAATACAACATGGGTTGAATCTTTTACATCATTTAGTTTTTTTGAAATTAAAACATCAACCTCAATATTGTTGTCTTTTGCTATCTTAACAAAAGATTTTTGAGCAGACAAAACATTGCCTGAGCCGTAATCGACAATAGTGATCTTTTTCATTAAAAATTAAAGAGTGCCTTTTGATGATGGTATGATATCTTTTCTTCTGTTATCTATTTCAACAGCAAATCTTAAACATTTAGCAAAGGCTTTAAAACATGATTCAATGATATGGTGATTGTTTTTTCCATATAGGTTTTCAATATGTAAATTACATTTAGTTTCATTTGAAAAGGCTTTAAAAAATTCATGGAATAACTCTGTATCCATTTCACCAATTTTTTTTAAACCAAGATTAACATTCCACACAAGCTCAGGTCTTCCACTTAAATCAATAACACATCTCGATAAGCATTCATCCATTGGAACATAGGAAAAGCCATATCTATTAATTCCTTTTTTATCATCTAGTGCTTTGTTTATAGCTAAAGCAATTGCGTAAGCAGTATCTTCAACTGAATGATGAAGATCAACATTAGTGTCTCCTTCACATTTTAAATCTATATCTATCAAGCTGTGATGAGATAATAATTCCAGCATATGATCAAAAAAACCAATTTGTGTTGAAATTTTAGATTGTCCAACACCATCTAGGTTAACTTCACAACTTATCTTGGTTTCTTTAGTGTTTCTCTCAACTTTACCTTTTCGCATTTTTGCCTAATATCAGTGAAATATGATTTATTCTAGGTAAATTACTTGATAAAAATAATTAAATAGCCATCTTATCAATTAATGGAAAAAAACTTTATTAAATCAACAACCATTGTAGGAATTAGAAAAGATAATCTCGTCGTTATTGCAGGTGATGGTCAGGCTAGTCTTGGTAATACCGTGATGAAATCAAATGTAAAAAAAATTAGAAGGCTTGGTGCCGATGAAACTGTTATATCTGGTTTTGCAGGATCTACTGCAGATGCATTCGCTTTATTTGAGAGATTAGAAGGAAAATTAGATCAATATAAGAACCAACTTAAAAGAGCTTGTGTAGAATTAGCTAAAGATTGGAGAACAGATAGATATCTAAGAAGATTAGAAGCAATGATGATCGTAGCTGATAAGGATGTAAGTTTGTTGTTATCAGGCACTGGTGATGTAATTGAATCTGATGATGGAATACTTGCAATAGGCTCTGGAGGCCCATACGCAAATAGTGCTGCTAAAGCATTGATGAAAAATACAAAAATGAATGCAAAAGAAATTGCATTGGAATCACTTAATATAGCTGCAGATATTTGTATTTATACAAATCATAATATTATTTCAGAAACTATTGAGCTTTAAATATGGAATCAAGTTTTAGCCCAAGAGAAATTGTTTCTGAATTAGATAAATTTATCATTGGTCAGAACAATGCAAAAAAAGCTGTTGCAGTTGCATTAAGAAATAGATGGAGAAGAAAGCAGCTTGATGATTCTTTAAAAGAAGAAATTGTACCAAAAAATATTTTAATGGTTGGTCCAACAGGTTGTGGAAAAACAGAAATCTCACGAAGACTTGCTAAGTTAGCAAATGCACCTTTTGTAAAAGTCGAGGCGACTAAATTTACAGAAGTTGGTTATGTTGGAAGAGATGTTGAGCAAATAATAAGAGATCTGGTTGAAATAAGCATTACAAAAACAAAAATACAAATGGGTCAAGAGGTGAAAGCAAAAGCAGAAAAAAATGCAGAAGAAAGAATTTTAGATGTTTTGGTTTCTAAAAGCTCAACACCAGCTACTCGAGATAATTTTAGGAAAAAACTAAGATCAGGTGAACTAAATGATAATGAAGTTGAAATTCCAGTTTCAGCTAATGCAAATTTAAGTTTACCAACTATGGACATACCTGGCATGCCTGGTTCTCAAATGGGTATGATTAATTTAGGTGATGTATTTGGAAAAGGTTTTGGCAATCAAAAGAAAATGAAAAAAATGAGTGTCAAAGATTCTCATGCATATTTGTTAAATGAAGAAACCGATAAACTATTGGATAAAGATAAAATAAACTCAAGAGCATTGGATGATGTAGAGCAAAATGGCATCGTTTTTATAGATGAAATAGATAAAATTACTTCTAGAGCTGATAGAAGTGGCGCAGATGTTTCAAGAGAGGGTGTTCAAAGAGATTTATTACCACTCATTGAGGGAACTGCAGTTACTACAAAATATGGTGTTGTAAAAACAGATTATATTTTGTTCATTGCCTCCGGGGCGTTTCACTTATCAAAACCATCAGACATGCTACCTGAGCTTCAGGGTAGATTACCAATTAGAGTCGAGCTTGATAGTCTTAGTAAAAAAGATTTTAAACTTATTCTTACTGAAACACAAAACAGCTTGATTAAGCAGTATCAAGGACTTCTTGGAACAGAGAAGGTTGATTTGAAATTTGAAGAAGATGGAATTGATACCATCGCTTCTCTATCTACAGAGATAAATCAGAACGTAGAAAATATAGGCGCCAGAAGGCTCCATACTGTAATGGAAAAACTACTTGAAGAGGTTAGTTATACAGCCTCAGATATCGGTCCTACAGAAATAATAATTAATAAAGAATACGTTGAAAATAGCTTAGGAGAGCTTATTAAAAGTCAGGACTTGTCAAAGTTTATATTGTAAAGCTCATTAAATTTTTTAATAGTTGTAAAATGAGCATTTTTAAAAGCATCAAATTTGAATTACTTATTTTAGTATTAATTACATTAAGTATTTTTGCTTCTTTTAATTTAGATCTTTTTTTTTATAATTATTTTATAAACCTAAATGATTGGGCAAATGGATTTTTTCTAAAAGAATTTTTTTCAGAAATAACAAAACTTGGTAGTTCGTCTTGGTATTTTTCTATTACAATAATAGGCTTTGTTGTTTTTTATATAAACAACAGACTTCAAATCATAAAAACTAAATCAACAAAAAATCTTTCTGATTTTTTTATTTCTTCCTTTGTATATATTTTGACAGTAGGGATAATTACTCAAATTATAAAACATGTTGTAGGAAGGCCCAGACCAAATCATACTGATTTTGAAGACGTTTTTAGTTTTAAATATTTTACCATGGAATCAAATTTTCATTCTTTTCCCTCTGGACACTCTTCTACGATATTTATTGTTTGCTTTATTTTGGTTTCTATTCTTCCAAAATTAAAATATTTTTTTTATTTTTTAGCTTCAATTGTTGCTTTTAGTCGAGTTATTGTGAGCGCACATTTTTTTACAGATATTGTTGCTGGAGCAATTTTAGCTTTAATATTATTTAAGATTTTAAATAAATTAATAGAGAACAAATATAATAAATACAAATTATCAAATTTAATTCCTGAAAAAAATTCTGAGATTTTTTATTACATTCTAATTTTATTTTTTAGTTGTGTGTTTGTGACTGCCGGTCCATCCTTAGATTTATATGTATCATCTTTGTTTTATAAGGGTGCATCACAATTTGAACTACAAAGTTTTGATTTAACCTCAATATTGTTTCGAGATATTTTACTACCACTAATACTGATTTATATTTTAATTTTACCGATAGTTGGGCGTTTCTTAAAAATTGATAGAATTTTTTTTAATTATAAATTTTCTATTAAGGAAATATCTTTCTTATGGATTTCTCAAATTATTAGCGTTTTAATATTTGTAAATCTTATACTAAAAAATTTTTGGGGTAGGGCAAGACCAAACGATGTAGTGGAGTTGGATGGCAAAGAGTCTTTTTCCCCTTGGTTTGAAATAACCAATGCTTGTGAAACAAACTGCTCCTTTGTTTCAGGTGATGCTTCTGTTGGGTTTTCAATTATTGTTTTATATTTAATTACAAAAAAAATAATTTTTCTTTATGGAAGCTTTGTTGCTGGTTTTGTATTTGGCTTGATTAGAATAATGGCTGGTGGTCATTTTTTAAGTGACATTTTTTTTGCTGGCTTTTTTATTGTAATTTTAAATATAATTTTATTTGAATTGTATAAAAAATATTATGTTAAATAAAATTTTGTTGCCATCATTTATTTTTTTACTTTTATTAAAAATTGGTGCCTTAAATTTTACTACCTTTAATTTGTTTGGTGATGAAGCACAGTATTGGTTATGGTCAAAAAATATTGACTTTGGTTATTTTTCGAAACCGCCATTTTTGTCCTGGATAATAAGGGTTTATACCGAAATATTAGGTAGTAGTTTTGTTTCATTAAAACTTCTCCCATCGTTTGTTTATTTATTGATTTCCTGGAGTATTTATAATCTTTTAATTAGCGCTGGAATAAACAAAAAAGATTCATTCGCGGGTTGTTTAATTTTTTTATTTATACCCGCTGTTTCTTTTTCATCTTTTATAATTAGTACTGATCTTTTTTTATTATTATTTTGGACACTTTCACTTAATGAATTAGTAAAGATCAATGGTGAACATAGTTTAAAAAATTTTATATTATTAGGTATTTTTCTGGGGTTAGGTTTTTTATCAAAATACGCAGCTATATATTTTGTGATTTGTTTATTTGTTTTAATTTTACTAGATAAAAGATTTAGAAAAATTTTTTTGGATAATTTATTTGGTTTTTGTCTTACCTTTTTATGTGTATTTGTAATTATCGTACCAAATATTATTTGGAACTTTAATAATGACTGGATAACACTTCAGCATACTTCGGATAATGCAAATTTTGGAAATATTGAAATAGATCTCATTAGAGGTTTAGAATTTTTGTTAATTCAAGTTTTAATGTTAGGCCCGTTTATGGTTTTGGGTGGGATATTTGGATTTAATAAATGGAACTATATTCAAAAAATTTTTCTAATATTTTCTATGCCTATAATTTTAATTGTTTTTGTAGAAGCTATTATTGTAAGAGCTAATGCAAATTGGGCTGCTCCAGCTTTAATTTCTTTATTTGCTCTTTTATATATTAGAATTAATAATTCTTTTTTAAAGATTGCTAATTATATGTTTAATTTTATTGTCTGCTTAATTCTTTTTGTAATGATTGGAATTAGCTATCCGTCTAAAATTTTTGACCGAATAAGTGGTATAAATGATTATGCTCTAAAAATTTACAGTGGTTCTTCAGATGGTGTCATAAAAAATATAGTGGTTTCAGATCGGCTTTTATTTTCGAGCCTTAATTTTGAATTAAGAGATAAGGATATTAATTTCTATATGCCACATAAAGAAGGAGATGAAATAACAAATCACTTTAAAATAGTATCTCCCCTTAATAAAAATATAAATGAAAACTTTACTTTAATTGGGAGCCCCTCAGATATTAATTATTTAGAGAAAGAATATATGGTGTTAAAAATAAATTCACCTGATCAGAAATTTACAAAAAGAAAACTTGATGTTTACGAGGTTTTGTTTGAATAAATTTCTAGTATTTTTTATTATATTTGTAATTAACACATCCTATGCAAATAATTTTAGTGCAGAATATAAAGTCAGCACAACAGGAATAAAAATTGGTAATTTTAGTTGGTCATTAAATATTAATGATAATATTTTTCAAACAGAAATTAATTTGAAAAATTCTGGCATTTTTTCGCCTTTATATAAATTTGAAGGAAGCTATCTTTCAACTGGGGTTATTGAAAACAACATGTTTAAGACCAAGAATTATAAACAGTTTTGGAAAACTAATAAGAAAATAAAAATAGTTAAAATGTCTTTTGATGATTATTTAATTGAATTAAAACAAGAGCCTATAGAAGAAGAAAGAGCTAGAGTAGACCTAGAAGACTTATATTTATATTTTGACCCAATTACCTCTTTTATAAATATTTTAAATGGAGAAAATGAGGCAAAAACAATTGATGGGAGAAGAATTTACACACTTAAACAAAACAAAAGTGAGGATGGAAATATAATTTTAGAAATTGAAGACTATGTAAATATTTGGGCAGACCATAAAAGAAATGATTTAAAAAAAATTGAATTTTTAGTTAAAGATGATTTACTTCCATATGAAATTCTTATTCATTTCAAAAAAAGGGTGTTTAAGTTAGAAAGAATTTAAAACTTTTTTTTTCTTAAATAGACAAAAAGAGCTCCGTCACCCCCATGTTCAAAACCCGCATCTTGATATGTTAGGATATATTTCTTAAGATTGTCTTCGTTTATCCAATTTATTATTGAGTTTTTAATCTTTCCATAGAAAAGTTTGGGGTTTGTGTCTTGCTCATTTTGATTTTTTTTATGAACACCCTTTCCAGTAATTATAAGCAAACATCTTTTATTCTTGTTATAATTTTTTTTCACCTCACTTATAAATTTTTCATGCGCTTCGACTAAACCGTACCCGTGAAGATCAATTCTTCTATCTATATTAATTTTTCCTCTCTTAAGCTCCTTATTAACCTCACCAAATGATAATTTAAACTCTGGGCTACTAACTTTGTGTTCAGTTATTGTTTTTTTGCTGGTATTTATAGTATTAGTTTTTTTATCTAATTTTACATTTTTTTTATTAGTTGTTTTCGTTTTAACTATAGAGGTGTCTTTTTTAAAAGGTTTTACACCTTTCATGTTTTTTAAAAAAAAATCTTCTTCCATTATTTTTTTGTATAGTTTTTAATTAAATTCTTTACTCTTTCCGGTGTTTGCAAATACCACAAGCTGTCTAACATCTCTAGTGATGCCATGAATTTTTGTTTTTTATTTAGAAAATGGAGCATTTTTTTAAATTTAGAGACGCCTTTTGCCCCAAGTTGAAAAATCATTTCTACTAATAATTCTTTCTCAGAGGTTGTGTGATGTTTTTTAAAAAAATTTTTTTTGTATTGTTCGTTTGCTTTTATAAAATCTATCTCAAACAATTTTTCAAAATATTTTTTTTTAAATTTTTTAATGTAATATTTATTTTCTTTTTCTGTAATGAGATGGCCATAGCCAATAGTATAAAACCCTAATTGATCTTGATAAGGCTTATCAGAATAACCTTCGTTTTTTTTAATTCGATCTTTGAGTTCTTTAAAAGACAAATATTAAGTTTGAGTTAGTATCCATATAGGGCTAGTGGAGTTTACAGGTTTTTCAAAAGTCCAAGTGTCTTTATTTTTAACAATAGAACCTTCATCGTTATTTAACATCTGTTCACTAATAAAATTAACCGATATTGATATCGTGTTATTTTCTACTTTCGCATCTGCGATACCTTCTACAATGAGTGAATAAAATTGTGATTCTGGATTATTTGTTTTTTCATCAATTGCTTTTTCAAAAGCAGAATAAACATCCTTTGACACAAGATTTTTCAGTGTTTTTTTATCTCCATTATTGAAAGATGAAATTATAATTTCAAATGCTTTCTTGGCGCCCTCAAGAAATTCTCGGTGATTAAAATTATTTACTTTTTTATATACAGCTCCAAGCTTTGTCTCATTATCCATTAAAGAAGGTATGTTTTGAACATCCTCTTGTTTTTTGGTTTCTTGAGGTTTTGGCTCTGATATATTTTTTTGAAACCCTGTTCTTTTACCCAGAACACTCCTCAATCTATAAATAATAAATCCAGCAATAGCCGCAAAAATTAGAATATCAAAAAATTGAAGGTCGCCGTAAATCATTTGATTTCAATATAATAACTTTTTCAAATATTAATAGTTATATTTTTTCCAAAGAGGGTTTTTTAGTTTTTTTAACATTTCTTTATGGGCAAGATAATCTTCTTTATTAACTTCTATTATTTTGGTTTTTGTTTCGTTTTTGTTGTTAATTTGTGTGTTTTTTTCATCAATGTTTGAATTCAGCTCCATAGAAAATTGCTTACCCCCCCTTAACTCTAAATAAACTGCGGCTAAAAGTTGGGAGTCAAGTAAGGCTCCGTGAAATGATCTGTCTGATAAATCAATGTTAAATCTTCTACACAAATAGTCGAGGTTAGCTATTCTTGTATTTAGAACTTCTCTTGCAAGAGAAACGGTATCAACTACAGGATTATCTAAATGGGGTAATCCTAAGATTGACAACTCATTATTTATAAAACCTAAATCAAATGATGCATTGTGAATTATCAATGTGTCATTTTTCAAAAAATTTAAGAGATTCTTATGGTTTTCTTCAAATGGTCTTTGTTGATTAAGAAAATCATCTGAAAGGCCCACAATGTTTTTTGCCCCCTCACTTATACTTCTGTCTGGTTTGCAGTAAAATTGGAGTGTGTTTCCTGTAGGAACATAGTTTTTGAGTTCAACACAACCAACTTCTATTATTCTGTCGCCGGTCTTATAATCAAGGCCCGTGGTTTCTGTATCAATAACTATTTCTCTCATTGTTTTAATTAAAGCTTATTTATTAACTTATTAATCTTGATTTTATAATCTTTTAATGTCGAGTTGTTGTAAATAACATAATTAGATTTCTTTTTTCTTATAACGTCTGAGGTTTGTGATTTAATTATATTTTTAAACTGTGTTTCTGTCATTTTTCTCGTTTTTTTTAATCTTTTTAATCTCACTTGTTTGGGGGCTATTATCGATATTACTTTGTTGAACTGTTTCTCTAAATTGTTTTCAAACAATAATGGTATATCAATAAATATTAATCTTGTTTTTTTTTGTTTTTCTTCTTTTATAAAAATAGATCTCTTTTTTCTAACTATTTTAAATATGTATAACTCGAGCTTTTTTCTTATCTGTTTATTTTCAAAAATAATCTTTGATATAATTTTTTTATCTATGTTTTTTTTTGAAATGCTCCTCGACAAACCTATGGTACGTAAATAAGTAACAAATTTTTTATCAGGGTTTTTATATATTTTGGCCACCTGCTCATCTGAACTGTGAATTTTAAAACCTTTTTCTTTTAATTCAATACAAAGGGTGGATTTACCCGATCCTATCCCGCCTGTTATTGCTATGGTTTTTGTCATTAAATTTTTTTATAAATAGCGTTAAGCATTTTTTCATCTACAGATGGGTTTTTACCAAACCACATTTTAAAACACGGTTTAGCCTGTTCTATCAACATTGATATTCCATAAATCTTTTTATTCTTTTGAAACTGTTTGAGAAATGGGGTGTTTTTTGGGCTGTAAACAATGTCGCTTACAATTGTGGAATTAATAATAAGTTTTAAGTGTTTTTTCAACACAGGGTTTATTGGTGTGGTATTAATTATTAAAAAAGCTCCCTCAAGGTGTGTTTCAAGATCACTATATTTTTTTGTATACTCAGTGTTTTTTGAATACTTAATTTTTTTCTTAGATCTGTTGAAAATTAAAATATCTTTAAAACCCTTCTTCTTTAAAACATAGTGAATAGCGTGTGATGCGCCTCCATAACCCAAAATAATAACTTTTCTGTTTTTAGTTCTTTTTATCCTTGGTAGGGTTTTGTAATATCCTGTCCAATCAGTATTGGTTCCATTTATAGTTTTTTTATTTGTTACACAGTTTACAGCACCAATTTTTTTTGCATGAGCATCTATTTTGCCAAGGTGTTTGATAATTTTGTTTTTAAATGGGATGGTTACATTTAGACCAAGCGTATCTTTTTTTTCCAAAACCTCTTTTATTTTTTTATGAAAGTTTTTTTCTGTAAGCTCTAAATATCCGTAACTTGCTTTAATGTTATATTTTTTAAACCAATAGTTAAATATTGTTGGCGAAAGACTTTTAGATACCTTGTTCCCAACTACGTAAAGTTTTTTCATTTTTTTGAATATAAATAATCTAGCAAATTAAATAAAGGCAATCCCATAACATTAAAATAATCTCCTTTTATGCTCTCAATAATATTGGGCCCCAAGCTCTCTATTTGATAACACCCAACAGAGCTTAGTATTTGTTTACCTGTTTTTTTTAAGTATGTTGTTATTTCACTGTTATTAAGCTTTCTTATTTTAACCTGGGTTTTTTCGTAATTTTCCCAAACTTTAGAACCATTCAAACAAATAGTTAAGCCCGATACTATTAAGTGTGTCTTTCCTGATAGAGACTTGATTTTTTTTTGGGCTTTCTCAATAGAGTTTACTTTATCTAGAATTTTTCCATTGTGATAAATGACTGTATCACAGCCCAAAACAATCTTATTGGCATACAATTTTTTTATACTTACACTTCTTGCTTTTTCATAGGAAAGTTTTTTTGCAAAAATCTCAGGCTTTGTATTTCTATTAATAGTTTGTTTAATATCCTCTTCATTGCAATTTGGTTTTTTTTGTGTGAAATTTAATCCTGCATTTTTTAATATTTTGTATCTAGATTTGCTTGAACTGGCTAATATAAATTTTTGGTGCATAAGTGTGTTAATAAAAGTTATAGTTATAAACACTATTAAATATAATTTGAATTTAAGAAATAGTTCTTTTGTTTTAAAAATGTGTTGCTAACAACTTAATAACTTGTCTGAATATTATAGGGTGGGTGTTAATATATTTATTATACAAAATTAATAACAAATTATTAGATATTTATTGCGTTGCAAATTATTTAAAAATAATAATTTTTTTTCAATATGCTTTAAATTAACATATTTGTTAGGGTTGTTATTCATATGTTGGTAAATTAAGGATGATACAATAATAAAGCAGTAATTAAGGTTTTTAACCTTACAACTAATACTACAATTAAATATATAAATTATATATTTATTATTATTTTGACATTAACTTCAATTTTGATTATTAAAATATTTCATTTCTTAACCACCCCAACAACATTATGAATCTACAGGAATTAAAAGGAAAAGAACCACAAGAGCTTTTAAAACAGGCAGACAAGCTTGGTATAGAAAACCCTTCATCACTTAGAAAGCAAGATTTGATGTTTGCAATTTTAAAAACAATTGCTGAAGAAGGTGAAATTATCACTGGTTTAGGGGTTATAGAAATTATGCAAGATGGTTTTGGTTTTTTAAGGTCTTCAGAGTCAAATTATCTTCCAGGACCAGATGATATTTATATTTCTCCATCACAAATTAAAAAATTTAGCCTAAGAACTGGTGATAGCGTAGAAGGTGAAATCAGGTCTCCCAAGCAAGGGGAAAGATATTTTGCTATAACTAAAATTAATAAAATAAACGGTCAAGAAACTGAATTAGTTAAAAATAGGGTTAATTTTGAAGATTTAACACCATTGTATCCTGAAGCAAGATTTAGACTTGAACAAGAAAAACCTACGCCGGATAATACAGAAAGAATAATTGATATTATCGCTCCTCTTGGAAAAGGACAAAGACAGTTGATAGTTGCACAACCGTTTACTGGTAAAACAATAATTATGCAAAAAATTGCTAATGCTATAACCGCTAATAGTCCTGACGCTAAACTGATTGTTCTGCTAATTGATGAAAGACCAGAAGAAGTTACAGACATGCAAAGATCAGTTAAGGGTGAGGTAATTAGCTCAACCTTTGATGAGCCTGCTTCACGCCACGTTCAAGTTGCAGAAATGGTAATTGAAAAAGCTAAAAGACTGGTTGAATATAAACACGATGTTGTAATCCTTCTTGATTCAATTACTAGACTTGGAAGAGCTTATAATACTGTTGTTCCATCTAGTGGAAAAGTGTTAACTGGTGGTGTTGATGCTAATGCCTTACAAAGACCAAAAAGATTTTTCGGAGCTGCAAGAAATGTTGAAAAAGGCGGATCACTTACAATTATTGCTACTGCTTTAATAGATACAGGAAGCAGAATGGATGAAGTTATATTTGAAGAATTTAAAGGTACTGGTAATAGTGAAATGGTTCTAGATAGAAAACTTAGCCAAAAAAGAACTTACCCAGCTTTTGATATTGGTAAGTCAGGAACAAGAAAAGAAGAATTATTACTTGATAAAGACGAGCTTGGAAAAATCTTTATTTTAAGAAAAATATTAGCCCCAATGGGAAGTACAGAAGCCATGGAGTTCTTGTTAGATAAAATGAAAAATACAAAAACTAACAGCGAGTTCTTCCAAAGCATGGGAACTAAATAAATATAAATTTTTTATAATCTTTCTTATTTACTTATTTACTTAATATCATCTTGGGTTTAATTCCCAAAAAATGAAAGCTTCTAAAGAGACAATTTTTGCTCTTGCTACGCAAAGAGGTAAATCAGGTATAGCTGTTTTTAGAGTCTCGGGAAAAGGCTCCCATAAAACAATTAAATCAATATCCTCTAAAAAAAAATTTAAAACAAACTTTGCTACATTAAACAATTTATTAGACGGAAAGAATGTTGTAGATCAGACGCTAACAACTTTTTTTAAATCACCAAAAAGCTATACAGGAGAGGATATGGTGGAAATATCTTGTCACGGAAGTATTTCTGTAATTAACAAAATAACTAAAACCCTATTAAAAAAAAAGATCAGACTTGCTGACCCTGGAGAGTTTACTAAAAGAGCTCTAATGAATGATAAGCTCAGTGTTTTAGAAGCTGAAACAATTAATGATTTAGTTAATGCAGAAACTGAAAATCAAAGAAAGATAGCTATTGGTAATTTAAGTGGGAATTTAGATAGGTTAGTTAATGAAATATCAAATAAACAAAAAAAACTTCTAGCAGATATAGAGGCCATAATTGATTTTGCTGATGAAGAACTTCCTAAAGAAATATATAAAAACATAAGAGAACAAAATAAGAACATATATAAACAAATTGAAAATATTATCGAAAGATCAACTTTATCTAGACAAATTCATGATGGCTTTACAATAACTATTATTGGAAAGCCAAATACAGGAAAATCTTCCTTTATTAATTATATTAATAACAGAGAGGTTTCTATAGTTACTAATATACCAGGAACTACAACAGATTTAGTAAGTTCCACACTAGATATACAAGGAGATAAATACACATTTATTGATACAGCTGGAATAAGAAAATTTAAAAATTTAATTGAAAAAATAGGTATTGAAAGATCCTTAGAGAGTGCTGAAAAGTCTGATTTAAATATAGTTTTTCTTCAAAACAATGAAAAGCAAAACTACAGAAAAATTAAATCAAAAATATTTGTTAAATCAAAATATGATACTAATAAAAAGAAAATTAGCAGGGTGCATAGCATTTCATCAGTATCTGGTTATGGAATTGAGTCTCTTATTAAAACCATATCTTCAAAATTAAAGAAAAAACCAATTTCTGGACCAGTTTTTTCACGTGAAAGACATATGGAAAGTCTAAAGAAATCCCTTGTATTACTTAAGGGTTTAGATTTAAAAGAAATAGATATTGCTGCTGAAAATGTTAGAAGATCGATTATGTATATTGATGGAATTAATCAAAAATTTGATATTGAGAAAATTTTAGATATAATATTTAGTGATTTTTGTATAGGTAAGTAATTTCACGTGAAAAGAGACATGGACAATAAATTTGATGTAATTGTAATTGGTGGGGGGCATGCAGGCGTAGAAGCAGCATGCTCATCCGCAAGAAATGGATCAAAAACAGCTTTAATTACTCATAAAATTGATAAAATAGGAGAAATGTCATGCAATCCTGCAATTGGAGGTCTTGGAAAAGGACATCTTGTAAAGGAAATAGATGCTTTAGATGGAATTATGGCCAAAGCTACAGACAGATCCTGTATACAATTTAGAATGTTAAACTCAAGCAGAGGTGCTGCTGTAAGAGGCCCAAGGGCACAAACAGACCGTATTTTATATAAAAATGCCATAAATGAACTCATGTCTGAACAAAAAAATCTTCAAATTATTGAGGGATCAGTAGAAGATTTAATTGTTTCAAATAATCATGTAAATGGTGTTGTTTTAAATGATAACAAAAAGATATCTTCCAAATCTGTAGTTTTAACTACAGGTACTTTCTTGCAGGGGGTAATAAGAATAGGATCTGAGAAGCAAGAAGCTGGAAGAGTTGGTGATAAACCCTCAATAAAGCTTGCAAAAAGGCTTAAAGAACTAAAGTTTTCAATAGGCAGATTGAAAACAGGAACACCTCCAAGATTACTTAAAAAAACAATAAATTTCAATGACTTAGATGAACAACACCCAGATAAAAAACCTATTCCATTTTCTTTTATCAACAGAGATATACACATTCCTCAAATATCTTGTTTTATTACTCATACTAATAAAAACACTCATGAAATAATCGCTCAGAACCTGAGCCTATCACCAATGTATTCGGGAGAAATACAATCAATGGGAGCTAGGTATTGCCCTTCTATTGAAGATAAAATTTATAAATTTAAAAATAAGTCATCACACCAGATATTTCTTGAGCCAGAAGGATTAGATAGTGATTTAATATATCCAAATGGAATATCTTCTTCACTTCCAACTGAAATTCAAGAGCAATTTGTTAAAACAATTAAAGGTTTAGAGAACGTTACAATTACACAACCCGCTTATGCAATTGAATATGATTTTGTTGATCCGCAAGAACTAACACATACACTTGAAACAAAAAAAATTAAAAATTTATTTTTTGCAGGACAGATAAACGGAACAACTGGATACGAAGAAGCTGCTGCTCAAGGTATAATGGCTGGAATAAATGCATCACTTAAAACAACATCTAATAAAGAATTTATAATACCGAGGTCCTCTGGTTATATAGGTGTTTTGATAGATGATTTGGTTACAAAAGGAACAAAAGAGCCATATAGAATGTTTACATCAAGGTCTGAATATAGACTTTTACTTCGGGCTGATAATGCAGATTTAAGACTTACACCGCTTGGAATTGATATCGGTTGTGTTGATATGGACAGGCAAAGAGAATTTGAACAAAAATCCAGAAGGATCAAAGAGGGGTTTAAGTTTGTTAAAAATCACAAATTCTCACCAGACGCACTTCTCAAAAAGGGGATAAAAATAAACAAAGACGGAAAGAAAAGAAATATCATAGATCTTTTGTCGTTTTCTAATATTACAACCGCTAAGCTCAAAAAAATACTTCCTGAATTAACTGAATTAGAAGATGATGTAATTGAACAAATCGAAATTGAAGCTAAATATGCAGGCTATCTTGATAGACAAAGAATGGACATACAAGATTTTGAAAAAGAAGAAAATTTAAAAATTCCTAAATCTACCAACTATAAATTAGTTGGAAGTTTGTCTAATGAGATAGTTGAAAAATTATCAAAAATTAAACCACCCACACTTGGTGCAGCCTCAAGAATATCAGGTGTAACACCAGCAGCCACCATAGCCCTGCTCAGATACATTAAAAAAAATAAAAATAAAAAAGCAGCATAATTTGGATAAAAGCTCAGTAATAAAAAAATATAATCTCAGTGGAAAGCAAATAGATTTAATAGATAACTACATATTGAAGTTAAAAAAAAGCAACCAAATACACAATTTAGTTGGGCCTTCCACAATTGATATTGCATGGGATAGACATATTAATGATTCATTGCAACTATCTGAATTTATTTCGAAAAAAAACGCATCAATAATAGATTTTGGCACTGGTGCAGGTTTACCTGGGGTGATCTTATATATTTTTGGGTATACAAATATATTATTGATTGACTCTAAAATGAAAAAAATAAACTTTATTAAAGAATTCGCACATGAACAGAACTTAGAGATTAAAACTATTTGCACAAGGGTTGAGAAAATCAAAAATCAAAAATTTGATTTTATTATCTGCCGAGCTTTTGCTCCATTATTAAAACTATTAGATTATTCACGTTTTTTTAATAAAAAAAATACATCACTGCTTTTTCTAAAAGGAAGAAGTGTTAAGAAAGAAATACATGATGCAAAAAAATCCTTTAACCTTGAATACAAACTTTATCCAAGTCAAAGTGAGGGTGATGGGTATGTGTTAAAAATAAACAAATATAAAAAACTGTGAAAAAAATTATCTCTATATCCAACCAAAAAGGTGGTGTTGGTAAAACAACAACCACAATAAACCTAGCCACTTCATTAGCTGCGGTGAAAAAAAATGTTTTAATTGTGGACGCCGATCCACAAGGTAATGCGAGTACAGGACTAGGGCTTTCTTATGATGAAAGAAAACCATCAATTTATGAAATGATTCATGAAAAGAAACTTTTAAAAGAAGGTATAAAAGAAACATTAATTCCTGGTCTTAAGATAATTGGAGCAAACACAGATTTAGCTGCAGCAGAAGTAGAGCTTACAAATTTTGAAAATAGAGAGTACATCTTTAAATCAATATTTGCAGAGATTAATAATTTTGATTTTATTTTTGTAGATTGTCCACCTGCGCTTGGTTTACTTACAATTAATTCACTAGTAGCTTCAGACACCACACTAATTCCTCTTCAATCTGAGTTTTTTGCTCTTGAAGGTCTTTCAGCCTTAATGCAAACGATCAAACTAATTCAACAAAACTTTAATAAAGATTTAAAAATTGAAGGAATTTTATTAACAATGTTAGACAAAAGAAATTCACTAAGCTCTTTAGTTGAGAAAGACGTAAGGGAACATTTTGGAAACCAAGTATACAACACAACTATTCCCAGAAATGTTAAAATATCTGAGGCTCCAAGCCATGGCAAACCAGCATTGGTATACGATACACAAGCCGCAGGCTCTTTGGCTTACATTGAGCTTGCAAAAGAAGTAATTTTAAATCAGAATAAAAACTATGAATAAAGATAACAAATTAGGAATGGGCTTAGGAGCTCTTCTATCAAGCACAAATAATAACACTGATAGCAACAGTGGAATTCAAAAAATTAATATATCTCAAATAATTCCCAACCCCTCTCAACCAAGAAAAAATTTTAAAGATGAAGAACTTAAAGAGCTTTCTTCATCAATTAAAAACCAAGGATTGATTCAACCCATAATTATAAAACCAATAAAAGACGGTCAATATCAGATTATTGCTGGGGAAAGAAGGTGGAGAGCTTGTCAATTAAATGGAATGCATGAAGTAGAATGTGTTATTAAAAATTTAGATGACACCAATGTGTTAGAGGCCGCTTTAATTGAAAACATTCAAAGAGAGGACCTAAATGTTATTGAGGAGGCCAATGCCTACAAAGGATTAATTGATATTAAAGGCATTAACAATGAAAATCTTGCTAAACTAATTGGTAAAAGCCCAAGTCATGTTTCAAATATTCTACGCCTTTTAGAGCTTGATATAAAAATACAACAAATGGTAATAAGTGGTGACTTATCAATGGGTCATGCGAGAGCTCTTATCGGTGTGCCTGATGCTATTAATAAGGCCAAAGAAATAATTGATAAAAAACTTAGCGTAAGACAGATAGAAAAAATAACATCTGAATTTAAAAAAAATAGAACTAAAAAAATTTCAAAAGACCCAAATATAACTGATCTTGAAAAGGAGCTTTCAGACAAAATAGGTCTAAAAACATCCATCCAATTTAATGAAAATGGATCATCTGGCTCACTAACTCTTTATTACTCTGATTTAAATCAATTAGATGATTTAATGAAAAGGCTTAAGAAATAGTAATTTTTTTAATATTCAAAAGAAAACGAAGACCAACAACCAAAGATAAGCCGCTTTCTTTTCTTAAAATACTTTCTGTTGACGAAAGCAATTTTAAAAGCATTTTTTTCTTTTTAGAATTATATTTTCTATAAATATCAATTAAATAATTTTTTTCTTTAAATAGATATATTGGAATTTTTTTTTTATATTCATCCTCACTATTACAATCTATGATAAGCTGGCAGAAAAATTTACTATAATAATAAAGTTCGTTTACATCTGAGTTATTTATAATTTTATCTCTATAAAGCCCAATAATTTCCTTATTTTTTTGAAGTAAATTGAAGAAAATTCTTTCTTTACCAGATTCATCAACAGTCAATATTTTCTTAATTTTATCCAATGTTATGTCTTGTTTGTTTAATTCAAGTACTTTAATTAAATTTTTTTCAAAGAAAATATATTTACTATCTAATTTATCAATCAAAAACCAATAAACATCTTGCGAGATCTCTAATTTATTTACTCTTAAAAATTCATTTAAAATTTTTATTTTTGAATCTTTGTCTAACTCATAGCAATCAATTAAATAAGAATCTTTATCAACGCTAAATAAATTTTTTATCTTTTTAATTTTCTGTGAATTTTCCTGTAAAAAAATAAAATGATTTTCTGATAATCTTAAATTATCTAAAGACTCTTTATCTATTTCTTTATTACCATTCACAATGTATATGTTTTTATCTCCAAAAAGCCCAACTTCATCAACAAAATCACTAATTGTTTCTATATTTTTTACTTGAACATTTTCTTTTTTTTTAAAACCTTCAACAATTATTTTTTTTATTTTTTCCATAAGTGTTTTTTCATTACCACTTATAAAATAAAATTTTTTATTTAAAACCGATGCTTGGTTTATAAGTATGTTCAATGAATTGATTTTCATGAACAGCTATTTAAATCTCTATCAATTATTATAGAAACAAATCGATTTAAATTTTCAGTTACAGCCAATTGATATTTTTTTTCTAAAGATGAGTCAGTACCATAATTATAACCAGAAGACTTAGGAATTATAGAAAAATGAGATACCAATTCTTTATCAAAGGTTACACAATTTTTTTCATTTAAGACTAATATATAAATAAATTTGAGCTCATATCTTAATTTTGACGTAGCCTGATTTGTTTCTACAGACCTTTTTATTTTATTTTGTTCAACTTCGATTGATAGACTAAAACGACCTTCTTTTTTGTTGCCAAAAAACATTGGAAGGTATGAGTTCATAAAAGTTATATCTAAACCGGAGGTACTAACTTCTGTTCTCTCATACAAAGGATTTATAAGATTTTTATCTTCTTTATAAATGAAATCGATATCACCACAGGATATAATAAAAGTAAATATAGTGACGAAAAATAACTTTTTCATTTAATAACCAAATTTACAATTTTACCAGGAACATAGATCTTTCGCACAATATTTTTACCTAATAAATTTTTTTTAATTTTATCATTAAGCATAACGATTTCTAAAACTTTTTCTTTAGAAAACCCATCATCAATATCAATTATTTCTTTTGTTTTACCATTTATTTGTATGGCAATTTTTATTTCTGATTTTCTTATCACATCTTCTAAGAGCCAAGTTTCATTAATACATAATGTTTGATTTCCAAGACTTGACCATATTTCCTCACTTATATGAGGCACAAATGGCTGTAGTATAATTGATAATTTTTCCAGAGACCATTTAAAGTTTTCTTTTGACAATTTATTTTTTAACAATGCATCATTGAGAATATTTACAAATTCATAAATTTTTGCAACTGATTTATTAAATTGAAATGCTTCTATGTTTTCTGTCACCTCATTAATAATAATTTTTAATTCATTAATATCTTTAGGATTTTCACCATTATTTGATTGATGATTTTTAAATTTCTCAACCAATTCATATAATCTATTAATGAACTTAAATGATGCAGCTATACCAGTATCAGTCCATTGCAAATCTCTTTCTGGCGGACTATCAGATAACATAAACCATCTAGCAGTATCTGCCCCATATGAACTAATAATATCATTTGGATCAACAACATTTTTTTTAGACTTGCTCATTTTTTCAATTTTTCCAGTTCTAACTTCTTGACCATTATTATCTTTAAAGGCACCATTTACTATTTCAACATCCTTTGGTTCTATCCAATCTCCATTTTTATTCTTGTAAGTAATGTGAGTTACCATTCCCTGTGTAAACAACCCCTTAAACGGTTCATCTAAATTAAAATAATTAAGATCTCTAAGCGCTTTTGTAAAAAACCTAGAATAAAGAAGGTGTAATATAGCGTGTTCAATACCACCAATATACTGATCAACAGGTAACCAATAATCTATATCTTTTTTATCAAAAGGCTTTTCTAATCTTGCATTACAATAACGAAAATAATACCAAGAAGATTCAAAAAAAGTATCAAACGTATCCGTCTCTCTTATAGCCTTTAATCCTGTTTTATGACAAACAGTTTCTTTCCATTCAGACATATTATTTAGTGTGCTGGAGGATTCAGTAAAATTTTTTATTTCTGGAAGTTTTACAGGCAACTCTGTTTCTT
The DNA here is from genome assembly GCA_902521325.1 of uncultured Alphaproteobacteria bacterium. Taxonomy (GTDB): domain Bacteria; phylum Pseudomonadota; class Alphaproteobacteria; order HIMB59; genus CACPNW01. The sequence goes on from CABYRE010000002.1 coordinate 104,965, forward strand.
CAACAGTTAATATTTCTCCATCCTCTCTATAAACTATAGGAATTGGACAACCCCAAAATCTTTGTCGTGAAATCCCCCAATCTCTTAACTTAAAGTTTACCTTTCTTCTTCCAATTTTTTTCTTCTCAATATTTTCAATAATTTTATCTTTAGCATCATTTACATTTAATCCATTTAGGGAGTGTGAATTAATCATTATACCGTCATCAATAAAAGCCTCAGTTGTGATTTTGAAATTATTTTCAATAACATTAACTGGTTTAACAACCGGTATTACATCAAGATTATATTCTCTTGCAAAATCAAGATCTCGTTGATCATGTGCAGGGCAACCAAAAATTGCTCCTAACCCGTATTCTTTAAGAACAAAATTAGCTACAAAAATTGGAAGTTTTTTACCTTCTATAAATGGATGGTCTGCAAATAAACCAGTATCAAAACCTCTTTTAACTTTATCTGGGTTAATATTTACACAATCTTTAATAAATTTTTTTAAGCTATCATTATTTTTTGAAATTTTATTTACTAACTCATGTTCACTTGAAAGAGCTAAAAAAGTTGCTCCGTAAATAGTGTCTGGTCTTGTTGTAAATATTTTAATTTTTGTTTCATCATCAAGAAATCTTTTGGTACCTTCTGATATTGCTGTTGTTCTTTTGTCTAAAATTCTTTTATGATCAAACTTAGCTTTTTGCTCCAAAATA
>CABYRE010000003.1 GCA_902521325.1 uncultured Alphaproteobacteria bacterium
ATTATTTTAAAAACTGTATCATCCATTTTTTTAATTGCTCCTTGCATTTCTGCAAATTCTCTTCGGCTATAAATATTTTTTGGTATATATTTTGGAATATACACACCTTTAGATTTATCTGGCTTAACACCTCCATAATCAAAAGGACGATGCGGTTCAAAGAAATTAACTTCAGCATAAAAAGGTTTTTTGAAAATTTTATTATCAATAATCTTTGTGATATTTTTCAGCACTTCATCAGCTGGTCTCTCTGGAAAAATTTTATTAAAACCAAGTGTTTTTTCATGATAGGTGACATGCTGTAATCCAAAAAGAATTGAGGCATAACCATTTTTTGAAAAATATTTTGCGATGTGATTAATTTTTTTATCAAGACTCCAACCAAAATGTGCATGTGCTAACCCCAATACACCTGTATTGTGAGGATACATCCCAGTAGCTATCGCAGCTCTACTTGGACTACAACCAGGGCTTGTTGCAAATGAGTTTTTAAATAAGATACCATTTTTTGCTAGTGAATCTATAGCATTTGAATTGACAGATTTTACTCCATAACAACCCAAGTGTCTTCCTATATCATGGCAAACAATCTTTATAAAGATAAATATGAAAGAAAAAATCTAGCTAATAGCAAAAAATATAAAAGTATTAAGCTCGAACTATTGAGAAAAATTGTAAGATGGATGAAAAAAACTAAAGATCCTTTATTGAAAAAGCAAATACAATCACCTTTTTTTCTTGATACACTAAAGCAACTAAAATAGACTTTTAAAATATGAAATCATTTGAAAATAAAAAAATATTTATAGAATCAAATGAATATACTTATAGAGTTGAACATCTAACACTTGAGGGTACATGCTCAACTGATCATGGTCCAAGAAATGTTAAAATTAAAAATTTGTTAGTTGATAAATATCCAGTAACTAATCAACAATATTCCTTTTTTTTAAAAAAAACTGGTTATCAGCCAAGAGATTCACAACGGTTTTTAGAACACAAACCAAATAAAAAAATATTTAATCTTCCTGTTGTGTTTGTTTCTCAAAATGATGCAATTGCATATGCTAAATGGGTTGGTGGACGACTTCCAACTGATGAAGAATGGCAATATATTGCAGCTGGTCCAAAATATCTAGACTGGCCATGGGGTAACAAGTTTAATCCTTTATTATGTAATCATGATGGCAATAAACTTGAATCTGTTAATGCATTTAGAAAAGGAGAAAGTTGGTGTGGCTGTGTAGATATGAGTGGTAATTGTTGGGAGTGGACTGCCGGTATTCATCATGATGGCAATCACCAATTTGCTTTATTAAGAGGAGGAAGTTATTTCTATGCACATGATCATTGGCATGTTGGAGGAGGTGCAAGAAAAAATAGCTATCATTGGAAATTACAAATATTAAATGAAGGAATGAACAGGGCTGCTACCCTTGGTTTTCGATGTGTTTATGATGCAGAATAAATTTATAGATAAAAAAAATTTTATAGATTTTTCATTAGGTAGTCTTAACTTATCTCTAGATTTAGATAAAAACATTTTCTTAAAAAAATTAAATTTTATAAAAAATATTAATAATGAAATATTTAGTATTCGAGTTGAAAATAAATTAATTCCGAGAAATAAGTATAAAATAGAAAAAGTCTTTAAAAAAACTGATGTTCACTTCACCGTCATTTCAATAGATTTTTCACAAAATTTTGAAAATGATTTCTTTAAAGGAAGAATATCTTTTGTTCAGAAGAAAAAAAATATTATTGATTTTATTTTTCAGCTATCTGCTAGATGGCATAAAAATATTCCGAAGAAAGTGCTCTTAAAATTTCCATTTTTAATTAACCTTCATAAAAATAAAAATTTCTTAAAGCCAGGCGATATTTTTGACGGAAAAAAAAGAATAAATAAAGGAGTTTGGAATTTACACGAATATCCACCCTCAATAATATCTGATAATTTAGGAAATCAATGTTTAGGTTTTGAATTTTACGATCAATTCCCTTGGCAGGCAAACTATAATCTTGGGATTAGTGAAGCTATATCAAATGAAAATTTTGAAAAGCTTGAAACTGAAGTTCAATTAACACGTGAATTAACAGATATCATTTTAATGAAAATTTACACAAGCTCTCAAGGAAGAGAAAAAATTTTCGGTCTTTGGAAAGAAAATACCAGAGAAAAATATGATCTAAGAAAATACCATGATAGTAAAAATAGATGGATAAAAAAAAATTATCTACAATTCTTTATGTTTGCTTATGGAGAAGAGGCTTTTGATTATAAAAAAATGAAATTTAAAATTATTCAAATCATTAAAGAAGGGAAAAAATTTGGTGGTTATGATTCAATTTTATTTTGGCACCAGTATCCGAGATTGGGTTTAGACGAAAGTAATCAATGGCAATTATATAAATATTTACCAAAATATTATAAAACTATAAAAAAAATTGTTGATATTTGTCATTCGCATAAAATTAAATTTTTTATTCCTTTTAAACCATGGGATATTAGATCTAATGAAAGCTTAGATAGTCACGCCAAATCTTTAGAAAGATTTATTAAAGCAACAAGTATCGATGGTTTTTTTCTTGATACAATGTCTTCTTTACCTGATTCATTTTTAAAAATTCAAAAAAAATTTCCCTCGTTTGAATTTTGTTCAGAAGGTACACCAAGAGAGCAAAGGCAGATTGAAAGTTTAACAAGTTCATGGGATCAGATTGGTGATATTAGAAGGAATTTTAAAGTGGAGATAAATTCAAATTTTTTTCGTTTTCTTTTTCCAGAACATCCACTTAATCTTGTTTCTCGATGGAGTGTTGGATCTGACAAGGATTCGTTAATTAAAAGAGCGGCTTTTAATGGAATGGGAATGGTTATTTGGCAAGATATTTTTGGTTGTTGGCTTCCATTTAGTATTGAGCAAAAAAAGAATATAAAGTCTCTTAAATCTATTCTTAAAAAATATCACAAATATTTTTATGGAGATAATTCAATTCCATTAATAAATACTTTATCAAAAAAAATTATTTGTAATGAATTCTCAAATTCACATGGAAAACAAAAAATCTATTCCATTTATAATTTTGGGTCAAATAAAATTAAAGGAAGAATTTTAAAACTTCCTTTAGAAGTAAAAGAATTTAAACAAATTTATGGAAAAAGTGCAAATGTAAAAATTGAAAAAAAAACAAATAATATTTATTTATTGGCAAACATTCAGGTAGGTGATGTAATTCTAATTAATATAAAATTTGATATTTGATAAAAATTAACTAACTGCTTTTATAACACCTCTTAATTCAGATAGCCCCATCATTCTTCCGATTGCTGTATAACCTGGATTTACAGATTTCTTAAATTGATCATCTAGTAAACAATGTCCATGATCTGGCCTCATTGGAATTTCAACCTTTTTATTTTTACTTCTTCTTTTTTCTTCTTTTAATATTAGTTTTATTAATTTTACAAAATCAACATCTCCACTTAGATGATTTGTTTCATAGAAACTTTTTTTATCTTTTTCTTTTTTTACATTTCTAAGATGAATAAAGTTAATTCGTTTTTTAAATTTATTAAATATTTGATAAACATCATTATTAAAATTAGATGCTAAGGAGCCTGCACAAAATGTCATACCATTAGTTGGAGATTTATAAGAACTTAAAATATATTCATAATCTTCCATAGTGGATACAATTCTTGGTACACCAAAAAGTGGAATAGGGGGATCATCTGGATGTATACCCATTTCAACATTATTTTCCTCTGCTACGGGCATTATTTCCTTAATAAATTCTCTTAAATTTTGTTTTATATCTATGTTATCCATATCTTTATAAGCACTAAGCATTTCTTTAAATTCACTCACAGAATATTTTGTTTCTGAGGCAGGTAAACCACCCATTACTGCTAATTTTAAATTTTTAATATCATTTGTTTTCATTAACTTAAAAAGTTTTTCGGCATTTTTTATTTGTTTGTTCGAATATCTTTTTTCTAAATTTTTTAATTTGAGAATATACATTTCAAATATAATTATTTGCAAATAATTAAATTTTAGGGCTAATCCATCTGTAGGTAATTTAAAATCTAGTTGAGTTCTTGTCCAATCTACTATTGGCATAAAATTATAACAAATAGTATTAATATTATTTGCTGCAATATTTGCAATTGTATCTTTGTAATTACTTATTAATTTTTTAAAATTTTTAGTTCTTAATTTTATATTATTATGCACAGGAATACTTTCAACGACATTCCATTTTAAATTAATATTATAAGAATTATTATTTTTATTTATGTAATTTATTCTTTTTTTTATATCATTTTTACTCCATTTTTCACCATAAGGAATTTGATGTAATGATGTTACTACATACTCCGCGTTAGCCTGCCTTATATCAGTTAATTTAACAGGATCAGTTGGACCATACCATCTAAATGAATTTTGCATTTATTATTTATAGCTAATAAACTTATAAATTAAAAATAATTTCTATATTAGTTGATTTATTTAATTAATTTAAATAATTTCAACATTATATGGAAAAAAGAAACTTAGGTAAAACAGATATCAAACTTACATCAATTGGATTTGGTGGAGCTCCTTTAGGGAATTTATTTGAAGAATTAAATGAAACTGATTGTTTTGATATTGTTAAAAGTTGTTTTGAAAATAATATTAATCTCTATGACACATCACCTTTATATGGATATGGTTTAAGTGAACACAGAATTGGTAATTTTATAAAAACTATTGATCCCAAAAGTTATTATCTTTCAACCAAAGTTGGTAGATATCTTACTCCAGAAAGAAATTATTATAAAGATGGAAAATTTAAAGGTCATATAAATTTTATTCCACATTTTGATTATTCTTATGATGGAGTTATGAGATCATTTGATCAATCGATACACAGATTAGCAGTACCGGAGATTGATATTTGTTTGATTCATGATGTAGATAGATACACTTTTGGTAATGAAGTAGATCATTATTTTAAAACTGCAATGAATGGCGCATATAAAGCATTAAATGATCTTAAAGAACAAAAAGTTATTAAAGCTATTGGAGTAGGATTAAATGATGCTGATATCTGTGCAAGATTTGCTAATGAAGGTGATTTTGATTGTATGCTTCTTGCAGGCAGATATACACTTTTAGATCAAACTGCACTCGATGAATTTTTTCCAATTGCAAAAAAAAATAATATTGGAATAATTTTAGGTGGTGTTTTCAATTCAGGAATTTTAGCAAAAGGTATTGGAGATCAAATTACTTATAGGTATGATAAGATACCAATTGATATAAAAGAAAAATATCAAAGTATATCTAAAATTTGTTCACAATACGATGTTCCTGTACCTGCTGCAGCACTCCAATTTTCGTACTCTAATAAATTAATATCATCTATGATATTAGGCATTGATAGAATTGAACAAGTTCAAAACAACTTAGAAAATTTAAATTATCCTATACCAAAAGAATTATGGGATAATTTAATAAAAGAAAATCTTCTAGATGAGAGAAGTATGATTGATGTTTAGTAAATAAATATTTATAAATTAATTTACCTTAGTCATAGTACAAAGCATTTCAAATGCTATTGTTGCTCCAACAAGTGAAGTCATATTATTAGAATCAAATGGTGGTGATACTTCTACAACATCACCACCAACAAAATTTAATTTATTTAGAGCTCTTATAATTGTTTGCGCTTCTCTCACATTAAAACCACCAACTTCTGGAGTACCAGTTCCTGGTGCAAAAGTAGGATCAATGCCATCTATATCAAAAGTAAAATAAGTATCCGTTTTACCTAAAACGGTATAGATTTTTTCAACACATTTATTAAAACCCATTTCATAATATTCATCAATAGTAATTATGGTAACACCTTGATCTCTAGCCCATGTTAAATCATTTGGATCGTATAATGCGCCCCTTAGTCCTAAAATTACATATTTTTTGGGATCAATAAGATTTTCTTCAATAGCTCGTCTAAAAGGTGTGCCATGAGTATATTTGAATCCTCCAAAATATGTATCCCAAGTATCAGAATGAGAATCGAACTGAAATAAACCCAATGGTTTTTTTTTCGCAATAGCCCTTAAAATAGGAAGGGAAACTAAATGATCACCTCCTATTGACAATGGAATTGTTTTAGACGCAAAAATATTTGCATAAAATTTTTCAATTTTCTCTAAACTATCTTGAAGATCTGCTGGGTTAACGGGACAATCACCAATATCTGCAATATTAAATTTATCATAAGGGCTCTTCATTGAGACTGGATGATAGAGTCTTACTAGTGATGATGCATTTCTAATTTCTCTGGGACCATGTCTTGCGCCCGGTCTATTAGTTGTTCCACCATCCCATGGAACTCCAGATATACAATAATCTAATTTATTTAAATCTTTAACTATAGGTAATCGAAAAAACGTTGCAACATCAGCAAATCGAGGAGTTTGCATACTAGATAAAGGTTTAATTTGAGTCATAAAAGTATCTTATGATATATAGATTTTGATTATACAAGACAAATTAGTATGGATTACGCAAAATTTCCTAAACCAAAAGATGATGGAAAATCAAGTCATCTATTGAATAAAAATTTGCCTGCTATTTCCCTCAAAAATCAACAAGGAAATCTACTTAACTTAAAAAGATCAGATACTTTTAGATTAATATTGTATTTTTATCCTATGACAGGAAATCCAAATAAAACCTTACCTCAAAAATGGGACCAAATTCCAGGAGCTACAGGCTGTACATCAGAAACATGTACTTTTAGAGATAATTATGAAGAGCTTATTAAATTAAATGCGATACCCATTGGTATATCTACTCAAACAGTAGAAGATATTCATGAAATGACAAACAGATTACTTATCCCATATGATGTTTTGAGTGATTCAGATTATTCTTTAATGAATGCTTTAAGTATTCCTAAATTTACAAATGAAAATAAAATTTATTTTAAAAGAATTACTCTTATTGTGGAAAAAAATATTGTTAAAAAAGTATTCTACCCTATTTTTCCTCCCAACAAACATATAAATGATGTTTTAGAATGGCTAAGAAAAAACTAACTATCTTTTTATTTTCTCTATTTATTTTATCTTCTAATTTATCATTTGCCAATCCAAATATTGATCAATGGTTGGAGTCAGAAAAATCATACAAAGATCTTATTAATGAGGGATTTGAAGTAAAGAGTTACGCTATAAGTGATATAGAAGTTGGAAATGGCTTAACTATTATTTTATTTGTTACAGTTCTTCAAAAAGATCAAGAAATATATGAGTGTCAAGAATATCAAACAATTGATGAAAGTGTCGAAACTCTTGATATGAATTTAATTTGTAAGCAATTAGTTCAACCATATCAAAGGGGTATTGGAACTTAAGATTTATAAATATTTAGAAAAAACCACTGAAGTGCAATTAATGTAAGGCCATTTAGGATTTCATTATTTTCCATCTTCTTTTTTACTTCTTCAAAACTATAACTTTTTACTAAAATATCTTCATTCTCACTTTCTAGACCTTTTATAATTTCTTTGTTGGGTGCAACAACTTCACTCAAAAAAAGATGATAGAAAGACTCGGAAGAACCTGGTGCTGGGAAGTAACCTTGTATTGGTCTAAGATTTTTAGCTTTACATCCTGTTTCTTCAAAACATTCCCTAATTGCTGTTTCTTCAGGAGTCTCACCTTTATCTATTATTCCAGCAACTATTTCATCAAGATAATTGTTACTTTTTTTAGATATAGTCCCTGGTCGAAACTGTTGAATTAAAACTATTTTTTTATTATCAGGGTCGTAAGGCAAAACAGCAGAGACTTGAGCACCACCAAACAATTCTCTTTTTATTTCATTACTCCACTTTCCATCGTATTTTTGATATTTAAGAGTAATCTCCTTCATTTTGAAAAAACCATTATGAATAATTTTTTTACCTAAAATTTTAAATTTTGAGCTCATAAAAATTGATATATTCTATATTACATATATATTTATCAATATGGAAAAAGCATTATTTGGTGCTGGTTGTTTTTGGGGTGTGGAAGAAACTTTCCGAAAAACATCTGGTGTTATAAAAACATTAGTTGGTTATTCAGGAGGGAACACAATCAACCCTTCTTATGAAAGTGTTTGCCAAGGAAATACAAATCACACTGAAGTAGTTTTGGTTGAATTTGATAATTCCAAAATATCTTTTGAAGAACTTCTTTTAGTTTTTTGGAAATGTCATAATCCCACCACACTAAATAGACAAGGTCCAGATATTGGGACTCAATATAGATCAGCAATATATTACTATAATGAAGATCAAAAAATTAAATCTATTAACTCTAAAAATGAATATGCTAAGAGTTCAGGATTAAATATTGTTACAGAAATTTCAGAAGCTAAAGAATTCTATAAAGCTGAGGAGTATCATCAAAAATATATTCAAAAAACTGGGCTGCATTGCGCAATATAGTTTAATTTATTACTAATTGATGTCAGTTGATTTTTATTATGCATTCTTAACAGGGTGGGCAATACTATTATTATTTTGGAGTACTATTGTTTTTTTTATATATTTAAGAAAACCTCCAAAATCTAAATTAACTAAAAGTTTTGTGATAAAATCTTATCTGTTTTTTTTGGTAATATTATTTGTAATTTTATTTTTTAGATAATCCGATTCGTTTTTTCTGAAAATTAGACATCAACATATAGTAGGTCAAAATGATTAAGATACTAACATATTGATAATTAACAACTTTTAAATATTTGATCTTGAATACTAGTTTTTTCATAAATATAAACTACTTCGCAATTAATAAATATAAAAATTATGTCTATTTTAAAAAACTATTTTAAACAAAACAGTGTGATGCATAGCTTTTCTAGCTGTCAATGGCCAATTGGCGATCCTCAAGAAAAAGACTTCCATTTTTGTGAAGCTGATACTGTTGCTGGTAAACCATACTGTCAGAATCACTGTGATGTCGCTTATATTGACGAAAAAGAGCTTAAAAAAGAAAAAGAAGCTCAAAAAAATCGTCGCATTGCTGCTTAAGTCTAACTCTACAATTATTTTCCAATCAAATGTTAATAACTTAGAATTATTGACATAAGTAACGATTTTCTTAAAATAAATACATCATGTTATTTAGTGTACTGAAAAAACTAAATTTTGACGGAACATTAGAGATAATTGACTCTAATGAGAAAATTTATAAATTTGGAAGCTCAAATCCACAGGTTCGTATTAGATTAAAAAATAAATCTATAGAGAGGAAACTTTTTTTTAATCCCAATTTACATATTGGTGAAGCTTATATGAATGAAGAGTTAATAATTGAAAAAGGCACTATAGAAGAATTTCTAAATCTAATCACTAATTGTTACGATGATTTTATTTCAAACAATAAATTTTATAAATTTTACGAATATTTATCCTCTATTTTCATGCCACTTCAGCAAATTAATCAGCTTGTAAATTCAAAAAATAATGTTGCGCACCACTATGATATTAATGAAGATTTGTACAAACTATTTTTAGACAAAGATATGCAGTATTCTTGTGCATATTTTCATAATCCTAACATTAGCTTGGAACAAGCTCAAAAAGATAAAAAAGAACACATAATCAGAAAACTGCAAATTGATAAAAATATGAGTGTTCTTGATATTGGATGTGGTTGGGGTGGTATGGCAATAGAAATAGCAAAATCTACTGGAGCCAAAGTCAAAGGAATTACACTTTCAGAAAATCAATTCAAAACAGCTTCTGAACGTGCACAGAAGGAAGGCTTAAGTGATAAAGTTACTTTTGCTTTACAAGATTATAGAAATGAAACAGAAAAATATGATCGTATAGTATCTGTTGGAATGTTTGAACATGTTGGAGTTAAATATTTTAAAACATACCTCAGTAAAGCGAATGATATTTTAAAAGAAAACGGAGTTTTTCTTTTACACACAATTGGTCAAAGAAGCAAACCAACTGCCACAAGTCCGTGGATACGAAAATATATATTTCCTGGTGGTTATATACCATCTTTATCTGAGGTAATGAATGAAACACAAAAACTTAATATAAATGTTACTGATGTTGAAGTATTAAGACTACATTATGCTCATACTCTTACACGTTGGTATCAAAATGTTATTACAAATAAAGATAAAATTATAAAAATGTTCGATCAACGTTTCTTTAGAATGTGGGAGTTTTATCTTTTGGCAAGTAAGTATTCTTTTGTAAATATGGGTAATGTAGTTTTTCAAATACAAATAGCAAAAAATATTAACAATTTGCCTCTCACGAGAAATTATATCTACAATTAAGCTCTTTATATTTATTGAATTTCAAACACAGGTGATATAATCCTTTACACATGGCACAATCACTAAACAATTACATAATTAGAGCTTCGATATTTTTAGTTGCTACTTTTGTTATTGTAGTTTTATTATACCCAGTTTTACAAAATGCTTTTTTATCAAATATATTTATTAACATTATAATTTTATTAGCTCTATTAAGCGGAATAGTATTTAATTTTTTTCATCTCATTAATTTAAATTATAAATATATATCTTATTCTAACTTCAATATTACCAATTCTGTAGAAGCATTTTCAACATTAAGAGGGCAGGATAAAAATATTTCTCTTGAATTAAAAAATCTTGATGGAAAATTTCTTTTTAAAAGTTCATCAATAAATAGGTTGATAGAAAATTCTGATATGACTTTGATAAGTATAAGAGAAACTTCTCGTTACTTAGTAGGCTTGCTAGTCTTTCTAGGTCTTCTTGGAACTTTCTGGGGACTTCTTAAAACTATTGGATCTGTTGGTAATGTTATTAGTGGCTTAGGTATAGATGATACAAATGTTGCAGGTTTTTTTAATTCTCTAAAAGATGGTTTAAATGCTCCACTAGAAGGAATGAGTATCGCATTCAGTAGTTCATTGTTGGGTTTAGCCGGCTCTCTAATACTGGGGTTGCTTGATTTAAACCTTGGTCAAGCTCAAAATAAATTTAGTCAATACTTTGAGAAAATACTCAACTCCAATTCGTCACCAGATTTCTCTAAAGTTGAAGATAAACCAACAGCTGAAGCAATTCAAAAAATTTATGATAACTTAGAAAATCTTTTAAATGCTTTTAAAAAATCATCTGATAATCAAACGAAAATTTCAAACAATTTAGATAAATTTAATGAAATACTTAATAAAATAAATTCAAACTCATCTAATCTTGATAAACAACTTTCAAACTTCCTATCTTCTCAATTAAATACGCAGTCTTCTCTTATGAACTTAACAGAAGCCTTAAGTAAAAATGGAATATTAGAAGCAAAAAAAGTTAAAGAGTATTTTCAGAATATTGAAAAAGAATTAAAGAAAATTAAAAAATAATAATGTCTACTAGGTCTTTAAGAAATAGACTTGCTGATACAACGAATATTTGGCCAGGTTTTGTTGATGTTTTAGCTACATTATTAATTGTAATTATCTTTGTATTAATGGTTTTTACAGTTTCACAAATATACTTAAGTGATGCTATATCAGGAAGAGATAAAGCACTCCAAGATTTAAGATCACAAATTAATGAACTTTCAAAAATATTAGTTATTGAAACTAAAGACAAAGAAGAAGCCCTTTCAACCCTGTCAGAAACAGAGAAAAAACTTGAAGATACGCAATCAAATTTACTAAGTGAACAGTTATTAAGTGAACAATTGCAAACAGATATAGCAAAAAAACGATCAGAAATATTTGTTCAAGAACAAAATATTATTGCTTTATCAGAGCAAATTAGCAGTCTTCTAAAAGAGTTAAGAATAGTTGCAAATGCTCTAGAAACGTATGAAGGACAAGAAATTGCTTTACTCGAAACCGAAGGTTTAGGTGAAAGGATTAATAAAGCGCTAGCAACAAGGATTGATCAGCTTAAAATACTTAATCAAGAATTAGATAATGCTAATTTTAAACTAATAGAAAGTGAGAAATCTCTTAAAGCAATAATTTCAGAATTAAATGAAAAGAATAATAATTTAATGGCAATCAACGAAAGTTTAGGTTTAGAAGATGGAGGAATTGAAGAGCAATTGTTGGCAATAAAAAACAAAAATGAGGAACTACTAAGTCTTAATAACGAGTTAGAGAAAACAAATATTGAATTATCTTTAAGAGATGAAGAATTACAAAATCAAATATCTCAATATCAACAATTAATGAATGATCTTTTAGAAATTAATGATAGTCTTGGCTTAAAAGATGCATCACTTAATGAGCAACTCGATGCAATTAGATTTAAAAACGAAGAACTAGCAAGATTAAATAAAGACTTACTACAGAAAGATAATACCATTTTCAATCTTCGTGGAAAAATTTCTGAATTAAATAATGTACTTTCTTTGTCTGAGGAAAAACAAAAACAGCAACTTGAAAAACTAGAACTCCTACAAAATCAAATTGTTTCATTAGAAGAAGATAATCAAGCACAAAAAGAAACATCACTTGAAGAAATTGAAAAAATGGAAATACAGGCTTCAAAAACATTAGAACAGGTGGAAATTCTTTCTAATCAAATTGATACTTTACAAAAAGAAATAGCTTTACTTAATAGTGCTCTAGAAGCGAGTGAAAGTCAGGCTTTAATTAAGGATTTAGAAATTGAAGTACTTGGTGAAAAACTAAATAAAGCCCTTACATCTAAAGTATTTGAACTCCAAAAATATAGATCTGAGTTTTTTGGAAAATTACAATCTATTTTAGGTGATAGAAAAGACATTAAAATTGTAGGAGATAGATTTATTTTTGAATCAGAGCTACTATTTGATTCTGCTTCAGCAGATTTACAACTATCTGGTAAAGAAAAGTTAAGTGAAATTGGCCTTACTTTAAAAGAGACTACTAATGATATCCCATTTGAAATTGACTGGATTATAATGGTAGAAGGACACACTGACAAAAGACCTATACAGACAACAAGATATCCATCTAACTGGGAACTATCTTCAGCTAGAGCTAATACTGTTCTAAAACTTCTTCTTGATCTTGGTTTTCCACCAAATAGATTAGCATCAGCAGGATATGGAGAGTTTTATCCTATCAGTGATGGAGAAACTGAGAGTGATCTGCAGCAAAATAGAAGGATTGAATTAAAACTCACTTCTCGCTAATCTGCCTTAAATTTAACATAAACTGATCATAAAAAATCGGTATGAGATTCTTAGTTTTTTTTATTTTTAGTTTCTTCAGTTCATATTCTGTATTTGCTGCATGTAGTGATCAGCCAGCAAATGAGGTTGATTGGACAAATTGTAATTTTGTAGAAAATCTAGATCTTTCTGGTACTGGTTTGGCAAACTCTCAAATGTCAGGAGTTAATTTATCTTTGTCTAATTTTGAAAAATCCCAGCTTAATAATTCAAATCTATCTATTGGTAATTTTATCTTTTCAAATTTTAGTAATTCAAATTTATATGCTTCAAATTTACAGGGAGCAAATTGTAATAATGCTAATTTTGACAATGCAAATCTTGCTAAAGTAAACTTCGAAGGATCTAATCTTTTTGGTGCTACTTTTAAAGGTGCAAACTTGTATGAGGCAAACCTACTTGGTGCTAACATATCAGGTGCAATTTTTGATGAAGCTAATTTGTCGAATGCAGTTTGGGTAGATGGTAAAAAATGTGCTCTTGGATCTATAGGCAGTTGCCAATAATTTTTTTATTTCTTTTTATTTACAGTTGCAAAATGTCAACTGTATCTGAAATACAAAAAAATGATGATAATAAAGTTAATTTTAAGATCTCAGGAAGTAAAGAAACCGATATTCAAATAAATAACTAAAATATTAATTTACTTTTATTAAATTTAATGATTTGACCTTTTAATAATGAGTCAAAATTCTTATTTATATGCTTTTAGTGTAGTTTTTCTTGCTGGAATTTTTTGGAGTTTTGGTGCGTTGACCGTTAGATATATGGTGGACGGTCATCAATATGTTTTTCAATATTTATTTTATAGAGGTTTAACAATTTCAATTATTCTTCTTATATATTTGTTTTTTCGTGAAGGTTTTGTTTTTTATAAAAATTTTCTCAAAATAGGAATACCATCTATACTTGGAGGTTTATTTCTAGCAACAGCTTTTACTGGGTTCATCTTTTCTATTACTATGACTACGGCTGCGGTTACATTATTTATGTTAGCAGCCATGCCTTTTATTGCAGCCATTGTTGGTTATTTTGTTCTTGGTGAAATACTTAAAAGATCAACATTAATTGCAATGGTTGTAGCATTCATAGGTGTTTGCGTAATGATTATAAATGACAGTATTTCTGGAACTGCTTTAGGTGCAATAATAGGATTTATTTCTGCAACTGGTTTTGCATTATACACGGTAACAATAAGATGGAAACCTGAAACACCAAAATTCACAACAGTTGTTTTAGCGGGAATATTTTGTACAATTTTTGCGTTCTTTATTTTAGGCTTCTCTTTTGAACCTTTTATTCTGATGCCTGAAATAAATAGTTATTTGAGTATACTTCATGGAATAATTGTTGCAGCTGGCTTAATACTTTACAGTCTTGGAGCAAAATACTTACCCTCAGCTGAACTAGCACTTTTATCGTTAATGGAAGTTGTTGGAGGAGTTTTGTGGGTTTGGCTTCCTATTTTTGGAATTAATGAAGTACCAAGTACAACAGTAATAATTGGAGGCTTTATAATAACTTTAGCTGTAGTTTATTATGGTTTTGCTGCTAGGCAGATTGATATCAATATTAAAACTTAAATATTTGCTGTAACTTTATTAATATTTTTCCTTGGCAAATTATTTTTAGACCAAACTATATCAAGAGCCTTAATCATTTTTTCGATATGCTCTTTTCTATGTTTTGGGGTAACAGTTATTCTTAATCTTTCTAAACCTTTTGGTACAGTTGGATAAAAAATTGGTTGTGCATAAATACCATGATCATCAATTAAATCTTTAGATACCTTTTTACATAAAAAAGGATCATTAATTAATACTGCTACAATATGAGAATTTGTATCCAAATAAGGGATTGCTAAGGAGTCTAAATTTTCTCTTATTAAGGCTGCATTTTCTTTTATTCTTATTCTTAGTTGTTCTGCCAGAGAAACAATATCTATTGCTTTAGCTGCTCCTGCAGCAATTGATGGGCAGATTGAAGTTGTAAAAATAAAACCTGGTGCAAAACTTCTAATGTAGTCAATTATTTCTGAACTGGCTGCAATATAACCTCCCATTTGACCATATGCTTTTGCTAAAGTTCCATTAATAATATCTATTTTATCTTCAACTCCCATTTCTACTGCAATACCTTTACCTTCTTCACCGTAAATTCCAACTGAATGAACTTCATCCAGATATGTCATACAGTTATATTTTTTTGCTAACTCTACTATTTTTACTATAGGTGATCTTATACCTTCCATAGAGTATAAACTTTCAAAAACTATTAACTTAGGATTATCTATATTTGACTCTTTTAGTAACTGTTCTAAATGATCAATGTCATTATGTTTAAATATATGACACTTAGCTCCACTATTCTTAATACCTTGTATTAAAGATGCGTGATTTAATTCATCAGAAAATATCTCAATATCTTTAATTTTTTTTCCTAAAGTCCATAAAGTAGATTGGTTTGCTGTGTACGCAGAAGCGAAAACTAATGCTGCTTCTTTATTGTGAACATTTGCCAGTTTTTTTTCAAGTTCAGTATGATAGGTTGATGTACCAGAAATATTTCTTGTTCCACCTGAACCTGATCCATATTCAAGTAGTGTTTTTACAATTTCATTTACTACCTCTGGGTGCTGACTCATGTTTAGATAGTCATTAGAGCACCAAACCTCAACTTCTCTTTCTTTGTTTTTAAAACTTTCATCTGCATTTGGAAAACTTTTTATAGGTCTGTCTATGTTTCTAAAGTCTCTATAAAGTCCTTGTTCTTTGAGATTTTTTAATTCAGATTTAAAGAAACTTTTGTATTGCATATTTATTAGATATCTTACCCAATCTTTAATTGTAAGTACTTAATTGAATGAATTGTCACACCTTATTTCTACTAAAAGACATTCTCTTCCAGACACCATATTTATCTTTAATCATAAATCTATGATACAACGCCGCTGCAATATGAAGTGAAAAAAGAGCTGTTAATATAAGTGCTGAGTAGTAGTGTATAGTTAGAGCTTGAGGGTATAGAAAAAAGTTCTCTTCGATTAAAGGTGGTATTTTAATTAATCCCAAGAGATGAACATCTTCTCCTCCAAGCCATGTCATAAAGGTACCTTGAATAGGAATAAGAATAACTAAACCATAAAGTACAAAATGTACTAAATTCGAAACGAATTTATGAAATAAAGGAATATTTTCATATTTTGGATGAGTATTAAATATATATTTCCACATTAATCTAAGCACCACTAAACTAAAGACTAAGGTGCCAAAAAATTTATGAGTAATAATAAAGCCCATTTTAACAGGAGAAAATTCCATATTATGAAGGCTGACCCCTGTAGCAACCTGCCAAAAAAGAAGAAATGCTAATGACCAATGAAAAAGTTTTGCAACTAAGCCCCAAGAAGATTTTGTACCTTTAAATTCAACCATTACTAAATTTATTATATAGTGCTATCTAAAGAAATATAATCCATGAAAATTAGAGTTTTATCGAGAAAAAGTGACTTAGCAATAATTCAAGCACGCGAATTTTCTGATTATTTGCAATCAAAACATCCTTTCGTAGAAATAGAACTTTTAACAAAAAATACCTCTGGGGATAAAGATCTAAAAACACCTCTTTCTGAAATGCCAACAGAAGGTGTTTTTACAAATGATTTAAGGGATGAATTAATAAATAATAAATGTGATCTAATCGTTCACTCTTGGAAGGATCTTCCAATTGAAGTTGGTGATAAAACTAAAATAACCGCAACATTAAAACGAGCTGATAAACGAGATATATTATTCTTAAAAAAAAATAAAACTATGGATAGTAATAAGATTACTATTCTTTGCTCGTCTCCAAGAAGACAATACAATTTAGAAAATTTTATTAAAAATTATCTTCCACAAAAGTTTGATAAAGTTAGTTTTGAAAATATAAGGGGTAACATACCCACTAGATTTAAAAAATTTATAGAAAATCCTGACAGTGATGGTTTTATTGTTGCCAAAGCAGCAATTGATAGATTACTTTTAAATAATTATTTTGAATTCAATGAATTAAAAACAACTCTAAAAAAATATATTAACGAATGTCTATGGTCTGTTTTACCATTGTCTATAAACCCTTGTTCTCCTGGCCAAGGTGCTTTAGCGATTGAAACAAGAATTAATGATAATAAACTTAACGAAATTTTAAATGATATTAATTTTTCCAAAGATTATTCAAATGTTGTTCAAGAAAGAAATATTTTAAAAAATTATGGAGGTGGATGCCACCAAAAAATAGGAGTATCTTACATCTCACATAAATTAGGATTAGTTGTATCTAAAAGAGGTGAAGATGAAAATGGCAATCATTTTGAGAGCTGGGATTTTATTGATCCAAAAGATATAAGTTTTTCTAGTAATACAACAGAAGAAATTTATCCTGAAAATTTAAAAAATTATAAAATATTCTATAGAAAACAATTAAATGAAAATGTTGATGATATAAATAATTTACAAAATAAATGTATTTATGTTTCACGAATTAGTTCAATCTCAGATAAGTCAAAAATCCAATCAAATAATGTTATTTGGACAAGTGGTTTAAGAACATGGAAAAATTTATCTGAAAGAGGTATTTGGGTTAATGGAACTTCAGATGGTCTTGGTGAGGATTTTGATAAAGATATTAATTCACTTACAAATAATCCTTGGGTTAAGTTAACTCATTCTCAATCTCCTGAAAGTTCTATAAAAAATAAAATTGAAACGTATCAATTGGAGTCTATTGATTTTGAAATAGATATAGAAAAGAAAAAGTACTTTTATTGGATGAGCAGCTCAGCTTTTAAAGCGAGTATTGATAAATATCCTAAAATTATAGAAAAATATCATTTTTGTGGCCCAGGAAATACCTACAATGAGATTAGTAAAATATTAGGTAATGATAAAAATCTTTTTGTTGAGCTATCTTATGATAGTTGGAAGAAAAAATTACTAAAAACCTAAAAATGACAAATATTTTATTCGAAAATGCGCTTAAAAGAAATGCTCAAAAAACACCACCCATTTGGTTCATGAGGCAAGCTGGAAGATACCATTCGCATTATCGCAAACTCAAAGAAAAATATTCTTTTGAAGAACTGTGTAAAACTCCAGATTTAGCTGCAGATGTTGCTTTTGGTCCAATACAAGAATTTGATTTTGATATTGCAATTTTATTTAGTGATATTTTATTTGTATTAGAGGGACTTGGTTTAGAATTAAAGTTTGACCCAGGACCTAAATTTAATTCTTATATAAATTCAAAAAACATTAATGATTATAGTAATATTGATCGCGGAATTGAGCATATGCAATTTCAATTTGAAGCTATAAAAATAACAAAAGAGAAATTGACGAATAATAAAAGTTTAATTGGATTTGTTGGCGGACCCTGGACATTATCAAAATATGCATTTGGAAATAAGAACTCTGATTTAATCGACACTAAAATCAATTTAGAATTTATTTCAAAAATTCTTTTACCCTTTCTAAAGAAAAATATTCAATTACAATTAGATGCAGGTGTTGAACTTGTTATGGTTTTTGATAGTTCCTTGTATGATTTAGATAAAATAAATTTTCATGAAATTTATTCTAAATTTTTAGAAGAGATTGCAATTTCTTTTCCAAATAAAGTTGGATATTATTCAAGAGGTAAGAGTTTGCCAGATCTAAATTCTATCATCAATTTTCCCTTTGCTGGTTTTGGTTATGATCACACAATTGATCTAAAATCTATGTTTGAAAATCAACAGCATGGATTTATTCAGGGAAATTTCAATGAACAATTAATGTTGAATGAAACAGATACATTTCTTAATGATTTAAAAGATTTTATTGAAAAAATGAAATCAATAGAAAATCTTAATGGCTGGATTTGTGGTCTTGGACATGGAATTAACAAAAATACTCCAGAAAAAAATGTTCATTTATTTATAGAAAATATCAGAAAAGAATTTAGCTAATAGATATGATTAAATATATAGGTGAAAAAGATTATGAGCACGGGAGTAAAGAAAGAATTGGTGTTTTAATTACTAACTTAGGGACTCCAGACGCTCCAAATAAAAAAGAACTAAAAGCTTATCTTAATCAATTTTTATCAGATCCAAGAGTAATCGAATTACCTAAAATCTTATGGCAAATTTTATTAAAGCTAGTAATTTTGCAGATAAGACCATCAAAGTCAGCAGAAGCATACAAACAAATTTGGACTGATAAAGGTTCTCCACTTTTAGATATTGCGAACAGACAATTGAATAAAATTCAATCGTCTTTTTCTTCAAAAAATAAAATTATAGTTTTTGAAGTTGGTATGCGTTATGGCAACCCATCTATTCCAGATGCTTTGTTAAAACTTCAAAAAAAACAAGTAAGAAGATTATTAGTATTACCGATGTATCCGCAATATTGTGCTGCAACTACAGGCAGTACATTTGATGAGGTAACTAATGTTTTGCAAAAATGGCGTTGGATACCTGAATTGCGTTTTATCAATCAATACTTTGAAGAAAAAAATTATATTGCAGCATTGTCAAATTCTATAAAATCGTTTTGGAAAAAAAATCCTAAACCACAAAAAATTGTTTTTAGTTATCATGGTATACCGAAACGGTACTTGACTAATGGTGATCCATATCATTGCTTTTGTCTTAAAACCACAAGACTGGTCAAAGAACATATGGGATTATCTGATGATGAGATAATGACTACTTTTCAAAGTAGATTTGGCAGGGAAGAATGGTTAAAGCCATATACAAGTGAAACTTTGAAAGAACTACCAAAACAAGGAATTAAAAATATACATATAATATCTCCTGGTTTCAGTAGTGATTGTCTTGAAACGCTTGAAGAACTTGAAGAAGAAAATAAAGAATATTTTATGGAATCAGGTGGAGAAAATTACCATTATATTCCTTGTTTGAATGATCACGATGATCACATAGACGTTTTTGTAAATTTGATAAAAAAACATATTCAAGGTTGGCCATTATGATTGCTGATCCCAAATTTAATACTGCAAAAGAATGGTTTGAAAAATTACGAGATAACTTAGTTGAAACTATTCAAAGCATTGATGAAAAAAAATTTGAAACAAGTAACTGGGATCATAAAGGTGATGGTGGTGGTAAAATGAGTAAAATAAAGGGTAATATTATTGAAAAAGGTGGAGTAAACATTTCTACCGTCGCTGGGACCTTTAACGAGAATATGAGAGAAGCTATTCCAGGTGCTAAAGAAGATCCAAATTATAATGCAACTGGCATCAGTGTTGTGTTACATCCTGTTTCACCAAAAATTCCTTCTATGCATTTTAATACAAGATTTATTAAAACCACTCAGGAATGGTTTGGCGGAGGTATGGATATTACACCTTGTTTAATATTTGAGGATGAGGAAAAATATCATCGTGGTTTAGAAGTTTTATGTAATAAATATGATAAATCTTATTATCCTAAATTTAAAAAATGGTGTGATGACTATTTTTTTCTCCAACACAGAAATGAACCAAGAGGTGTTGGAGGAATATTTTTTGATTACTTTCAAACTGGTGATTGGGGAAAAGATTTTGAATTTGTCCAAGGCGTAGGTACTTATTTTCATCAATTTATCAAAAATACTTTAATTTCACTAAAGGATATGGAGTGGAGTGAAGAGGAAAAAAAGATACAATTAGTTAAGCGTAGTCGCTATGCTGAATTTAACTTATTATATGATAGAGGTACAAAATTTGGTCTAGAGACTGGTGGGAATGTTGATGCTATATTAATGTCAATGCCTCCTCATGCAGTATGGGAATAAATCATGTTATTTAATACTCTAAAAGTTATACATATTTTTAGTATCATAGCTTGGATGGTCGGGCTTTTGTATCTGCCACGTTTGTTTGTAAACCATGCTAATCCTGAAATTACTAAAGAAACTTCAGAAACATTCAAATTAATGGAAGGAAAATTATACAGAATAATTATGTTTCCATCTTTTATAGTGACGTGGATTTCTGGTATTTCACTTATACATTACGTGGGTATTGATACTTGGTTGCTTTTAAAAATCTTATTTGTAGTATTGTTATCTGGCTATCATTTTTTTTGTTTAAAATGTCTCAATGATTTTAAAAATGATAAAAATAAATATTCCACTAAATTTTTTAGAATTACAAACGAAGCTCCAGCAGTAATTTTGATTTTTATACTTATACTTGTTGTATTTCAGCCCTTTTAATTACTACTTTTTTGTTTTGATAGGTGTTTTTCTCTTTGGATTACAAACTCTGCATATTTCGCATTCTAAACCATAACAACTTCTTGCCTGACAAAATTCTCTTCCATAAAATATTATTTGTAAATGAAGTTTATTCCAAGATTTTTTTGGAAATAGATGTTTTAAATCTTTTTCTGTTTGGACAACATTTTTACCTTTTGTTAAACCCCAACGTTGAGCCAAACGATGAATGTGTGTATCAACTGGAAATGCTTGATGACCAAATCCTTGAGACATAACAACACTGGCCGTTTTGTGACCAACACCTGGTAATTTTTCTAATTCTTCAAAACTTTCTGGAACTTTTCCTTTAAATTTTTTAACAAGTATTCTTGATAGTTCAAATATTGCTTTTGATTTTTGAGGTGCTAAACCACATGGGCGAATAATATTATAAATTGTTTTTTTTGGTACTTTTGTCATTTTAATAGCTGAATTTGCTTTTTTAAATAGCGTTGGTGTAACTTGGTTAACTCTTTCATCTGTACATTGTGCACTAAGAAGTACAGCTACAACTAATTCAAATTTATTTTTGTGGGAAAGAGGAATAGGTACTTTTTTATATATTCGATTGAGTATTTTTGAAACCTCTTGTGCCTTCTCTATTCTTTTCACTATATTAAGCCTCCTTCAGGGGTTACGTGCTAATTAATATTAATAATTATGACAAAATATAGCACTTATTAATACTAATAATATTGAATATTTCCATTGAAGTAGTATGGGTCTACCATCAAATTTCTATGGAGGAAATAATATGAAAAAAACTTTAAGCATTGTTTTGTCTATGCTTTTCATGGGTATTTTTTCGCCAGCATTTGCAAATAGTATTAAATGGTCAATGCCAGGTGATTCGTTAACTCTTGATCCGCACGCACAAAACGAAGGACCAACACACATGGTTTCACGTCAAGTATACGAAGGTTTAGTAACTCCAGGTATCAATATGGAAATACTTCCGCAGCTTGCTGAGTCATGGGAAACAACTTCTGCTGATACTTGGGTATTTAATATTCGTAAGGGTGTAAAATTCCATGATGGATCAGACCTAACAGCTAGCGATATCGCTTTTAGTATCAATAGAGCAAAAACCGCTCCATCTGATATGGTAGATTTAATCAAAAGTATTAAATCAGCATCAGCTTTAGATGATCATACGGTTCAAGTTGTAACAGATGGACCAAATCCAATTCTTTTAAACCAACTAACTCAGATATTTGTAATGTCTGAAGATTGGGCAAAAGGAAATGGTTGTGAAGTTTCATACAACTGGGATGCTGGTGAAACATCTTACTGTGCTTCTAATGCAAATGGAACTGGACCTTTCAAAATTACATTTAGAGAACAAGACGTAAGAACTGTTTTTGAAAAAAATAATGATTGGTGGGGTGATGATAGTGCATTCAACGTGGACACTATTGAACTACTTCCTATTGCAAATGATGCAACAAGAGTTGCAGCACTCCTTTCTGGAGAAATTGACTACACAAACGTTGTTCCGGTTCAAGATATTGAGAGAATCAAATCTTCTGCTGGACATGGTGTAAAAATGACTCCTCAAAATAGAACAATATTTTTTGGTATGGATCAAGGTTCTGCTGAATTAAACTCATCTAATATCAAGGGTAAAAATCCTTTTGCAGATAAAAGAGTTCGTCTAGCTATGTACCATGCTTTAGATATGGATGCTATTAAGGATAAGGTAATGAGAGGGC
This sequence comes from uncultured Alphaproteobacteria bacterium, assembly GCA_902521325.1. GTDB lineage: Bacteria > Pseudomonadota > Alphaproteobacteria > HIMB59 > CACPNW01. The sequence continues at coordinate 23,237 of CABYRE010000003.1, forward strand.
AAAGTGTTCCTGCTGGAATTATAACTGCTCCTGGTGTAAATGGTCATACAGCTGCACGTGATGAAAGATTACCTTATGATCCAGAGCTATCAAAAAAACTATTAGCAGAAGCTGGTTATCCAGATGGATTTGAGGTTACGCTAGATTGTCCAAATGATCGTTATATAAACGATGAAGCAATCTGTGTTGCTGCAATTGGTATGTTTGCTAAAATTGGAGTTGATGTAACTCTTGATGCAAAAACTAAAAGCCAACACTTCTCAGAAGTTAAAGAAGGTGACGCAAATGGTATGACTAGTGATATGTACATGTTAGGTTGGGGTGTTCCAACTTTTGACAGTCATTATGTATACTCATACTTATTTGATAGTGCTGGTAGCTGGAATAAAGTTAATTTCAGCAATGCTAGAGTTGACGAGTTAGTAGCAGCAATGGGTGTTGAAACTGATGCAGATAAAAGAAATGCTATGATTGCGGAAGCTTGGGATATTACTCAAGATGATGTAACATATCTTCCTTTACATCACCAAGTTGTTAACCAAGCATCAAAAAGTAATGTCGATGTTCCAATTAGAATGAACAACGAGCCATTATTTAGATTTGCAAACGTAAACTAATCAATTTTATATTTTCTGGCCAGTTAACTGGCCAGAAATTTATCCATGTTTAGCTATTTCTTTAAAAGACTCATTCAATCTATTATTGTAATGATTGTTGTTGCCTTTGTTTCATTTTCCTTATTTAATTTTGTAGGTGATCCAGTAAATAGCATGACCGGAGAAGATGCTTCAGATGAAAGACGCGCTGAAGTTAGAGATGTATTGGGTTTAAATGATCCTGTCTATGTTCAATTTTCTCGTTTTTTAGGTAATGTAATTCAGGGTGATTTTGGAATATCATATCAATTAAAAAGAGAAGTATCAGACTTAATTGCTGAAAGAATGCCTGCTACTTTAGAATTAGTTTTTGTTTCAGCTTTAATTGCCATCATTAGTGGTGTTATCTTAGGTGTATATACTGGTATCCATAGAGATAGTTTTATTTCTAATATTATCCTTGTGATTTCTCTAGCAGGAGTTTCCTTGCCAACATTCATTATAGGAATAATGTTAATTTATTTGTTTTCAGTAATTTTAGGAGTTCTTCCATCCTTTGGAAGAGGTGAAGTCACACAATTAGGTTTTTGGACTACAGGGTTTTTAACTACTTCTGGTTTAAAAGCACTAATACTTCCTTCTGTTACATTAAGTTTATTTCAAATGACTTATGTTATTAGATTAGTTCGCGCTGAAATGATGGAAATTTTACAAACAGATTATATTAAATTTGCAAAAGCAAGAGGTATAAAAAGGAGTGCTATTAACTATAAGCATGCACTAAAAAATGGATTAATTCCAGTTATTACAATTACTGGTATCAACATCGGAACGTTAATTGCTTTTTCAATTATTACAGAAACAGTTTTTCAATGGCCAGGCATGGGGTCATTATTTATCAAAGCAGTTTACTTTGTCGATATTCCTATAATGTCAGCATATATGATCATGGTAGCATTTATATTTGTTATGATAAATTTTATTGTAGATATCACATACTATTTTATTGATCCTAGAATTAGGCTTAAGGAAGAGGGCAGTTAGAAATGCTACTTAAAATGTATGATAAAATATATGATACTGATATTGGATACAGTTTTTTTAATTCTAAATTAGCAGTAATTTCCTCAACAATATTTTTTATTATACTTTTTTGTTCTGTATTTGCTGGGATAGTTGCGCCTTATAATCCTTTTGATCCAGCATCAGTTTCTTTGATGGATGCCTTTACCCCACCAGTATGGTCGGAGGGAGGAAGTTTTAGCTTTATTTTAGGTACTGATCAGCAGGGAAGAGATATGTTTTCAACAATGATTTATGGTTCAAGAATTTCACTTATCGTTGGTTTTGCATCTATAATTTTTGCTATGATACTGGGAGTATTTCTTGGAATAACAGCTGGATATATTGGCGGTAGATATGAGATTATTGTAATGCGCCTTACAGATGTACAGTTAACTATTCCAAGTATTTTAATGGCCTTACTTGTTGATGGAATTGCAAGGGCAATTATCTCACAATCAATGCATGATGAAATGGCAATTTATGTTTTGATTTTTGCCATTGGTATTTCTGAATGGCCTCAGTTTGCAAGAGTATCAAGAGCATCAACTTTAGTAGAAAAAAATAAAGAGTATGTCTCAGCTTCGAGAATTATTGGACTATCAAATATATTAATTATGTTTAAGCATATTTTACCAAATATACTTCGCCCTATCTTAGTAATTGCTACAATTGGATTGGCACTTGCAATTATTACAGAGTCCACCTTAAGTTTTTTAGGTGTTGGCGTCCCGCCAACGACACCTTCTCTTGGTACTCTAATAAGATTTGGAAATAATTTTTTATTTTCAGGTGAGTGGTGGATTACTTTTTTTCCAGCAATTTTCTTAATTGTCTTAGCGTTATCAATTAATTTATTAGGGGATTGGATGAGAGATGCTTTAAATCCAAAATTAAAAAAGAGATGAGTTTTTTAGAAATTAAAAATTTAAACATAAGTTATCCAACACGAAAAGAAACTATTGTTGCGAGTAAAAATGTAGAATTTTCTTTAGAAAGAGGTGAAATATTAGGAATTGTTGGTGAGTCTGGATCTGGAAAATCTACAATTGCAAATGCGATAATTAATTTGATTGATCCTCCAGGTGAAATTACAGATGGCTCGATCAAAATAGACAATATTGAATTAAGAAATAATGAAGAAATAATTCAAAACATTAGAGGAAAAAAAATAGGATTTGTTTTTCAAGACCCTCAAACTTCATTAAACCCTCTGTTTAAAATAAAAGATCAATTAATTGAAACTATTCAGGCTCATTTAAATTTAAGTTATCAAGATTCACTTAAAAAATCAATTCAACTACTTAAAGAGGTTGGAATAGAGAACGCTGAAAAAAGAATTGAGGACTATCCACACCAATTTAGTGGCGGTATGCGTCAAAGAGTTGTGATAGCTTTAGCGATAAGTTGTGAGCCTGACTTAATAATTGCAGATGAACCAACAACAGCTTTAGATGTAAGTATTCAATATCAAATATTAGAACTACTCAAAGATCTTACAAAAAAAAGAAATCTTGGAGTTATAATTATTACCCATGATATGGGAGTTATAGCAGAGACAACTGATAAAGTTATTGTCATGAGATACGGACATATTGTTGAACAAGGTGAGACTAAAGAATTATTAACAAATCCAAAATCAACAGAAGCAAAAAGCTTAGTAATTTCAGTACCACCAACAAATAAGAAAATTGATAGATTTAAATTGATTAGCCCCGATGGTAAGGAAATAACATCTAGTTCCAAGGATTTGACTAAAAATATTATTAAAACATGGGGAATAAGGGAAAATAAAAATCAAAAATTATTAAAACTTGAAGAAGTGACAAAAATTTTTGATGATAATTCTTTAGGTAGTGGTTTTCCTTTTATTTCTAATAAAAGTTCGAATGATAAAATAGTTAAAGCTGTCGACAATGTATCTTTTGAATTATTCGAAGGCGAGACACTTGGATTAGTTGGAGAGTCTGGTTCAGGTAAATCAACTATTGCAAAAATTATTACTGGATTAATTGGTCCTAATAAAGGTGATTTAATTTATAATAACGAACCTCTATATAATTCAAATAAAAAATATCAAATTCATAATAGTAGAGGTCAAATTCAAATGATTTTTCAAGATCCTTACTCCTCTCTAAATCCTCGTTTCAAAGTTAAGGACATTATTGCAGAACCAATTAAATTTTTTCAAAAAAATATTAGCAATAATGAACTTTTACAAAATGTTTACGACCTAATAGATATTGTTGGAATGACAAGACAATCTCTAGAGCGATATCCACATGAATTCTCAGGGGGACAAAGGCAGAGAATATCTATTGCTCGTGCCTTGGCAACAAGACCACGATTATTAATATGTGATGAGCCAACTTCTGCATTGGATGTCAGTATACAAGCACAAATATTGAATTTATTAAAAGATATACAAGATGAACTTCATCTCACTATGCTATTTATTAGCCATGATCTCCCTGTAATTCGCCAAATGTGTAACCGAATAATTGTACTAAAAAATGGTGCTGTTTGTGAAACAAAAGATACAGAGGAATTATTTAATAATCCTGAGCATGAATATACGAAGGAATTAATTAGACTTATGCCTAAAATTGAATCAATAAATTAACTAATTAATAATAGGTAAATTTTCAGGAGTTCTAGTACTTAAAAGTTTATAGGAATCTTTAGTTATTAATAAATTTTCTTCTTGTACTAATATTTTATTTTCGTCCATTTCAATTGATGGTTCAAGAGTTATAATCATATTTTTCTCTAGTAACGTTTTGTCATTTTTCATTATACTTGGCGGCTCAGTGAGTTGTAAGCCTAAACCATGACCCATCCTCCCAACTGATATTTTGTTAGTTGTTAAACTATGAGATAATTTGGAATATATTTCTGAACAACTAATTCCGGGTTTTATAATTTCTAAAGTTCTCTGAGTTGCTTCCCACAATTTATTATATGCATCTAGAACTTGTTTGTGGATTTTTCCAAAGCCAAAATTTCTATCAAAATCTGAAAAATAACCATTTAAAGTTGCACCGGTATCAATAATTAGAATATCACCATCTTTAGTTACCCTTTCTGTTGGGTTACAGATAATCTGATTATAACCATTAAATCCTGAAGCACACGCCATGTATTGAATATAATCTGCGCCACTCTCAATTAATTCTTTTTTAAATATTGATGCAATTTGTTTTTCACTCATTCCTAATTTAATTTTTTGAGAAAAATCATCAAATACCTTACTTGTAATAGAACAAATTTCTTTAATATTATTGATCTCTATTTCAGATTTTATTTTTCTTATACTCCAAAGTATTTTACTAGCATTAACAAAATTATATTCTGTTAAATCTTTTTGAATACCCAAATAATCATTAATACTCATTCGCAAAAAAGTTTCATTTCCTAATTCAAAACCAATATTTGAATTTTTAGGAAAACTTTTAATATTTTTTTTCAATAAAGATATTCCTTCATCTTTTGGATTTGGAGACTCCCAAGCTTCGATATCATTGACTAATGTTTTTTGCATAGCAGTAATACCAATAGATGGTATTATTGCTTTTATTGGATTTTTTTTAGAAATAATTAAATACCAGGGCCTTGTAGGGCTTTCCCAAAAATTACTATCAAGTCCAGTAAAATATCTAAAATTTGACGGCGAAGTTATAATAACTGCATCAATATTTTCTTTTTCAATATGTATTTGTATTTTTTCAATTCTAGAAATAAATTCTTCTTTTGGAAAATCGTTCATAAATTGATAAGTAACATAGCATTAACATGAATTAACAATAAGAAATACTTTGATCTATTCATCATTATTTATTTTTTGTTTGTCTTTAGGTACTTTTTTCCCTTTTGCTTCAGAGACATATTTATCTGCACTATTATTATCTAATATGTATAATCCATTTTTATTATTAATTTTTGCTTCAGCAGGTAATATTTTAGGATCTTTAATTAGTTGGATATGTGGTTACTTTGTAAATTTTCTTATTAAGAAACCTTGGTTTCCAGTAAATAAATATTTATTCCAGAAAGCTACAGATATTTTCAAAAAGTATGGAAAATGGTCATTAATATTTTCATGGGTGCCTATTATTGGAGATCCAATCGCATTTGCAGCAGGTACAGTAAAATATAATATTACTTTTTTTTTAATATTTGTATCTATTGGGAAAATTGCTAGATATTTGATAATATATTTATATCTTATTTAATTTGTGATGTTTGAAAATCTTATATTTGTTTTCATTATTGGTTTTTTATCTGGAGTTGGTTTTTTATCAACTTTATTTTTTCTTCGCAAAACAAAAAATTCTGAAATAAAAGATGACACCGATCTTACTTCCCTAAAAAATCACATGCAATCAATTCAGCAATCTTTACAAAATTTTAATTTAGCTCAAGATAGAATTGAGAATACATTAATTAGAGGTGGTGCGCTTCAACAAGGTCCTTGGGGGGAGTTTGTACTTAAAAATATTTTAGATAGTGTTGGTTTAAGAGAAGGAGAAGAGTATTCAACTCAAAAAACTTTTAGAGATGAAGATGGTAATTTACAAAAACCAGATGTAATTGTTCATATGCCAGGTAATAGACACATAATTATAGATTCAAAAGTATCCTTAGATTCTTGGCATGATTATTCTAATACAAATGATAATCAACAAAAGAAAATATTTTTGAAAAAATTTTTGGATTCAACAAAAACTTCGATTAGAAGTTTGAGTAAAGATAATTATTCAAAAATATATGGAATAAACACAATTGATAACGTTTTAATGTTTGTCCCAATAGAACCAGCATTACTTACTTTATATAATGAGGCAAATAAAATCATCGAAGATTCATGGAACAATAAAATAATTATTGTTGGACCATCAACTTTGCCCTTTTTACTTAAAGCTGTAGAAAATATGTGGCGTGTTGATAAACAATCAAAAACTATAAAAGATATAGCATCAGCTGCATCAGATATTTACGATAAAACAGTCAGTGTCTATGAGTCTTTTATAAAAGCTAATCATTCATTAGATTTAGCGAAATCCAAAATGGATGAAGCTAAACAACGACTACAAGATGGTTCAGGTAGTTTGACTAAAAAAGTAGAAAAGATGAAAAAATTAGGAAGATTAAGTACTAAAAAACAGTTGCCAGATATAAATGACGATGTAATAAACTAAATAAATGCCTAGTTTTGATATTGTAAACAGATTAGATCATCAAGAAATTGATAACGCACTAGGAAATGCGACAAGAGAAATTACTACTAGGTACGATTTTAAAGGATCAGATACTTCAATTGAAAAAAAAGAAAATACTATAGTTGTTATTACTGATGATGAAATGAAAGCTGGTCAAGTAAATGACATGCTCGTTACTCATTTTGTTAGACGAAAAGTTGATCCTTTATGTTTAAAAAAAAATGATATGGAAAAAGCTGGGGGAAATAAAATTCGTCAGACGTATGAATTAGTAGAAGGAATTGAGCAATCCCTGTGTAAAAAAATTACTTCTGATGTCAAAAGTTCTAAATTAAAAGTTCAAGTAAAGATCAATGGGAATGAACTTCGTGTTGAGGGAAAGAAAAAAGATGATTTACAAAGTGTAATGAAGCTTATTGAGGATGCTAAAATAGGCATACCAGTCCAATTTGTAAATTTTAGAGATTAAAAAATGATTACATGGGAATTAATAGCTGCTTTAGCAGTGTATAATTTTATTATGTACGTAACTCCAGGTCCAAACAATAGTATTTTAACTGCATCAGGTATAAAATTTGGATTTATAAGGTCTATACCTAATATTTTTGGCATTCCTTCTGGTCATGGTTTGCAATTAGCACTTGTATGTCTAGGTCTTGGATCTTTGTTTATTACCTATCCCATACTCTATGATATTTTAAGATATGTTGGAGCAGGCTATATTCTTTATTTAGCATATAAAATGTTTGGGTCTTTAAATATTTCAAAGACTGAAGATAGATCAAGACCATTGAAATATTATGAAGCAATTTTGTTTCAATTTGTAAATCCTAAAGCTTGGGTAATCTGTTCAACTGCAGTAACATTATATTATCCAAAAGATGAAAATATAATAATTGGAACACTATTTATGGTTATTATGTCTACAGTAGTTAATATTCCTTCCATTAGTATTTGGGCATATGGAGGAAGTGTTATCAGAAAATATCTTAATAATGAAAAATTAAAAAAAATTGTTGAATGGTTTTTAGCAATCCTTTTAATTATAACCGCAGGCTCAGTATTATTTTACAATGCTTAAGGTTTAGGGATTTCATAAGATTCGCCTACAGAATTATATCCTTTAATAACTGCAGGTCTTGTTGATATTTGTTTATACCATCTCAACACATTTGGATAATTATGCAAATTTATTTGATGTCTTTCATAACGAGCTGTCCAAGGCCAAATTGAAATATCAGCTATTGAATAGGTATCCGAAAAATATTCTTGTTTAGAAAGTCTTTTATCTAAAATTGAATATATATGTTGTGCATACCCTTTTGTTTTATCTTCTGCAAATTTGCTTTTACCAGGATGATAAAATAAATATTGATGAGCCTGGCCTAGCATTGGTCCAACGTAAGCCATTTGAAAAAAAACCCATTGTATTATTTCCCAATACTTATCTTCATTTAGAAATTTATCATATTTTTTTGCTAGATAAAGAAGGATAGCACCGGATTCGAATACTGTTTGTTTGTTATCATTATCTACAATTACAGGAATTTTATTTGCAGGAGATATTTTTGAAAACTCTTCACTAAACTGCTCTTTTTTGTCTAAATTTATTAAAATAGGCTTAAAATCCACACCTAATTCTTCAAGCATAATGCTAATTTTTCGACCATTAGGGGTAGGTGATGAATACAAATCAATCATTTTTTTTAGAATTTAATTAATAGAGAACTATATTCATAATATGCAGGAGAATATAGATAATATTATTAAATTAGCCTGGTGTGATAAAACTTCTTTTGAAAAAATAAAAAGAATTCACGGTGTAACCGAATCAGAGGTTATAAAAATAATGAGAACAAATCTGAAACCTAGATCATTTAAGTTATGGAGAACTAGAGTAACAGGGAGAACGAGAAAGCATGAAAAGAAAAGAAATCTATCCGAAAAATCATTTAAATATCAGAGTTATCTCTAAAATATTAATTGTCAGTATAAGTCTTTTGTTTGCTAGTAAGATAGCATTAGCAGATCAAAATGATCCACGGCTAAATAATTTGTTTAAAAAATTAAATGAGACTGAAAATCAGGATGAGATAAGAGATTTGATATCTGACATTTGGAATATATGGTATGAAGTTGATGATCCAAAAGTAATTGAATATTTTGAGAAGGGTATTCAAGCTATGAATTTAAGAAATTATCCACTAGCAATTAGATTTTTTAATAATTTAATTGAAGAAGATCCTAATTTTGCAGAAGGTTGGAACAAAAGAGCTACAGTTCACTTTATGATGGGTAATTTTGATCAATCTATGCAAGACATCATTAAAACTCTTGAATTAGAACCAAGACATTTTGGTGCTCTAGATGGAATGGGTTTAATTTTTATTCATCAGGGTCAGTTTCAACAGGCAATTGATGTATATGATAAGATGCTAGAGATTTTTCCTTTTAGTGTAAAAACTATGGATAAAAAAGAGAGAATACAATCGTTTCTATCTCAATCTACGTAATATCAAAAAATACTAACAATAAAGACAGTGTAAAAAAACTAACAAAAGTACTTAATACTACATTTGAAGAAACTACAGCTTTTAGTGAATTATATCTGTATGCAAAATAATATGACTGAGACCCACTTGGTAAAGCTGCGGCCATAGTAACAATAATTACCAAGAGATTATCAAGCTCTAGTATAAAATTTGCTAAACAAAATGCAATTATAGGGTGAATAAAATTTTTTAAGATAGTTAATAGTATTGCACCATAAATATTTTCTCTAATTTTGAAATTTCCTAATGCAAGACCTAAAGAAATTAGAACCATTGGAAGAGCAAGGTTTACAAAAATATCTAAAGGCTCTTTCATAATAGATGGAACAATAAGATTAGAGTAATTAAGAATGATTCCAATTATCATTCCAAATAGTACAATATTTTTAATTATACCTAATAATATTTGATAAAAAATTTCGACAATGCTTTTTTGTCTATTTCTATAAACTTCTATTATAATAACAGTATAGCTAAAATGAACAATACCATGAAAAAAAACTAATATCATATAAGGAATTGTATTTATTGGACCCAAAACTGCATACATAAGAGGTATTCCCATTGCTACTGTGTTACCAAAACAAGCAGCTAATCCAAAAAGTGCAGAGTCATCTGTTTTAAAATTTAAAAATTGTTTGCTGATTAAAAATCCAGTTATGGATATAAAAATTCCAGAAGCAAAAAATGAGATGATCAGGCCAATAGAATTAATTTGAGGAAATGAGACTTGCCAAAAATATATAATTAAAGCTAAAGGTAAAAGAATGTTAAAACCTGTAAAATCAAAATAATCAATATATTTTTTTGGAAGTATTTGTAATTTATTTACAAAAAATCCAAAAAGGATATATCCAAACACACTGCTAACTATATTTAATAAGTCAATCATTGAAATCAAAAAAATTATTTAAAAATTGAATGACGCTTTCTTCAATTATATTATTTTCATTTGAGTTTGAATTTTGAAAAAATTTTGAATTTTTATCAAAACTTATATTAGGATTATTTAAGTTTCCTTTTATCATAGTAGTTAAATATATTTCATTATTTTGAGATAAGTTTAAAATAATATCCATAAAATTATTAATGTAATTGTATTCTCCTTTAATAAGAATTCTATTGTTTTTATTACTAATTTCTATTTTGCTAGTTTCTAAAATATTTTTATTTTTATTTATTGCGCCTTTAAAATTAGAACTTTCATTACCAAAAGCATTTATTAATTCAGAAAATGCAAATTTTTGATTTTTTTGATTTTCTAATTTTTCAAAGAATAATTTTAAAAATGAAATAAGAAATTTTTCTTCATTGGTTGTGTCTAAAGTTATTTTCCCATTAATTTTATAAATTGAGTCAAATAAATTTTCTAAATTATCACTATATTTAAGATAATTTTCAATATAATTTACTTTTCCGTTAATATTTACTTCACTAAAATTAATATTATTAATATTCAAATTATCAATTAGAATATTTAAATTTCCTGAAACTTGAAATACGGGCTGAGAAATATCAATTCTAATATTATCAAAGTATAAATTATTTTTGTAATCTTTAATTTCTAAGTTTGTGTTAAGCTTTACAATTGGAAAAATATTTATTTTAGTTTTATTTTTTTCATTAATTTTAATTTCAAATTTCTTCTCGATGTCACTAATTATTTTTTCTTTTTCAAAATTATTTAGAAAAATATAAATAAAGATAGATAAAATTATTAATATAATTACTACTATAGAAATAAATAATCTAATATTTTTCATATATTAGATCGTTAAAATTATATTTTTGTAAAATTATTTTCAGGATCATGTAATGGATTAAATTGAACAGACATAACATATTTATTTTTAGCAACCTCAACTTCAAAATTACTTCCATTTAATTTTTTTAAATCTATTTCTGAATCTATATATCCAAAAACCATATTTTTATTATAACAAAATGAATAATTACTAGAAGTTGTTTCTCCCACAATTTTATTTTTATAATAAATAGGTTCATCATGTAATAAGAGAGGATTTCCTGGTGTAGATTTTTCTAAAACAAAATTTGTTAGTTGTTTCTTTTTAATTCTATTCTTTATTTTTAAAGCTTCTTTACCTATAAAATCTGTTTTTTTATTTAATTTAACAGTTAATTCTAATCCAGCTTCAAAAGGGTTTTCAGCTGGAGAAATATCATGACCCCAATGTAAATATCCTTTTTCCATTCTCATGATATCTAGTGCATGAGCACCAGCATGCGATAGGTTATATTTTTCTCCAACTTTAACTAACTCTAAATAAATTTCTCTAGATATATTTATAGGAACATAAATTTCCCAACCAAGTTCACCAACAAAAGATAATCTTTGGAAGATTAATTTGTTATTTTTCAATGATATTTCTTTAGCAGTTCCAAATTTAAACTTTTCGTTTGAAAAATGTTCTCCAAATATTTCACTTAGAATTTCTCTACTCTTAGGACCAAAAACACCAAAGCAAGCTAAACTTTCAGTGATATCAATTAAAGATGTGTTTTTACTTAAATTTTCTGAAATATGTTTTTTATCATGTTCTCTCACAGATGAACCCGTTACAATACGAAAATAATTAGTATCAATACAAGTAACTGTCAAATCAGCAACAATGCCACCATTTGAATTAAGCATTTGCGTGTAAGTTGTATTACCGGGATAATTTTTAATATTATTACAGCATAATCGTTGAAGATCGTTGAAGGCAGTGTCTCCCTTAATTTCAAATTTTGCAAAGGCACTTAAGTCAAATAAACCAGCATTTTTTCTTGTGTTTATTGTTTCATACTTTGCTGCATCATACCAATTTTGATAGCCATAACTATACTCATATTCTGGTTTCTTACCATTTAGAGCATACCACATCGGTCTTTCAAAACCGGCCACTTCACCAAAGCACGCTCCTTCTTTTTTCAAATCATTATGAAAAGGAAGTAGTTTAATATTTCTCGAAGATTTATGTTGTTTGTAAGGCCAGTGCATCGCATATAAATCTCCCAATGACTCAGTAACTCTTTCAGTTATAAATTTTGTCTCAGAGTGAAATTTTTCAAATCTTGAAATATCTAAGGAGTAAAGATCATCATTAATCTCACCGTTCATCATCCATTCTGCAGTTACTTTACCTGCACCACCAGCACTCTGAATACCAATACTATTAAATCCACAACAAACATAAAAGTTTTTTACTTCTGGTGTTTCTCCTAAAAGATAATTTGTATCTGGAGTAAAAGCTTCAGGACCGTTAAAGAATTTTCTTATACCTACATTTTCAAGGGCGGGTATTCTTTTCATAGCATTTTTTAAATGTGGTTCAAAATGATCAAAATCTTCAGGTAGTTCTCCAAAAGAAAAATCATTGGGCACTTTATACGTATCAGTAAATGCAGGTTTAGCTTTAGGCTCAAAAATTCCTACTAAAATTTTTCCAGCATCTTCTTTTAGATATAAGCAGTTATTGTAATCTCTAAGAACTGGAAGTGATTTAGAAATTTCTTTTAATGGCTCACTTAATACATAGAAGTGTTCATTTGGATATAGCGGTATACTAACGTTAATATCATTTGCTATCTGCCTTGACCACATTCCAGATGCTAGAACTATATACTCACATTTAATTTTTCCATGTTTTGTATCTACACCTTCTATTGATCCATTTTTAGTAAGGATTTTATTTACAGAACAATGTTCAAATATTTGAGCACCATGAATTTTTGCCGATTTAGCAAGAACATTTGTTATACCAACAGGATCTGCTTGACCATCTTTTGGAATAAATATTCCACCAACAACATCATCAGTATTTATAAGAGAATAAATATCCTTAATATGATTTTTTTCTAATTCATTAACTTCTATATTAAATCTTTGAGCAAAAGTAGCTTGCCTTTTTAATTCTTCTAATCGATCATTAGTTGTTGCAATAGTTAAAGAGCCGTTTTGCTTTAAACCTGTTGCCAATCCTGTTTCTTTTTCAAGGTCTTTATATAAATTTAAAGAATAATTTCTAAGTTTTGTAATGGTTGCTGATGCACCAATCTGACCAATCAGTCCTGCTGCATGCCAAGTAGTTCCAGAAGTTAATTGATCCCTTTCTAGCAAGATCACATCTTTCCATCCAAATTTTGCTAAATGATAAGCTACAGAACATCCAGCTATACCACCACCTATTACAACTACTTTAGCAGAAGTGGGAATTTTATTACTCATTTGTAATATTATAGATAAAGATTTTCAGTATGAGTTTCAAAATAAAAATCTAGATCTTCTATATTTATTTCATCTATTTTTGATGGCTCCCAAAGAGGATTATGATCTTTTGAGATTAGTACAGAATTTACTCCATTATCAAAGTCACTACGGTACACTACTTTTTGACTTAATTGAAATTCAGTTTCTAAACATTCTTTTAATGATTTACCTTTTGCATCATCTATAAGTTTAGTACTTATCGCAAGACTCATTGGACATTTAACAAAAAGAATATCTAAAATTTTTTTTGAAAACTCTGAGTTATGACTTTTTAAATTTGATATGATTGTTTGAATATTTCCATTGAATAGTTCATTTATTAAATTCATATTTTTAATTAGATATGTATCATTTTTTACCTCAAAATTATCGTGTGAAATTTCTCCTCTTGTAATAAATGTTTCTTTAACATCTTCTATTTTTTTACTTTTAAAGTAGTGAGTTGCTAATCCAAAAAAAATTAATTCATTTAAGCCTAAAACCTCACCCATTAAACCAATATACTTACCAAGGTTACCTGGAAGATTTGATAAAAAATAACTTCCACCAACATCTGGAAAAAAACCAATGGCAGACTCTGGCATTGCAAATTTTGAATTGTCTGTTGCCAATCTGTGATCACCATAGATTGATAAACCAACCCCGCCTCCCATCACTACACCATTCCAAACTGAAAGAAATTCTTTACTAAATTGGCTTATTAAATAATTAAGTTTATACTCAATTTTAAAAAAATCATGTTTTAAAGAGTTTTCTTTTCCAGCAAGAACAAGTGATTTTACATCACCTCCTGCACAAAAATTTTTACCTTCTCCAACTAACAATACCCTTAAGATATTATCTTTTTCTTCCCATTCTAATAATTTGTCATGGAATTTTTTTGCCATTTCTAAATTGAGAGCGTTTAAAGCTTTAGGACGATTTAGTTTAATGACTCCAGTTTGGTTAGTTTCTGAAAATACAATATCCATTAATTCTTTTTAAACTGTAAAACTTTATTAGAAAGACCCACTTCTTTTGCCTTTAATCTATTGATTTCATCTCGTAATCTTGCTGCATCTTCAAATTCAAGTTTTGAAGCAAATTCATTCATTTTTTTCTCTAAATTTTTAATATGTCTATTTAGATCTTTTCCAACTAATTCTTTAGCATTATCAATTTCAACAGTAACATGATCTTGTTCAGCAGTATTCTCAATTATTTCTTGAATATTCTTTTTTATACTAACAGGTGTTATCTTATTAATTTCATTATATTCAAGTTGTTTAGATCTTCTTCTATCTGTTTCTTCCATTGCTTCTTTCATGCTAGTAGTTATATTATCAGCATACATTAAGACTTTACTTTCAACGTTTCTGGCAGCTCTTCCTATAGTCTGTATTAAGCTAGTTCTGGAACGAAGGTAGCCTTCTTTATCAGCATCTAAAATTGCCATTAAAGCACATTCGGGAATGTCTAAACCTTCTCTAAGAAGATTAATCCCAACTAGTATATTAAAAACTCCAAGCCTTAGGTCTCTGATTATTTCTATTCTTTCTAATGTATCAATGTCTGAATGAAGATATCGTACTTTTAGTCCTTCTTCATTAATATATTCTGTCAGATCCTCGGCCATTTTTTTAGTTAGTGTAGTTATGAGAACTCGATGACCTTTATCAATCGTTTTTTTACATTCATCAATTAAATTATCAATTTGATGTTTAGTAGGCCTTATTTCAATTGGTGGATCAATCAAACCTGTAGGCCTAATTACTTGCTCAACAAAGGTTCCACCTGTCTTTTCAAGTTCATAATCACCTGGGGTTGCGCTTACAAATATAGTTTGAGGTCGCATTGCATCCCATTCCTCTCTTTTTAAAGGTCTATTATCAACACAACTTGGTAGTCTAAAACCATATTGAGCTAAAGTAGATTTTCTTGAAAAATCTCCTTTATACATTCCAGCTATTTGACCACACGTCTGATGGCTTTCATCTATAAACAATAAAGAGTCTTCCGGTATATATTCATAAAGTGTAGGAGGAGGCTCACCAGGCTTTCTTCCTGATAAATATCTAGAATAATTTTCAATACCATTACAACTTCCAGTAGTTTCCATCATTTCTAAGTCAAATGTAGTTCTCTCATCTAATCTTTGTCTTTCTAAGTATTTTTTTTCTTTTTCAAAAATCTCTAATTGATTTTTTAGATCATTTTTAATCATGGTAATTGCTTTTTTTATAGTTGGCTTAGGGGTCACATAATGAGAGTTTGCAAAGATTCTTATTTGTTCAAGTTCCCCAAGCTTCTCTCCTGTAAGTGGGTCCACTTGGGTTATACTCTCTATATCATCTCCAAACATTGATATTTTCCAAGAAATATCTTCATAGTGAGAAGGGAAAATTTCTAAAATGTCTCCCTTAGCCCTAAAGCTACCTCTTCTAAAGTCCATGTCACGACGTTTGTATAAAAGTTCTACCAACTTTCTGATAATTATTTCTCTGCTTATTGATTGATTTTTGTCTAAAGTAAAAGACATTGAAGAATAAGCATCAACTGAACCAATACCATAAATACAAGAAACTGAAGCTACTATAATTGTGTCTCTTCTTTCCACTAGAGATCTTGTTGCTGAATGTCTTAAGCGATCAATTTGTTCATTTATTGATGATTCTTTTTCAATATATGTATCAGATCTTGGAACATATGCTTCAGGTGTATAATAATCGTAATAACTAACAAAGTATTCGACGGCATTATTTGGAAATAAATTTTTCATCTCCCCATAAAGCTGTGCTGCTAATGTTTTATTTGGGGCCATTATTAAAGTTGGTTTTTGAACTTTTTCAATTACTTTAGCCATAGTAAAAGTTTTACCTGATCCAGTGACACCTAATAGAACTTGTTCTTGCTCTCCTTCATTTAGACTTTTAACAATACTTTTAATTGCTTCAGGCTGGTCACCACTTGGGTTAAAATCACTTACAATTTTAAAAGGTGTTGTGATTTCTGAAGGGGAATGATGTTTTTTTTCTGCTTTATTCATTAATACCAATATAATTATTTAAATAATTGTACTTTTCTAAAAAACTACCATCAGCTGTTATGGTTCCATTTAATATTCTACCATCATCTTCTTTTAATAAATAAGGAAGAACTTCATTTATTATTCCTTCACTAAATTCAGTACTTGAATCCCGTGGTAATTCAGATGGTAAATTATCAACTGCCATTATAGCAATACCATCATTATTTTGTTCTATTTCCTTTAAATTTTTTCTATCGATCCAATAATTTGGACTATCAATTGTTGTTGATCTAATTGTAGTTGGTACAGAACCATCAATATCACAAGTAATATCTCCAACAATATTTAAATTTAATAAATCTTTTATATCTTCATGCTCAAATATTTTTGGAGAAGATGGATCCCAATAATGAGCACTTATAAATATATTAGTTTCTTTTAAATATCGTAATGCAGAGCTGGAATACTCTCTTGGATTTTTAATAAAATGCTCAAGGTTAAAATCATTGGAAGAATTATCAATGATATAATCTTTAGTTTCTAAATTACAAAAAATAGGTTCATCAAATTTTTTATCTAAAAAATCTTTTTTTGACACTTCTTTAATATTTGTTTGATTTAAAAGTTCAATTACTCCTTTTGCAACTCTTCCATCCCCAGTAACTAGAATTTTAGTCTTAGGAAAATATAAATTTTTTAAATTTAATACTAGTCTTTTGTAATCATTTATTTTATAAGCACTAGCAAGAGATTGTTTCCCAAGTCTTTTAAGAAATAAATTTAAAGTATTATAACAGCCAACAATACCTGCAAATCTTCCAAAACCTAAACATCTATTACTTTTTTTATCTCTAATATTTTCATAATCAATTAACTTCACTTTTTTATTTAATATCGATAATAGTAATTGTTCCTTTTTTTCTTCAATATTTTTCTGATCTTTACTAATTTTGAAGGTGTGAGAAAAAAAAAGATATGTTTTATTATTCATTAAAAAATTTGGATCAATTTCTTTAATCCCAAATATTATTGAGCATTTTTGTAAATCTTCACTAATTTTAGCACCAGATAATTCATATTCTTTATCAGAAAAACATCTATTATCTGAAGGCTGAATAATGAAATTAATATTCGGATTACTTTCTTTATATTTTTTAATATGTTCTGGGACTATAG
This sequence comes from uncultured Alphaproteobacteria bacterium, assembly GCA_902521325.1. Classification (GTDB taxonomy): domain Bacteria; phylum Pseudomonadota; class Alphaproteobacteria; order HIMB59; genus CACPNW01. The sequence continues at coordinate 41,119 of CABYRE010000003.1, forward strand.
GAGTTCTATTTTCATCATTTCTAGACTCTCTAATAATACCAATATTACTTAATTGATTATCCATTCTCTTGTTGGATATTAATTTTATAATCTTTTAAAATTTTAAAAAAATACATTATGTCTTCTGTTTTATGTGGCGCAGTTTTAACACCAGACTCAATTTTATTATCCATAATTAAATCAATCGCAGCTGATAAAGTAATTGATACAAGTTTGCCCATGGCAGTACTTTCACCACTTCCTTTTTCATCTAGAAAATAAGCACTATCAAAAATTTTATTATTATTTTCAAAAGCCTTAAGTTTTACAGAAAGTACAACGCGATCTTCTTCCTCCGGTAAATATTTATTATCTTTTAATAATTCTTCACTTTTTTTATTGATTTCAGTTTCTATATTACTCGATCTATTTTCAAGCATTGAAAATATATCTTGCCATGCTTCTTTCCAACCATCTAGTCGTAAGGTTCCTCTTACGAATTCTTTGACTTCCCATTTCCCATCAAACAAGTATTCACTTACATATGGTGTTGAATCTCTGTTTGGATAAGCTTCAAAATTTTCACCAGATATTGAATAAGAACTAATAGATTTGTAAGGAGTTACAGTATTTATTTTACCTTTTGTTATATATTTTGCATCATTGTTTAAGGCTTTAATTACTCCAGCTGGAGACCAACTAAATTTATATTTGAAATCATTTGGAATTGCTGGAAAGCCCCCACAATATGATTCATAAACTACTTCTGTTTTTTCAGTCGAAATTTTTTTAAGATCACTGACAAGTAAATGAGAAAAAAAATGATCGATACCTGGATCTAAACCAACCTCATTGATAAATACTAAATTTTCTTTTTTTACATCTGAATTTAGCATATTTATTTCTGGATTAAGGTAACTAGTAGATGCAAAATGACATTTATGTTTTAAACAAAGTTCAGCTATCTCTAAATGCTTGTTTGCTGGTAGTTGAGAAATAACAATATCACCTTGATTTGTTTCGTTGAATAATAAATCAATATCAAACTCTTTTGCATTGACATTGTTTTTATCTACATGATCAATACTCTTTATAGCCTTATCTAATGTTCTATTCCATACTGTAAAATTATCTAAATTTTTAGCTAATCTTCTAATCCCTGGTATAGAAGATAGTCCTGTTCCTATCCAATGTACATGTTTCATAGTCTTATTTACTTTTATATTAAATTGTTTACTACATTAATGAAACTTAAAATACGGTAATTTATTTGACTTCAATAGTTTTTATTTTTTTATTAACAGGTCTAGTCTCTGGTTTTATTGCAGGATTATTAGGAGTTGGAGGTGGAATAATAATTGTACCTGTAACTTACTTTATTTTACTTAATCTTGGTTACAGCTCTGAAATTGTCATGCATGTTGCTGTAGCATCTTCTCTTGGTGTAATTTGTTTTACTTCAATTTCTTCTATAAGATCGCATATTAAGCTTAAAAATACAAATTTGATAATTGTAAAAAAATGGGCGATAGGAATAATAATAGGATCAGTTGTAGGTTCAATTGCAGCAAGTTCTATTTCAGGACAGAGTTTAGTAATTCTTTTTGTAATTCTAGCATTTTTGATTTCATTAAATATGCTGTTTCAACAAAGCCCAATAATTGTAAGTAACGATATACCCTCATCAAATGTTATTAATTTTGCGATAAGCTCTTCTATTGGTTTTTTATCCGCAACAATTGGTATAGGTGGTGGCAGTTTTAGTGTTCCAACTTTAACAATGTTTTCAAAAAAAATTCATGAAGCAGTTGGTACCTCTGCTGTTTTTGGTTTTTTAATTGCCTTTCCAGGAACACTAACATTTATATATACTGGGTCAAATATTAATGAACTTCCCACTTATTCTCTTGGTTACGTAAATATTATAATAGTTTTTTTTATATCGATAACTAGTATATTTACTGCTGGAATTGGTGCAAAAGTTTCATCAAATATAGATAAGTTAATATTAAGAAAGATTTTTGCTATTTTTTTGTTGTTAACTTGTGCTAGTCTAATTATTGAACATTTTATAATTTAAATGAATTTTGTTGCAGATAGACTTAGTAAAATAAAACCTTCAATGACTGTAGGTATAAATATCAAAGCAAAGGCTTTGAAGGATGAGGGTAAAGATGTAATTGTCCTAGCAGCAGGTGAGCCAGATTTTAACACACCAAAAAATATAAGAGATGCAGCTAGTAAAGCGATGGAAGAGGGTAAAACTAAATATGTACCAGGTAAAGGTACACCAGAATTACAAAAAGCAATTCAGAAAAAATTTAGAGAAGATAATAATATAGATTATCAATTAGATGAAATCATATGTGGTGTCGGAGGTAAACACATAATCTATAATGCTATGATGGCAACAATTAATCCAGGAGATGAGGTCATTATAACAGCTCCTTTTTGGGTTAGTTATCCCGATATTGTTTTATTAGCAGAAGGGAAGCCTGTGATAGTTGAGTGTCCTCAATCACAGAAATTTAAAATTACACCCGAACAATTAGAAAAAAATATAAACTCTAAAACAAAATGGTTAATGTTAAATAGTCCCAGTAATCCAACAGGCTCAGTTTATTCAAAAAAAGAGTTAGAAGACTTAGCACTTATCTTAAAAAAATATCCTAATGTTCTTATAATGTGCGATGATATATATGAAAAAATTGTTTACGATGGAGTAGAATTTCATACTCTTGCTTCTATTGAACCGTCACTGAAAGACAGATGTTTGACACTAAACGGTGTTTCAAAATCATATTGCATGACCGGATGGAGACTTGGATATTGTGGAGCTCCAAGAGAGATTATTGCTGCTATGAACAAAATACAATCACAAAGTACAACATCAACTTCTTCAATTACAATGGCTGCTGCAGTTGAAGCAATAAGTGGTCCACAGGATTTTATAAACGATCATAATAAAAAATTTTTAATACGCAGAGATCTGGTATTGAATAAATTAAATGATATTGACGGAATTACATGTCAAGTACCAGAAGGAGCTTTTTACGTTTATCCAAATTGCGAGGGTATAATTGGAAAAAAGACACCGAATGGAACACATCTCTCCAATGATGAAGATTTCATGACATATCTTTTAGAAGATCAAGGTGTAGCAGGAGTTCATGGTGCAGCATTTGGGTTATCGCCTTATTTTAGATTATCTTATGCAACTAGTGATGCAATTCTAGAAGATGCCTGCAACAGAATAAAAGAAGCTTGCAATAAGCTTACTTAAGATCTTTATTAGCAATTATTTCAGCTAATCTAAGTAGATTAGTAGTACCAGCACTTCCAAATGGAACACCAGCAGAAATAACCACATTATCTCCTGGCTTTACTAATTTTTTATTTTTTGCAATTGAACATGCAATATTAACCATATCTTGTGCATTTTGAGCATCTTCTTGAGTATGACAGGAGTTTACACCCCAGTATAATTGCATTTTTCTTGTAGTATTAATATTTGGAGATAAACCAACAATTTGAACAGGTGCTCTTTCTCTAGCCATTCTAGTTGTTGTTCTTCCACTTACAGAAAATGTAATTATTGCTTTTGCATCTGATTTTTTTGCAATTGAGTAAGCTGCTAATGTTATTGCATCTGTATTATCAACATCATCAACATTTTCTTGTATAATTCGTAAATCATAATTGTTTTTATCATTTTCAACATTTTCTATAATTTTATTCATAGTTATAACTACTTCTATTGGATGCGCTCCAACGGCTGACTCGCCAGATAACATTACAGCATCTGCTCCGTCGTATATAGCATTAGCAACATCAGATGCTTCAGCTCTCGTTGGAACAAGATTTTCAATCATACTTTCAAGCATTTGTGTCGCAACAACGACTGGTTTTCCAAAGTGCCTACATCTTTTAATAATATTTTTTTGAACTATCGGAACTTGTTCAGTTGGCATTTCAACACCCAAATCACCTCTAGCTATCATAATACCATCTGCAGCGTTTATAATATCATCAATATTTTTTACTGCGGAAGGTTTTTCAATTTTTGCCATCACGAGTGCTTTATTATTAATTATTTTTTTTAATTTGTGAATATCCTCTGCTTGTTGCACGAAAGAAAGTGCAACCCAATCAACTCCCATATCTAATGCTTTCATAAGATCAGATTTATCTTTTTTGGTAAGAGCGTCTATTGGAAGGATAACATCTGGAATATTTACACCTTTGTTATTTGAGATTTCAGCATCATTTAAAACTTCTGTAATTAAACTATCTTTTTTTTGTTCAACAACTTGTAACCTTATTCTTCCATCATTTACTAATAAAATAGAATTAGGTGTTAAAAAATCATAAATTTCTTCATGAGGAAAGTTAACCCTATTATTATTTCCAGGCTCACTTGAAAGATCTAATATAAAACTTTGACCTTTGACTAAATTTTCTTTTGTATTCTTAAATGTACCCACTCTTAATTTGGGTCCTTGTAAGTCAGCTAATATGCATGATGCATGATTATGTTTTTCTTCAAGAGATCTAATATTTTCAAAATTTTTTCTATGAGTTTCTAAATCACCATGTGAAAAATTTAATCTAAAAACATCACATCCAGCAACAAATAAGTCTTCTATTATTTTTTTATCTGATGATGCAGGTCCTAGCGTAGCTAAAATTTTAGCTTTTCTGTTACGTTTCATTAATTATTATATATATATAGTACAAAAAAAGATTTATATAATTTATTTACGTAATATGACCAAAAACTTTGATAGAGAATTACTTGCTGACGTTGCAGAAAGATTGATTCATCATCTAAAAAATAGAACAGATGTACAAAATATTGATTTAATGAATTTATCAGGTTTTTGCAGAAACTGTCTTTCAAAATGGTATGTTAGTGCTGCAGAGAAGAAAAATATTTCTATTTCATACGATGAAGCACGAGAAATGATCTATGGTATGCCATACTCAGAGTGGAAAACAAAATTTCAAAAAGAAATTACTCCTGAACAAAAAGAAAAATTTGATAAAGGAAAAACTTAATATAATTTTTCTAAGTTTTCTCCATACATTTCTTTTACTTTAAATCTTCTTACTTTCATGGAAGGGGTCATCATATTGTTTTCAATTGTAAATTCGTGATCAATTAAAATAAACTTTCTTATTTGTTCTATACTAGAAAGGCTTTTATTGACTTTACCTACAACTTCTTTCATTTTTCTATTAAATGAAGAATCTTGAATTATTATATTTAAATCACTCTCAACATTATTTTCTTTTGCCCATTCTAAAGCTAAATCTTTGTTAGGCACCAGGATTGCAACTAGGTAATTTTTGAAATCTCCATATAACATTGATTGAGTAATTTCAGGTTCAATATCTAGTTTTGCCTCAATTCTTGAAGGAGAAATATTATCTCCACCAGCATTTACAATAATATCTTTTTTTCTATCCGTAATCTTTAGATAATCTTCTTCATCAAACTCCCCAATATCACCTGTATGGACCCATCCATCAATTATAGTTTTATTTGTTGACTCGGGATCATTCCAATAACCATTCATAATTAGTTCACCACGAGCTAAAATTTCTCCCTCTTCAGAAATCTTTACTTCATTTCCTTGAAGAACTTTTCCAACAGTATCTAATTTTATTTTTTCAGGTGGGTTTGCAGAAATAACAGGTGCCGTTTCAGTTTGTCCATAACCTTGAAGTAAAGGAAGGCCAAGGGCACTAAGATATAATCCAACTTCAAAATTTAGAGCTGCACCTCCTGATATCAATGCTCTGAGACTTCCACCAAATCTTTTCTTAACCTTTTTTCTTACTATTCTATCCATTAATCCATTCATAAATCTTTCAAAAAAACTCATGCGTTCATCAAAATATTTTTTCTTTCCTAGATTTAATGTAATTGCAAAGAACCTTTGACTTAATTTACTTTGGTTTTTAAGTCCTTGTGAAATACGTGTGTGTAAAGAGTCATAAAATCTTGGAACAGCTGTCATAAAATGTGGAGCAGCTTCAGCCATATTTACTAATAGTTTATCAATACTTTCCGCGTAATAGATCTGTGCTCCTTGCCCCATTTCTAAGAATTGTAAAGTATGCTCATAGGAATGGGATAATGGTAACCAAGAAAGATATCTAATCTCTTTTTTTAAATCACTAGTAAGACTTTCAAGTAATTTATCACAAGAAGCACAGTTTCTTAACATAGCTCCATGACTCAACATTACTCCTTTAGGGTCCCCCCCTGTCCCAGATGTATATATAATACATGCCGTATCTTTTCTGTTAAAATTTTTTGACAACTCTTCTATTTTATTAGAAGCTTTACTATTTTCTAAATTATCATTTATAATTTTATTATAAGATATTATATTTACAACTTCTGAATAAGTTTCATTGTCATCATTAAATTTAATTACGTTTTGACAGTGAGAATTTTTTTCGATTGCAGGTATAGCTTTCTTCATTAATTCATGTGAAGATACAATGGCGCATCTAGCCCCAGAATGTTTAATTATATATTCATAATCATTTGTTGTACTTGTGGTGTAAGCAGGTACAGATATTCCTCCAATAGACATTATTGCTAAATCACTAATTTGCCACTCAGGTCTATTTTCGGATAAAATTAATACTCTATCACCCTCTAAAATTCCTAGATCTTTTAAATATGTTGCCAAACTTTCAACCTGCTCCTTTACTTGTAGCCAACTTAAAGAAACATATTTATCATTTTCTTTTTTCCACAAATAAGGTTGATCTTTCAGATCATTTGATTGATAATAAAAAACACTAGGTATGTTATTAAATTCATCAAAATTAACAATCATACTTTTAATCCTCCCTACAAAGCCCTGAGAATAGACCTATATCGAAATAGTCAAATATGAAACAAAAAAATTATCAAAATTTAACAAAAAATACGCTTGGAAAACTGCCAGTTTGGAACCTCAAAGATTTATACGAATCTCCAAAATCGAAGAATCTAAATAATGATTTAAATCAATTGAGCAGAATTACAAAAAAATTTGAAAAAAAATACACATTTAAAATTACTAAGCTTACTTCTAGTCAACTCTTAAAAGCAATCATTGAATTAGAAAACATTGATATAAAAATTGATAAAATTATGTCATATGCACATCTCTTAGTTGCAGAGGATGGTAATAATGAAAAGAATAAAATTTTTTACCAACAAATGCAGGAACAAATTTCCAATATAGCTTCATCAATAGTTTTCTTTAGTCTTGAATTAAATGAAGTTTCGGATGCAAAATTAAATAAAATCTATGCTGATAAGAAATTAGAACCTTATAAAAACTGGATTAAAAATATACGAAAATTTAAGCCATATCAATTAGATGTTAAAACAGAAAAATTACTTCAAGAAAAAAGTATTACTTCTAGATCAGCTTGGGTAAGATTATTTGATGATACAATTGCGTCACTTAAATTTCCATTTAAAGGTAAAAATTTATCTAGTGCTGAAATTTTTAATTTTCTTTCAGATAAAAAAGAATCAAATCGAAAAAAATCTGCAGAGGTTGTATCTGGTGTTTTAAAAGACAATATTAGTTTGTTTACATCCATTACCAATAATCTTGCTAAAGATAAATCAATCAATGACAAATGGAGAGGATTACCAAGCCCAGTCAGCTCAAGAAATTTGTCTAATGTAGTTGAAGATGAAGTTGTAGAGGCATTGACTGATACAATAAAAGAAAATTATCCAAAAATTGCTCATCGCTATTATAAAATAAAAGCCAAATGGTTTAAAAAGAAATCATTGATGTATTGGGATAGAAATGCTCCTCTTCCCTTCCAATCACAAAGTGTATATTCCTGGAAAGATGCAAAAAGAATTGTAAGTGATGCTTATTCAAATTTTGATAAGAGAGCAGGAGATATTGTAAATAAATTTTTTGATAATTCATGGATTCATGCTCCTGTTATTGCAGGAAAATCTCCTGGAGCATTTGCTGCCTCTACTGTTCCTTCAGCTCACCCATTTATACTTGTTAATTATCAGGGTAAAGCAAGAGATATTGCAACACTTGCTCATGAACTAGGTCATGGAATTCATCAGTATTTAGCGGGACGAAAACAAACTTATTTTAATTCTTCAACACCTCTAACTCTTGCTGAAACAGCAAGTGTTTTTGGTGAGATGTTAACATTTAAATCTCTTCTTTCTATGACTACGAAAGAAAATGAGCGTAAAGGACTTTTAGCAAATAAAGTTGAAGATATGCTTAATACTGTAGTACGACAAATTGCTTTTTTTGAATTTGAAAAGTGCATACATGACCAAAGAAAAATTAAAGAATTAAGTGTTAATGAGATTTGTAAAATTTGGATTGATGTACAAAAGCAAAGCTTAGGACCTTCAATAAAATTTAATGATGATTATAAATATTTTTGGAGCTACATACCTCATTTCATTCATTCACCATTTTACGTTTATGCTTACGCCTTTGGAGATTGTCTTGTAAATTCTCTTTTTAATGTATACGAAAGTAGACTTCCTAAATTTGAAGACAAATACATTACTTTGTTAGAGAGTGGTGGTAGTGATACATATGATAAACTCTTGAAACCTTTTGGATTAAATCCGAAGAAAAAAGATTTCTGGCAAAAGGGAGTTAATGTTATTGAGAGTCTCATTGACCAATTGGAAGAATAAAACTGATGAAAGATAAAGAAGCAAAATCTTTAACAAAACAACTTACTAGATATGCAAAAGTTGGTGGTGTAGTTGGAAAATTAGCTACAAAGCTTGCAAGTCAAAGATATTTAGGGGTTAAGTTAGACAAAGAAAAACATGCCTCTGAAATTAGAGCCGCTCTTGGAAGTATTAAGGGACCATTAATGAAAGTGGCACAATTATCGGCAACAATACCTGATCTACTTCCTGATGAATATGCACAAGAACTTATGCATTTACAATCAAATGCTCCTCCTATGGGATGGTTGTTTGTTAAAAGAAGAATGGCAGCAGAATTAAAACAGGATTGGCAAAAAAATTTTATAGAGTTTGATAAAGAAGCGACAAGAGCAGCTTCACTTGGGCAAGTTCATAAAGCTAAAGTAAAAAATGATGAAATAGTAGCTTGTAAACTTCAATATCCTGATATGACCTCAGCGGTAAGCGCAGATCTCTCGCAATTAAAAATGATTTTTTCAATTTATCAGTCGTATAATAAAGCAATTAAAACTGATGAAGTATATAAAGAGATTACTGACAGATTAAAAGAAGAACTAGATTATGAAAGAGAAAAAAAATTAATGTCAGTATTTAGAAATATTTTTTCAAACATAAATTTTGTTCACGTACCAAAAACCTATGACAAATTATCTACAAAAAGACTGCTAACCATGAGTTGGCTTGATGGAGAGCCTATTTTAAATTTTAAAAAGTCTTCTAAAGAAATAAGAAATACATTAGCATCAAATATGTATAAAGCATGGTATAAACCATTTTTTGAATATGGTGTTCTTCATGGAGATCCACATTTAGGAAATTATTCTGTTCAAAAAAAAGATCTTAGCATTAATATTTATGATTTCGGATGTATGAGAATATTTAATGGTAATTTCATTCAGGGAGTAATAGATTTATACTTTGCTCTTCAAGAAAAAGATAATTCAAAAGCAGTTCATGCCTATGAACAGTGGGGATTTACAGACATAACTAAAGAAAAATTAAAAGTATTAAATAAATGGGCAGGATTTTTATATTCACCCCTAATGGAAGATAAAGTTCAGAAAATACAAGAAAGTGATAGTGGCATTTATGGTGCACAAATTGCATCTGAAGTTCATCAAGAGCTAAAAAAATTAGGTGGTGTTAAACCTCCAAAAGAATTTGTCTTCATGGATAGAGCAGCAGTAGGACTAGGCTCAGTATTTATGCATTTAAAAGCTGAAGTTAATTGGTATAGAATATTCCATGAACTCATTGAGGACTTTAACTCAAAAAAATTAATGGAAAACCAACAAAAAGCTTTAAAATTAGCAAACCTATCAATATAAGAACCCATGCTCTTATCCGCTATTAAAGAAAATGATAACAATGAGACAAGAGTCTCCATTTCACCTGAATCTGTAAAGCTTTTTTCTAGACTAGGTTTTGAAGTTATAATTGAAAATGGAGCTGGAGAAACATCAGGATATCAAAACTCAAATTATGAAGAAGCTGGAGCAAAAATTGTAACTAGATTAGAATGTTTAAAAGCCGATGTTTGTTTGTGTGTTAGAATGCCAAGTACTGATGATATAAATAACTTAAAAAGTAATTCATTACTTGTAGGAATTTTAAATCCATATGAAAATAAATCCGAATTTTCTAATCTAAATAAAAACAAAATTTCATCATGTTGTATGGAGTTAATACCAAGAATAAGTAGAGCACAAAGTATGGATGTTTTATCATCCCAAGCCAATTTAGCTGGTTATAGAAGTGTAATTGATGCAGCAGAGCAATTTGGAAAAGCTTTTCCAATGATGATGACTGCAGCTGGAAGAGTAAACCCAGCTAAAGTTATGATACTTGGTGTAGGAGTTGCAGGTTTACAAGCTATAGCAACAGCAAAAAGACTTGGGGCAGTAGTGTCCGCCACTGATGTAAGAGCAGCAACTAAGGAACAAGTCGAAAGTCTTGGTGGTAAATTCATAATGGTTGAAGATGATGAAGCTCAAAATGCTGAAACTGCAGGTGGTTATGCAAAGGAAATGAGTGATGATTATAAGAAAAAACAAGCTCAATTGATAGCAGAAACAGTTTCAAAACAAGATATTGTAATTTGTACAGCTCTTATTCCTGGAAAAAAAGCTCCAGTTTTAATCACAGAAGAAATGGTTACTTCAATGATACCTGGCTCAGTAGTAATTGATTTGGCTGTGGAAGCTGGTGGTAACTGCCCTTTAAGTAAAATGAATGAAATAGTATTACATAACGGAGTAAAAATCGTTGGTTATGGAAATGTTCCTGGAAGAGTGGCCAAAGATGCATCCGCATTGTATGCTAAAAATATTTTTAACTTCTTAAGTTTATTAATAGATAAAGAAAATAAAAAAATAAATTTTGATTTTGACGATGAAATAATTAATTCTGTTTTGCTAACGCATAAGGGGAATGTAAGATTGGAGCAATTTAACTAATATGGAAGCACATTCTTCAGAAGTTTTTGTTATTGGACTAACAGTATTTTTCTTAGCTTGTATTATTGGTTATTATGTAGTTTGGTCAGTTACTCCCGCTTTACATAGTCCATTGATGGGTGTGACAAATGCAATATCAAGTGTAATCATAGTTGGGGCAATATTGGCAGCTGGTTCTCAAGGTTTTGATACATCAAAAATTTTTGGATTAATCGGTGTTGTGTTAGCTTCAGTTAATATTTTTGGAGGCTTCTTAGTAACATATCGAATGCTCTCTATGTTTAAGAAAAAAACAAAAAAAACAAAGGAAAAAGAATAATGTCTGCTAACATGGTTGCGATATTATATTTAATTTCTGCATTATTATTTATCTTTGCTTTAAGAGGTTTATCTCATCCTGAGTCTTCAAGAATGGGTAACATATTTGGTGTTATTGGAATGATTATAGCGGTGTTTACAACGCTAATGTTCAAATCAGTTCTTAGTTATTATGAAATTGGAGCTGCGATACTTATTGGAGGTGCTATAGGTTCATTTATTGCGCTCAGAATTGAGATGACAGCATTACCTCAGTTGGTAGCAGCTTTTCATAGCCTAGTAGGTTTAGCAGCTGTATTTGTTGCTGCTGCTGCATTCTATGATCCTGTAGCTTTTAATATTGGAAAAGTTGGATCAATTAAAACCGCTAGTTTAGTTGAAATGAGTATCGGAACGTTAATTGGTGCAATCACTTTCTCTGGTTCGGTTTTAGCTTTTGGAAAATTACAAGGAACCATTTCAGGAAAGCCTATAGTGTTTAAGTTTCAGCACCTTATAAATGCAATAATTTTTCTACTAATTATTTTCTTAATTGTTTTATTTGTAATTAATCAATCTCCAACAATCTTTTGGACAATAGTTATCATTTCAATATTGTTAGGATTTCTTGTGGTAATTCCTATTGGTGGAGCTGACATGCCAGTTGTCGTTTCTATGTTAAACTCCTATTCAGGCTGGGCAGCTTGTGGAATAGGATTTACCTTAAGCAATAATCTCTTAATTATAACTGGAGCCCTTGTTGGAGCATCTGGAGCAATACTAAGTTATATAATGAGTAAAGGGATGAATAGATCTATTATTAATGTTGTTCTAGGAGGTTTTGGTGGCGAGCAAGACACTAGTGCTAGTAAGGATAACTCAGATAAAATTGTTAAACAAGGTAATGCAGAGGATGCGGCGTATATAATGAAAAATGCAGACTCTGTAATTATTGTACCAGGTTATGGAATGGCTGTGGCGCAAGCTCAACACGCTTTAAGAGAAATGGGTGATATATTAAAAAAAGAAGGAATAGAGGTAAGATATGCAATACACCCAGTTGCAGGAAGAATGCCAGGTCATATGAATGTTTTACTAGCTGAAGCTAATGTTCCTTATGAAGAAGTTTTAGAACTAGATGAAATTAATCATGACTTTCCAATGACAGAGGTTTCTTTTGTTATTGGGGCAAATGATGTAACAAATCCCGCTGCAAAAACAGATGAGTCTTCTCCTATTTTCGGTATGCCTATTTTAGATGTAGAAAAATCACAAAGCGTTTTATTTGTAAAACGTTCAATGGCAACTGGTTATTCAGGCGTTGATAATGAGTTATTCTATAGAGATAACACAACTATGCTATTTGGAGATGCAAAAAAAATGTGTGAGGATATTGTAAAAAGTCTTTCAGCTTAATCGTTATTTCTTTTTGCAGATTTTCTAGCTCTTCTAATATTTTCCTCTTTTTCTCTAGCGCGTTTTAAACAAGGTTTTTCATAGTGTTTACGAAGTTTCATTTCTTTATATAAACCTTCACGCTGCATTTTCTTTTTTAGCGTTCTAATTGCTTGTTCAACATTATTATCTTTTACGTTTACAAAAAGTGTCATTAGTTCGGGCTAGTAACATAAAGTCATATTATTTGCAAACGGATATATTGAATTAATCTATTGGTATATTAAAAAAAATACTTATATTTATTATGTGTCTATTCTCAAAATATCAAAAATCGGTCATCCCATTTTGCTCAAAGAATGTTCTGAGATAAAAGAATTCTCATCAGATTCTCTAAAAAAATTAGTTTATGATATGTCTGAAACAATGCTTGACTATAACGGTTTAGGTTTAGCGGCACCCCAAGTACACATTTTAAAGCAAATAATAGTATTTCGGAATCCTGATAATAAAGAGAAAGATAAAATTGAGATAACACCATTAATAAATCCTAACCTTACGCCTATAGGAAAAGAAACTGAGGATGATTGGGAAGGATGTTTATCTATCCCAGGTATGCAAGGCTTGGTTAGAAGATTTAAAAAAATTAAATATTCTGGATTTGATCTTGATGGTAAAGTGATTGAAAATGAAGTTGAAGGCTTACATGCAAGGGTAGTACAACATGAGGTAGATCATTTAAATGGCATTTTGTATACATCGCGCTTAGCACATAAAAATGCTTTTGGTTTTGAAAAAGAAATAACAACTTATTGGAAAAATGAACAAAACAGAAAATAAAAAAAAAAAAGATATTCTTATAAAAGCTAAAGAAATTGTATCAATTGAAGGCTGGTCATCAGAAATATTTTCAAAATTACAAAAACAAAATATAGAAAAAAATGATTTATTCTATTTTTTTCCTGATGGATATAAAGATTTATTAGAATATTCTCTACAAAATATTAATGAAAAACTTGAATATAAATTAAAAAAAATTAATTTGATTAATTTTCCAATTAACAAAAGAATAAAAAAAATATTATTATTACGATTTGATATATTAAATGAAGATAAAGAATTTTATAAAAAAACCTTTAACCATCTTTTGCTGCCCACAAATAATAAAATATCCAAAAAGAGTTTATATAATTCAGTAAATACAATGTGGTATTTAGCTGGAGATAATTCAACAGATTTCAATTTTTATACAAAAAGACTTATCTTATCAGGAGTATATACTAATGCCTTATTCGTTTTTTTTTCAAAAGAAATGAAGCATGTTGAAGAAAATATTGATAAAAATCTTAAGAGAATATCAAAAATTCCGAGAATTAAGGAAAGAATATCTTTTATTAAGGATAACGCTCCTAAATTTTTAAAAAGTTTTTTAGCTTAAGCTATATTATCTGGCTCTAATTTATTTTGAATTTCTAATATTTTATCTTTTAGGATTAACTTTCTTTTTTTTAACCTTTGAATTTGCAAAAAATCTACAGTACTTTTTTCTTGAAGTCTTATAAGTATCTCATCAAGATCTCTATGTTCTTGTTCAAAATTTTTTAAAATTTCTATAAGTTTGTTTATGTCATCCATGAAAATAAATAAGTAAAAATATAATAATAGTATATAAACTCACTGTGGTAAAAAAAATAGCAATTTTAACAAGTGGTGGAGATTGTGCAGGTCTGAATGCAGTAATTAGAGCTGTAACATTAAGAGCACACAATAAGTACAGTTGGGAAGTTTATGGAATTAAGGACGGAACATTAGGTTTGTTGAAAGAACCACTGGACGTAATCAGATTAGATCCACAAAATTTTGAGGGCAGCCTTATGAGAATGGGTGGAACTTTTTTGGGATCAAATAATAAAGGTAACCCTTTTAGAAAAATTACAAGGAATGGAAAAAAAATTGATTCATCTGATTTGGTTATAGAAGGTTTTAAAAAATTAGGAATAGATGCACTCATAGGTATTGGTGGAGATGGAAGTTTAAAAATTCTCCAAAGTATAACTAAAAAAGGAAATATAAACTTTGTAGGCATTCCAAAGACTATCGACAATGATGTAAAGCATAATGAACTATCTATAGGATATGATACTGCAGTCGACGTAGCAACAAATGCATTAGATATGCTGCAACCAACGGCAGCTAGCCACAGAAGAGTAATGATTTTAGAAGTAATGGGTAGAGATGCAGGCCACATTGCTTTAAATTCAGGAATTGCTGGAGGAGCTGATGTTATTTTGATTCCGGAGATTCAATATTCAATTAAATCTATTGCTGATCATATTGAAAAACTTAGGTCTAAAGGAAGAAATCATGCATTAATCGTTGTTGCAGAAGCTGTAAAAAAAGAAAACGGTAAAAAAGCTACAGTGAAATATGTTGATGGAGAGGTGCGCCTTGGAGGGATTGGAAATTATCTTGGTGATGAAATCTATAAAATAACAGACTCTGAAACAAGAGTTACAGTTCTAGGGCATGTCCAAAGAGGCGCTCAACCAACTCATAGAGATCGTTTAATTGCAAGTGCCTTTGGGGTTTATGCGGTTGATTTAATTGCAAAGAAAAAATTTAATAGAGTAGTTGTATGGAAAGACAGAGGAGTGCAAGATTTGATGCTTAGTCAAGTTGCTGGATATTCAAAAACTGTTCAAAAAAATGATCCTTTGATTAAAGTAGCTGAAGGACTTGGAATTTATATTGGTGAAATAAACTAAAAATTCCCTAATTTTTTCCATATATAAAAATATATTTTGTAAGGTAATATCCTTGTAAATTTAAAAAAATATACAATCAAATAGGGAAAAATAATTTCAAATTCTTTACCTTTAGTTAATCTATCAAATATTTTTTTTCCTGCGTATTCAGCACTTTTTAAAAAAGGCATTTTGAAGCTATTTTTTTTGGTTGCTTCGGTATCAATAAAACCTGGACATATGACTCTAACATTAATGTTCAACTTTTTGAAATCAAAATACAAACTTTCACTCAAGCTTAATTGAGCTGCCTTAGAAATACCATACGCCCCAGCTGTTGGCCAACCTCTATATCCCAACGGTGAAGAAATAATAGCAATCGTATTATTTCTACTTTTCATAACATCTTTTAATTTGTTAACACAATACAAAGTGCCTTTGATATTTACATCTACTAGCAATTCGTAGTTTGAAATATCAAATATTTGATTTTTGTTTGGACTATAAGCTGATGCATTTAATAATGCTATATCAATTTTACCAATATTTTTTTCTATAGAAATAATCGTTTCATCAACATTATTTTTTGAAGAAATATCACATACAACAGCATGAACTAAATTTTTATTATTATTTAGTTCTAATTTTTTTTTTGCAGATTCAAGTTTTATTTTATTACTTGAAGAAATTACAACTTGCCAATTATTATTTATAAATTCTTTTGCTGTAGCAAAACCAATACCTGAAGATCCACCAGTAATCCATATAGTTTGCAACTATAGACTCCAATCATTACGAATTATTGTTATAATATTTTTTTTATCATTAGGATTTTTGAATTCCATTTTCATGAGCTCTTTTTCAAAATACCAAAGTGTATACTCAGGGAATGGCCCTTTATCTTTTGGATTTTTTGATGCATTGAAAACATACTTATTAGCTAATATTTCAATGCCATTAATTTTTATTTTTTCATCTTCAAGTTGCTTTACTTCTATAGTTCTTACAATACCTTTTTGAGTGTCAAATACTTCTTTCTCATTTAACATTTCAATATTCCAATAATTTAATGGTACTATATTTTTATCTAATTTTAATTCTCCATCCATACCACTAGCAATAAAAAAATTGTCTTTATCATTTCCAATTATTTTATACTCTCGATCATCTTCGAAGTCTGTAAATCCATCTATTGATACAAATTCACCATTTTTCCAAGTTTCTTTAGTTTCTTGAAAAAATTTGTATGCTGGAATAAATAAAACTTTAACATTTATCTTTAAGACTGAATGTATAACGACACTATCTTCATTATCATCAAATTTTGATATTAAGCTTCCAATATTTTTCTTTTTTCTAATAACATCATAACTTACCTCATTATCTTCTGGTATTGGAAATGGTTGACTAAAAACACTTAAAGAAAAAACAGATAAACAAATTATAAAGATATATTTCACGATTTAATTCTTAATGATGACCTTCCCCCATCTATATGAAATATTTGTCCGGTTATCCAACTATTTTTATCACTTAATAGAAAACTTCCAATATCAGAGAAATCATCACCAGATCCAATTTTGGGTAGAGGATGCATATTTTCAATTGCTTTCTTAATAGTTTCATTATTAAGTAATTTTTGTGTCATTTTTGCGTCAGTTAAACTTGGCGCTATACAATTTACTTTGATTTTTGGAGCAAATTCAGCAGCTAAACTCAAAGTAAGCCCTTCAATGGCACCTTTTGCGGTAGAAATTATTGTGTGATTAGTAAAACCTTGTTTTACAGCAATAGTTGAATAAAGAAGAATACTGCCATTATTTTTAGCAAGAGTTTCTTGATTAAACTTAATCGCATTTATAGCACTAAGTGTATTAATTTTAAAAGAATCAATAAAATCTTCATCTTTAGTCATTTTAAGAGGTTTTAAATTTATAGAACCAACACAAAAAGCAATACCACTTAATTGATCTTTGTATTCTTCTGAAATACTCTTAACTTTATTAAAATCTAAAACATCACACACTTTGTATTCACATCCAATTTCTTCAGATAATTGTTTTAATTCTGTTTCATTTCTAGAAATAATTATTGGATTATAGTTATTGCTTTTCAGTTTTTTTGATAATGATTTTCCAATAGAACCCGTGCCCCCAAAGACAAATATATTTTTGTTAGACATCTTTAACCTTTCTAATTTTAATTTGATGATAACTAATTAATAAAGTTGATAATAACAAAATTGAATTAGTTTGATGTAAACTTGCGACTGGTAAATAAACATTACTTAAAAGAGTTATAATACCTAATATTACTTGTAAAGTTAGAAAGAATAGAACTAAATATACAAGAGTACTAGATATATTTTTATTATCAAATTTAATAAATTTAAAACAAACAAAAAGGATATAAAAAAAAACAAATATTGATAACCAACGGTGGTTAAAATTTATTGCAACTGTATTTTCAAAAATATTATAAATACCTAAATCATCAATAACGTAATCATCAGGTATAAATTTTCCATTCATTAGCGGAAATGTATTAAAAGATTGTCCAGAGTTTGTTCCTGCCATAAATCCACCTGTTGCAATTGTGATAAATATTAAGATTACAGCAACTAAAATATAAAATTCAATTGTCTTTGGATTAGACAAAAAACTTATATTAGAAGAATACCTGTAATCCATTGCTATCCATAATAGTATAGAGAAGATTATAAGAGCATTTAAAAGATGAAAAGTAAGTCTATAAGGGCTTACGTAAGGATTTTCAGTCAAACCACTCTTAACCATCCACCATCCAATAACTGCTTGAAACAAACCAAAAACAAAGACAATACCAAGTCTTATATATAGTGATGATGGAATTTGCTTTTTAAAACTGAAGTAAAATAAGGGTATTAAAAAAACAATTCCTATGACTCTTGCAAATATTCTATGAAACCACTCCCACCAAAAAATATATTTAAACTCATTTAACGTCATATTTTTGTTAACTATTTTGTATTCTGGTGTTTGTTTATACATTTCGAATACAACCAACCAACTTTCTAAACTCAGTGGAGGAATTACACCTAAAATTGGACGCCAGTCGGTCATGGAAAGCCCAGAGTCGGTTAGCCTTGTCAGGCCTCCTATTACTATAATTAATAAAACCATTGCAGTTATTGTTAATAGCCATATATAAACTGCAAGATTGTAAAATTTTGGAGTATTATCGTAATTCATTCAGAATATATATAATCCCTAGAAATAATAAAAAAAGTTGTTATTTTTCACATATGACAGAAAAAACTGATGTCGTAATCATAGGTGCAGGTCCGGTAGGGTTGTTTGCTGTATTTGAACTAGGGCTGTTAAATATAAAATGTCACTTAATTGACAATTTAGATAAGGTTGGAGGTCAGTGTGCTGAATTATATCCAGAAAAACCAATTTATGATATTCCCTCACGACCAGTTGTAACAGGACAACAATTAACTGACGAGTTAATTAAACAGATTAACCCCTTTAAACCTAAAATTCATCTTAACCAACAAGTTGAGAAAATTGCTAAAACAGAATATGGTTGGATAGTAGAGACTACTATAGGAACAAAAGTTGAAGCAAAATGTATAGTTATAGCTGCAGGAGCAGGAAGTTTTGTGCCTCGAAAACCTCCAATTGAGAATATTGAGAGTTTCGAAAACAAAAATGTTTTTTATGCAATTCGAGACAAATCAATATTTAAGAATAAAAAAATCTTAATTGCAGGAGGAGGAGACTCTGCTTTGGATTGGACAAATGAACTATCTAAAGATTCCAATGTAACTCTAATACATAGAAGAAAAGAGTTTAGAGCAGCACCCGACTCCGTTTCAAAAATGCAAGAATTAGAAGCAAAAGGAAAAATTAAATTTTTAAAAGGGCAAATAAAAAAGATTTCAAAAATTAAAGATAGCAAAATAATAATAGAATACGAAAATGAAGATGAAAGATTAAATATTGAAGTAGATTATCTTTTACCATTTTTTGGCTTAAAAATGGAACTAGGTCCAATTGCGGAATGGGGTCTAAACTTACACGAGAACCTAATTAAAGTTGATACTGAAAAATTTGAAACTTCTACACCTTCAATCTTTGCGATTGGTGACATAAATTGGTATCCAGGAAAACTTAAACTTATTTTATCAGGATTTCATGAGTCTGCTTTAATGGCTCAAGAGGTTTTCAAGTATTGCTTTCCTGATAAGAAAAACATTTTTAGATACACAACATCTTCTAAAGAGCTTCAAAAAAAACTAGGCGTTTAATGCCGAAGTTAATAATCACAGATAGATCAGGTAAAAAGTCTGAAATTGAATATGATTGTAATTTTACTTTAATGGAAAACCTTAGAGATAATGGCTACGATATTGAAGCTTCGTGTGGAGGATGCTGCGCTTGTGCTACCTGTCATGTTTATATTGATGAAAAATGGATAAATAAGCTAAAAAATATGGACGATGATGAAGAATCTATGCTGGATCAAGCTTTTGATGTTAAAAATAATTCCAGATTATCTTGTCAAATTGACCTTTCTGAAGAGCTTGATGGCCTAGAGATAGAAATTGCACCAGAATAGTATTGACATAAATTATTAATTTGTATACAAACAGTTTGTATAAAAACTATGGCAGACACTTCTCTTAATGAGAATAGATTATCATTATTAATTTGGCAAACATCAAACTTATGGCAATCTAAAATAAGACATAAATTAAAAGAGAGTCAAATCACATTAAATGAATATCTAATTCTCGAGACAATTTATTTATTACAGCAAGAAAACATAAATATTACTCAACAGGATATATGTAAAAATGCATCTATTGACAGATCAGTTGTTAGTTTACGTGTTTCAAATCTAAAAGAAAAGAAGTTAATACTAAAACAGCAACCACAAGATAAAAGATCTGATAGTTTAATTCTAAGTGCAACAGGGAATGATTTAATTAATAATATTATTGATAATATTGTAGAGTTAGAAAATGAATTATTTGATAAATTAGGATCTGAAATTTTTAATTTCACAAATTCATTAAAGTTGTTATTGGGTAAAAAAATTAGAATTAGAGCAAAATTAAATGATTGATCAAGAATTAGTACAATCCTTAAAAGCATGGCCTTTTAAAGAAGCATTACAAATCATTAAAAAAAATGGTGGTTTTCAAAATTTTAAAATTCCATCTAAGGGGTATGTATTACTAGAAACTGGTTATGGCCCTTCTGGTTTACCTCATATTGGAACTTTTGG
The DNA here is from genome assembly GCA_902521325.1 of uncultured Alphaproteobacteria bacterium. GTDB lineage: Bacteria > Pseudomonadota > Alphaproteobacteria > HIMB59 > CACPNW01. The sequence continues at coordinate 61,998 of CABYRE010000003.1, forward strand.
TGAAGTTGTCAGAACATCAATGGTAAAAAATGCATTTAGCTCCATAATTGAATGCCCAACAAGACTAATAACATTTTCTGATGATATGGATGGTTTAAGAAAAGTTCCTGAAAACGTTCCAAATAAAGAAATGTTAGAAAAATTTATAGGTAAACCACTTACTTCCATACCAGATCCATTTGGTAAATTTGAAAGTTTTGGACATTATAATAATGCAAAACTAAGAAGTTTTTTAGATGAATTTAATTTTGACTATGAGTTTGTTAGCTCAACAGAAAAATATCAAAATGGTGATTTTAATGAAACAATACTAAGTATATTTGAAAACTATTCAAAAATATTAGATATTATTCTACCAACTTTAAGAGCAGAGAGAAAAGAAACTTATAGTCCATTTCTCCCAATAAGTGAAAATTCAGGTCAGGTACTTCAGGTAAAAATTGAAGAATATAAAATGGATTCAAAAACAATTATTTACAAAGATCCATCTTCAGACAAATTAGTTGAAACAGAGGTAATTAATGGAAAGTGTAAGTTACAATGGAAAGTAGATTGGGCAATGAGATGGATGTCGTTTGATGTAGATTATGAAATGTGTGGTAAAGATCTTACTGAAAGTGTTGATTTAGGATCTAAGATTTGTAGAGCATTAAATAAAAAGTCACCCACTAATCTTATTTATGAAATGTTTTTAGATGAAAAAGGTGAAAAAATTTCTAAGTCAGTGGGAAATGGTATTAGTGTAGATGAGTGGTTACGTTATGCTTCTCCTGAGAGTCTTGCACTCTATATGTTCCAAAAACCAAAATCAGCAAAAAAACTTCACTTTGATGTTATTCCTAAAACTGTAGATGATTATCTTTCTCATTATAATTCATACTCAAGTTTAGATAAAAATAAACAGTATGATAATCCAATTTGGCATATTCATTCAGGAAAACCTAAAGAATTTAAATCAGAAATAAATTTCAATACCCTTACTAACCTAGTAAATGTTTCTAATTCTAAAGATAAAAAAGTAATATGGTCTTTTATTAATAAATATGATGATAATATTAATGCTGATAACAATCCTGAATTTGACCGTCTTATAGATTTTGCACTTAATTATTATGAAGATTTTATTTTGCCTAAAAAGAAATTTTTAGAGATTGATACTAGTAATAAAGAAGTATTTACTGATATTATTAATGTTTTAGAAAATAAGGTTGATGAAAACAGTTCATCTGAAGATATTCAAACATTATTATACGAAATAGGAAAAAAGCATAAATTTGAAAACTTAAAAGATTTTTTTAAACTAGTATATCAAGTTATGCTTGGTCAGGATCAAGGCCCTAGATTAGGATCATTTTTTAAATTATTTGGCTTAAGAGAAACTATTGATTATCTAAAAAAATTAATAGATAATTAATTTATTGTACAATAATTCATTAAAAATATTAAGATTATTACCACCCGAGTTATCTCACACAATTACAATTAATTTTTTAAAATACTTCAAATTAAGACAAAAAAATATTGAAGACTCTATTCTTTCACAACATTTGATGGGTTTAGATTTTCCAAATCCTATAGGACTCGCTGCGGGTTTTGATAAAAATGCTGAAGTAATGCATTCAATGTTTTCATTTGGTTTTGGTTTTCTTGAAGTTGGCACAATTACTCCGCAACCTCAAAGCGGTAATTCTAAACCTAGAGTATTTAGATTAAGTGAAGATAAAGCCATTATCAATAGTTTAGGATTTAATAATAAAGGTATTAAAAAAGTAAAAAAAAATTTAATTAAATTCCAAAAATCATACTTAAATAATAAAATTGTAGGAATTAATATTGGAAAAAATAAAAATTCAACTAAAGCTATTGATGATTATCTAATTGGTTTAGAAGAGTTAGGTAATTTAGCAAGCTATATAACTATAAATATATCCTCGCCAAATACTGAAGGGTTGAGAGATTTACAATTGAGAGGAAAGATAGAAACATTAGTTAAAAAAATTGTAAACAAAAGAGATGAAATAAAAAATATTAATACCAAACCAATATTAATTAAAATTTCACCTGATTTAAATGAAGATCAACTTAGAGATATAGCATTAATTTCTTTGGCCAATAACATAGATGGATTAATACTTACAAATAGTACTATCAAAAGAGAGAATAATTTAATTTCTATAAATAAAGGAAAAAAAGGGGGTTTAAGTGGTAAACCTTTATATGATAATTCAAATATAATTTTGAAAAAAATGTATGAGTTAACAAATGGTCAAATTCCATTAATAGGAGTGGGCGGTATATCAAGTGGAAGGCAATGTTACGAAAAAATAAAGTCTGGTGCTTCTTTAGTTCAGTTATATACAGCTTTGGTTTATTATGGTCCAAACTTAATCAATAGTATGAAAGGTGATCTAATAGATCTGATCAAAACTGATGGATATAAAAATGTATCTGAAGTTATTGGTAAATCAGTATAGTAATGAAAAAAATAACATCCATTGAAGAAATTATTGATCATTATGATAATTTTTTAATTGATCAATGGGGTGTAATGCATGATGGAACATTTGGATATGATCATGCTTTTAATTCTATTAATATTCTGAATAGTAATAGTAAAAATTTGTTTATAATTTCAAATTCATCAAAAAGATCAAAATCATCCATAGATAGATTGCCAAAGCTTGGTTTTAACAAAAATTCTTTTATTAATACAGTAACAAGTGGAGAAATGATTTGGCAATTGCTTAAAAAAAAATACTCAGAAGGTAATAATAAAAAAAACTGTTTTCATATTTATGATGAATCAAAAGAAGATGGTCTAGATTTTAGAGATGGATTAAATTTGCATTTTGTAGAAAAAGTAGAAGAAGCAGATTTAATTCTAGGCTGTACTCCTTTTGTAAAATTACAACCAATAGATTACATCCCATTATTGGAAGTAGCATACAAAAAAGAATTAACAATGTATTGTGCAAATCCTGATTTTGAAACAGTTGAAACTAATAGTAACAATAATATTTTCTGCATGGGTGCTATTGGTGAAATATACAAAAAAATGGGTGGAGATGTTATTATAAAAGGTAAACCTGATGTGAGCATATATTCTGAAACCACAAATCAAATTAATTTAGAAAAAAAAAGAACTGTAGCTATTGGAGACTCTTTATTTCATGATATTCAAGGTGCTAATAATTTTGAAATAGATAGTGTTTTAGTAAAAACTGGTATTCATAAAGATTTAACTCAAATAAATAATTTAATCAAAAATCATCAAATAGCCCCAACTTATATCATAGATAAATTTAGTATTTAGAATACTTGACAAAGTAATATTTATATTTACATGCAATTTACTATGTCAATGAGTTGTGAATTAACTGGAAAATCATTTCAAACTGGTAATAACGTCAGTCATGCTAAAAATAGAACTAAAAGACGTTTTAAGCCAAATCTTCAGAATATCACTTTTGTTAGTGAAGTGTTGGGTCAAAAGTTTCAACTTAAAGTTGCAGTTAGTACTATACGTACAGTAGAAAAAAAAGGTGGATTAGATGAATTCCTTATCAATACACCAAACTCTAAATTGCCATTGAAAGCTAAAAAATTAAAAAAAACCATTCTATCAAAATCAAATTAAATTTTTGTAATGGGATTTTTCTTTGAATTAACTACAATACTTAATTCCCTTAGCACTGAAATTATGTGGTTCATACTGCTACTTTTTTGTTTTTTTTCTATTCTTATTTTTTTAAGGATATTTGGATATATAGGAATTTTTATCTATTCTGCACTAGCTGTGATTGCTGGCAATATTCAAGTTTTAAAAACAGTAGATTTTTTTTATTCACCTGAGCCAGTAGCTTTAGGAACCATACTTTTTGCATCCACATTTTTATGTACTGATATTTTATCTGAATATTATGGAAAGGAAAAAGCTAGAATGAATATTTTAATTGGTTTCAGTGCATTCTTATTTATGACTTTTTTAATGGTAATTACCATTGGTTTCCAACCATCAGATGCAGATTGGGTACAAGAAAGTTTGTCAAATGTATTTACTCCAATGACAAGATTTTTCATAGCTAGTATGATAGCATATTTAATTAGCCAATATTTTGATGTTTGGTTCTATAATTATTTAAAACAAGCTTTATCACGAAAGTCTCTCTGGTTAAGAAACAATTTGTCTACAATTATTTCTTCTTTGGTTGATAACACTGTCTTCAGTATATTTGCTTGGATCTTATTAAATCCTGAACCAGTAAGTGTTTATAATGTCATAATGATTTATATTTTAGGCACTTATCTACTTAGAATATTTATAGCTCTACTTGACACTCCTTTTATTTATATAGCTAAGTTTTTTGTCCCAAAAACTAATGACTAACTTTTCTTGGAAGGTTAAAAAAACAAATAAAAATAATAAAGCGAGAACAGGAAAAATTTCTACACCACACGGTGATATTGAAACTCCAGCATTTATTTTCTGTGCAACAAAAGCTGCACTAAAATCTTTTACTACTCTTGAAGCAAAAAAAAATAATACACAAATTATACTATCCAATACTTACCATTTAATGCTTCAGCCAGGCAGTGAACTAGTAGCTCAACATGGAGGTCTTCATAAATTTACGGGTTGGAATGGACCTATGTTAACAGATAGTGGTGGATTTCAAATTTTTTCTCTTGGACATGGCTCAGTTGCTGATGAAATAAAAGGGCGAAAAACAAATTCTAAATATAAAAAAACTTTAATAAATTTGAATGAAGAGGGCGCATTATTCAAGTCTTATATTGATGGTTCTAATCATATGCTATCCCCTGAAAAATCAATAGAGGTTCAAAGAAATCTTGGTGCAGACTTCATCTTAGTTTTTGATGAATGCACTCCTTATAATGTAGATAAAATGTACACATCTGATTCTATGTTAAGAAGTCATAGATGGTCTTTAAGATCAATCAATGCGTTTAACTCTAGACTTAAATATAGTCCTAAAAATGGCTCAGCAGGTAGACAAGAAATGTATGGGATCATTCAAGGTGGGATTTACAAAGATTTAAGAGAAGAAAGCATTGAATTTAACATAGAAAAAATCAATACTTTTGGAATTGCTATTGGTGGAAGTTTAGGATCAAATAAAGATGAAATGAAAGATATAGTTCATTTTACTCTTTCTAAATTAGGTAATTCTCGTCCAGTACATTTACTAGGTATTGGCGATCCATGTGATATATGGGATTTTGTTGCAGATGGGATCGATACATTTGATTGTGTAAGCCCAACTAGAATTGCAAGACACGGATCGGCTTTAGTAAAAGGTAAACAAGGAAAAATTAATTTAAAAAATGTTAAATATAAAAATAATTTAAACCCAATAGATAATGAATGTAATTGCTATACTTGTAAGAACTTTACATTGGCATATTTATACCATCTTTTTTCTGCACAAGAATTATTGGGATTACAACTGCTAACTACTCATAATGTATATTTTATGAATAATCTTATGAAAGATATTAGAAGCTCAATAGATAACAATGATTTTGATAATGCAAAAAAGAAATGGTTAAATTCTTAATTATCTAAATGAAAAGTAGAAGATAACTGATTTAATAATACCTCTCCTAACTGATCGACATCCATTATTGTTACAGCTTTGCTATAATACCTTGAAACATCATGTCCAATTCCTATAGCAATTAATTCTATTTCATCTTTTTTTTCAATTTCACCAATTATATCTCTCAAATTTTTTTCTAAATAATTACCTGGATTTACAGAAAGTGTTGAGTCATCAACTGGAGCACCGTCACTTATAACAATAAGAATTTTTCTTTTTTCCTTTCGAAAAGATAATCTATTATAAGCCCATGATAATGCTTCTCCATCGACATTTTCCTTCAAAATTCCCTCTTTCAATAATAAGCCCAAATTTTTCTTTGATCTCCTCCATGGTGAGTCTGCAGATTTATAGATAATATGTCTTAGATCATTTAATCTGCCTGGATTAGATGGCTTTCCATTTTTGATCCATTTTTCTCTAGAGTTACCTCCTTTCCAAGCTTTCGTTGTAAACCCTAATATTTCTGATTTTATTAAGCATCTTTCTAATGTTTTTGCTAAAATATCTGAACAAAGGGCTGCAACTGTAATTGGTCTGCCTCTCATTGAACCAGAATTATCAATTAGAAGACTCACAATAGTATCTTTAAATTCAACTTCTTTTTCTATTTTGTAGCTTAATTTATTATTTGAATTAGCAATAATTTTAGCTAATCTTGATGTATCAAGAAAACCTTCTTCCATATTAAAATCCCAATGACGATTTTGCTGTGCTAAAAGTTTTCTTTGCAGTCTATTGGCAATTTTAACAATTAACGGTTGGAAAGAAAATACTTGTTGATCAAGATTTCTTCTAAGTTTCTCCAATTCTTTGCTATCACAAAGTTCCTCCGCATTAATAATTTCATCAAAATTATAATTATAAACTTTATAACTCTCTAAACTCTCTAAAATTTTTCTATCTGGTAAATAATCTAGCTCAGTATCCCCACTTTCTTCACCCATATCCTCATTTTCTTCTAATGAAACTGATTGTTCAACAGCTGTTTCACTTGTTTGCATTTCAATATTTGATTCAGTTTGTTCATCATTTTTTTGATCATCATTATTTTCATTTTCTTGATCTTGATCTTCATCGTTTTGATTAATATCTTCGTTTTGAGTATTGTTTTCACTGTTATTAAGTAATCCAAGTTCATTTAGTTTTTCAACTATTGTAGATGTATATTTTTCCTGATCATTTAGACATTTCTTTAAATCTATAAAAAAGTTTGAATAATTTTTTTTTAATTTTTCTTTTACAATATTTTTAAAACTACTATTAATTTCACCTAAATCTACACCAACAATTTCTTCAAATGCTACGTTTTTAAATGCTTTAATTAATAAATTTTGATCTTTTTTAGTATTTCCAATTTTAAGATCTCTAATATACTTATTCTTTAGATTTTTTTGTATTCCCTTGAATTCATTACTACCAATAGCCTCCACTCGTGCTTGTTCCAAAACATTAATTATTTGGTTTGATAACTCATCTTGATTTAAGAAGTTTTGGTGTATGTCTTTTGAATGTAATCTGAATTCAAGTGCAAAAGAGTCCGCTTCAGCTCTTAAATATTCTAGATTATTTTTGAAATTTTCAATTTTTGGTTCAGTTAAATTTATTGTGTTACCATTTATTGAAGGATTTTCTTTAACAAAATTAATCTCTATATCTTCTTTTTTACCTATTGATTTTATTGTTGCACTTAATGACTTTTTAAAATCTTCAATAATTTCACTATTCTTTGACATTAACTACCTTAGCATCAGTAATATCAATTCCAAATGATCTTTGAAAATATTCCTGTAAGATAGATCTCTCCATTTCATCACATCTATTTAAAAAAGATAGTTTAAAAGAATATTCAATATCATTGAATAGAAGATAGTTTTCTGCCCAGGTCAATACAGTTCTTGGGCTCATAACAGTTGAAATATCACCATTAATAAATCCTGATCTAGAAAGATCTGCAGTAGCTACCATACATTTAACAATGTCTTTGCCATCCTTATTATTAAGTTTTTTAATTTTACTTAAAATAATTTTTATCTCTTGATCATTACTTAGATAGTTCAGTGTTGATACAATATTCCACCTATCCATTTGACCTTGGTTTATTTGTTGAGTTCCATGATACAAACCAGATGTATCACCAAGACCAACAGTGTTAGCTGTAGCAAACAATCTAAAAAATTTGTGGGGTTTAATTACTCTTGATTGGTCAAGTAAAGTCAATTTACCTTCTGACTCTAGAATACGTTGAATAACAAACATTACATCTGGTCTGCCTGCATCATACTCATCAAAGACTAAAGCTACTGGATTTTTGTAAGACCAAGGCAGTATACCATCTTGAAACTCTGTTACTTGTTTGTTATCTTTAAGAATAATTGCATCTTTGCCAATCAAATCTATCCTACTGATGTGACTATCTAAATTAATTCTAATACATGGCCAGTTAAGTCTGGCAGCTACTTGTTCAATATGAGTAGATTTACCTGTACCATGATATCCTTGTATCAGTACTCTTCTATTAGAAGAAAAACCAGCAAGTATTGAAAGTGTTGTTGCTGGATCAAATATATACGTTTGATCAATTTCTGGAACATGTTCAGTCTTATCTTTAAATTTTAAAACATCAAACTCACAGGAAACGCCAAATAATTCCTTAGGATCGATTTTGATACTAGAAGATATTTCTATATTGTTTCTATCTGTCATTTTTAAATTTTTTTAAAAGTATTTTGTATGAGTTATTTATTTCCTTGAATTTCTCTTCTGCTTTTTTATCATTACCATTTACATCAGGATGAAATATTTTCACTAGTTTTTTGTAAGTTTTTTTAATTTTGTCCAATGTCAGTGGTAGTTCTAGATTAAATGTTGATAAAGCTTTACTTTCATCTTTTGTAAGATTTTCATCAAGCAGCTTATTTCTGAAATACTTGTTCTCACGTTCATTTGGATTTAAATCATTTATTTCTTCGTTGAAAAAACTGTTAATTTGATCCATCACCTTGTGATAATTTCCTTTCAAAGGCCAAGATGGTCTGTTCCAAATAATATCTTCTCTCATTGAATTTTCAATTTGATTAACTGATAATCCTTTATAAAAATCCCATGATTTATTATATTCTTTGATATGCTCTAAACAAAAATAATAATACTGATTTAATAATACTCTTGATTTTGGAGCTTTAAACTTCCCTTCATTTTTACAATCATTCCTGTCACATTTCCTAAAAAAAGTTTTTTCCCAAGATAGACTATTTTTATTAATATCTATTTTATGTTTACCCACATGTATTATATAGTTTAAAAATTATGAATCGTAAGCAAAGAATTGATATAATTGTATCAAAAAAATTTAAAGATTTTTTATTAGAAGTTGTTGACAATTCAAATTTACATAAAGGACATAACAATTTTACAGGGCAAGATGAAACACATATTAAAATTATTTTAACAAAAAAAAATAAAATTCCTATAAACAGATTAAATATTCATAGAATTATAAATGATTTACTTGAAGAGGAATTTAAAACTGGGCTTCATTCATTAGAGATAAAAATTAATTAATTTTAGAAATTTCTACTTTTGATATTTGTTTTTTTGAGTGTGATAAAATTTTAAAATTAAAATAATTATCATTAAACGATTCTCCATACGATGGTATTTTTTTTGACATATCCAAAATGTATCCCGCTATAGTTGATGACTCTACCTCTGGAGGATCTAAATCAAAACTTTTGTATAGGTCTCTAATATTTTTTTCTCCATTGATTATAATTTTTCCATAATTATTTTGTTTAAAATCATTTTCTGGAATATCAATTTCATCTACAATTTCCCCAACTATTTCTTCAATAATATCTTCTAAAGTAATTAATCCAAGTAATTCACCAAATTCATCTACAACAAAAGCTAGGTGCTCTTTTCTCTTTTTGAATTCAACCAATTGCTCTAATAGATTTGTGGTTTCAGGAATAAACCAAGGATTGGAAATTTTATCAAAAATAATTTCCTTTGACTCACTATGATTTCTTAAATCTATATTTAAAGTTCGTACATTTAATAAACCTATAATATTTTCAGGGTTTTCTTTCCAAAATGGAATTCGAGTATACCTAGAATTATTAATTTTATTTATAATTTCACTTGTCTTTAAAGAAGAGTCAATTGAATAAATATTTTTTCTATGCGTAAAAATCTCTTCGACCGTTATATCGTTTAATTGTAATATACTTTGTAGCATATCTTTTTCTTGTTCATAATCTGGGTTTGAAGTTTTATATAGATCTATAACACCCTTTAATTCTTCTTCTGATTGAAGATCTTTATCTTTAATGTCATTTTCTTTTCTTCTAAAAATTAATCTTACAATAAGATTTATTACAAACACAAAAATAAACAAAATTTTGTTCAAATAGTAAATAATTGGAGAAATTAACAAAGCAGTTCTATTAGGTTTATTTATGGCATAAGTTTTAGGAAGAACTTCAGCAAATATAACAATGACAACAGTCATTATAAGGGTTGCATAAAAAATACCTTCTACCCCAAAAATATCATAGAAAAATGCTGTTGCTAAAGAAGATGCTAGAATATTAACTAGGTTATTTGATAATAGTAATGTTGATATTACATTGTCTTTCTTGTTTAGAAGCTCAAGTACATATCCAGCTCTTTTACTTCCCTTTTTTTTCTTATATAAAATTCTTGCTTTAGAAGTGGCAGTAATTGCAGTTTCAGATCCTGATAAAAAACCTGAAAGAATTACAAGAATTATTAGAAAAAATAGAAGAAAAATACTTGTCATTTAAATATTTTGTAAAATTTTATAAACTTTATCTTTATCTAGTTTTTTATAAAATATTGAACTCCCAATTTTATTTATAAGCGAAAAGTTAATATTGTCTTTGAAATTTTTTTTATCTTTACTTATTATTCGTATTAGTTTTTTTTCTTTTATTACTTTATCAAAAATTTTAAATTCACATTTTTTAAAATGTATTATAATTCTATCAAGTTCAGTAGACGAAAGCAAACCGAGATAATTAGATATTTTTGCTTCAGTAATCATTCCTATAGAAATTGCTTCTCCATGATTAAATTTTTTATAATTATAGTGACTTTCTATGGCGTGACCAATTGTATGTCCAAAATTTAACATTGCTCTAGAGTGACTATTTAATAAGGATTCTTTTTCATCTTTTCTTACGTAAAAAAGTTTAATCATTATAGATTTATAGATTGCTTTTTCCAAAATAGATTTATTTAAATTAAGTAATTTATTTATGTTTTTTTCTAACCAACAAAAAAAAATATAATCATTAATTAAAGCATGTTTAATTATTTCTGCATATCCAGATTTAATTTCTTTTTTTGGTAAAGTATCTAAAACAGAAATATCGATTAATACTCCTCTTGGTTGGTAGAAAGTTCCAAGCAAATTTTTACCATAGGAAGTATTTATTCCATTTTTACCTCCAATAGAGCTATCTACTTGAGATAAAAGTGTAGTGGGTATCATATAAAAATTCAAACCTCTTAAAACAGTACTTGAGATAAAACCTGCTAAATCACCTAATGTTCCACCCCCAATTGCAACAAGCACAGATTTTCTATTCACATTATTTTTAATTAATTTTTCAGAAAGGTCTTTGTAGCTATTAATTGTTTTTATTTTTTCTCCACAGTGAATAGTTATAATTTTTATATTTTTTTCTTTTCTAAAATTAAATTTATTTTTAATTTTGGCATCAATAATGCAAAACACTTTTTCATTTTTTTTTGCAATTTTTTTAACAAAAGTTGAAATATAATTTTTTTTTATTAATATTGAAGTATTAAGTTTTTTGTTCTTTATGAATAAATTAGTTTGCATAAATATTAAGTTGAGATTTTATTTGTTTCAGTGTTTGAAATTTATCACCATTGTTATTTATAATTAAATCAGCTTTTTCATAATATTTTTGCCTATCTTTGAGGAGTTTTTGCATTATTTCACTTTTATTTAAATTGTTATTCAATAGGGGTCTTTTTTTTGAAAACTTTAATCTCTTTAGTAAATTGTTTAATGTAACTTGTAAATAAATTGAGTAAGAATTTTTCTTTATTATTTTTCTTATTTTTTTACTAATTATACTTCCACCACCTAAAGAAATGACACAATTATCGTTGGTTAATATTTCAATACAAACTTTTTCTTCAATATTTCTAAAATATAACTCTCCCTCTTCTCTAAAAATTTCACTTATTTTCTTTTTAGTCTTTAGTTCAATTTCCTTGTCTATATCATAAAAATTTAAATTCAGATATTTACTCAAATCTTTACCAATTATGGACTTACCCGAGCCCATAAGACCCATGATACAAATATTTTTCTTATTTATTTCAGATAGATCCAACATATTCTAATTTTTTCTTATTATTGACAAATTTTTTGTAGAAATAGAAAAATACTTAAAAAAATGGTAAAAATATATATTAGTCATTTTTTTAATATCATATATGAAAAATAGATACATTATATATTTTTTTATAATACTAACAATAATCGTTATCGTTGCCCTTTATATGATTGATATTCCTTCACCTTCAGAAATTATAACAGAAAAATATAATCTAGAATTAAAATGAAAATCATATTTATTTTTTTCTTGATTTTCTTCTCAAATTATATTTTTGCAAATGAAGAGGATAATAATGCAGTAGAGGTAATTAATTTACATGAAAATAAAAGCCTCGATCAATTGGTTCTAGAAAATCTTAATGATAACAAACAAATTGAGGAAGAGGATGATAATTTAAATGAAGCTAACGAAATAGAAACTAAAGATAATGAGATTGAAGAAAATGAAACTACAAAAGTTGAGGTAAATCAAATAGAAATTGCTGAAGAAAACTTTATTCATAAACAAAATATAAGTGATTTAAAAAATTATTTTAATAATTTTCAAAAAATCAATTCAAAAACTTTACAAAAAGAAATAGTTCAAGTTTTAGAAAACCTTCAATTAAATATTGAAAATGAACGAGATAATGAAATATTTTTTCTAATTGTAAATTACTTAAAATCTATTGGCCATATCAATAAATCATATGAATTAATTGAGAGATATGTACTGACTGATGATAAAAACTTAATATTCTATACTGAAGTTAAATTAAATTATCTTTTATCAACTTTTCAATTAAATGAAGCTTGTAACTTAAATGAAGAATTAAATGTAAATGTAAAATTAAATTATTTCTATTTAGAAAAACTTGACATATTTTGTTTAATTTTAAATGATAATCAATCAGAAGCAAGATTATTAAATTCAATTTTAGTTGAAACTGAAACTAATTTAGATAATTATTATCAACACTTGTTCTCGCTTATAACCAGTTCTTCAAATGAAATTACATTTGAAAAAGAAATTAAAAATTTAAATTTAAATAAAGATTTAATTTTTTTATATAGTGCTATGACTAGGATAGCTGAACTTCCTTTCTCAAGTGAATTTTATGAAATTGATAAAAAAAATTTATCTATTCCTATAATTTTAAACCAATCCTCTCCTATTGAATTGAGAATTAAAGCAGCGAATGAAAGTTTTCTTCAAAATTTGATTCCTGTTGATAGCCTTGGAGCATTATATATGTCAGCTGACTTCAATTCGGATCAATTAAATAACCCTGAAGAAACGATTGAAACACTCTCCAACAACAATGAATTAAGTATGGCTTTTTTATTTCAATTAGTAAATATTCAAATATTTCCAAAAGATAGATTAAATTCCTTAATTCAATTTTGGGAATTTGCTAAAAAAAATAATTTGGAAGAAATTGCCTACAAATTATCAATTAACATGTTAGATTCTATTGATGCATCTTCAGAAAATATTATTTATGGACCTCAAATTGCATCAGCTTATATCTTTAATAGTAATTTTGATAATGCAGTATATTGGATAGATTTGTATGAAAACGCAATTGAAGTGGATTCAAAAAGTATTTACGCAAGAATTTTATTGGATTTGTATTCGTCAAGTGATTTAAATTCCTTCATTAATTCGATAAATCTAACTTTAAATAATAGTAATTATCAAGATAATGATAATTATGAATTGTTGTACGTATTAAAAGCTGTAATGGATTTAGATATAAATTCTAGTACTAACATAAACTTAAATAAAATTTTTGATGATAGATCAATGCCATCAATTTTTCTACTTAATGAAATCAATAATAGTATTGTTAAAAGTGTTGATGAAAAATTCCTTTTTTATTCTTTAATTTCTTTAAATGACAAAGAATGGAAAAATATACACCCAGAACACCTAAGGCTTATATTAAATGGATATCTGCAATATAAAGATGGAGCACTTTTTAGAAACATAGTTTTAGAGTTATTTAAAAACTATAATTTTATAATATGATAAAATATTTTGAATTTGAAAATGAAATAGAAAAAATTGAAACAATATTAGGCCAATTAAATAATAATCAAGAATTAAATATAGATAAAATTAAGAAATTAAATAATGAAAAAGAGGAATTATATAAAAAAATTTATTCAAATTTAGACCCATGGCAAAAAGTTCAAATTTCAAGACATGGTGAAAGACCTCACACTTTAGATTATATTGAAAATATTTTTACAGATATTGTTTTTTTGCATGGAGATAAAAAATACGCTGATGATAATGCAATTGTTGGAGGATTAGCAAAAATTAACAATAATTCTATTTTTTTTATTGGAACAGAAAAAGGTAATACAATGGAAACAAGAATTAAACATAACTTTGGAATGGCTAAACCAGAGGGATACAGAAAAGTTCAAAGATTAATAAAATTAGCTGAAAAATTTAAATTACCACTAATATCATTTGTTGATACTGCTGGAGCATTTCCAGGAAAAGATGCAGAAGAAAGAGGTCAATCAGAATCTATAGCATCATCAATAATGCATTTTTTGAATGCTAAAATTCCTACTGTATCAATCATTATTGGAGAAGGGGGATCTGGAGGAGCAATAGGAATAGCTACTTCTGATAGAGTTTTAATGTTAGAGCATTCAATATATTCTGTTATCTCACCAGAAGGTTGTGCATCGATATTATGGAGAAATACTAAATTTTCTCAAGTAGCAGCAAAAACATTAAAATTAACATCTTATGACTGTAAAAAATTTAAAATTATAGATGATATAATACCAGAACCATATGGAGGAGCACATAGACATCCTCTTAAACAAGCAGAAACATTAAAAAATAAAATTATTAATTTAATTGATGAATTAAAAAAAATCTCAATCAACAAATTAGTTGCGATCAGAAAAGAGAAATATTTAAATATTACTTCAGATATTTAACTTCCGTGGCATTGTTTATATTTTTTTCCTGAACCACATGGACAAGGTTCATTCCTACCTATTTTTTTTGTTATAACTCTTCTTGGTTCTGATATTTGATTATCGCTACGGTTTTTATTATTATTAATATTATTATCACTGACTAATTTAATATTAAATAAAGTTTTTAAAACTCTTTCATTTTGGTTTGATAGCATTTCATCAAAATAATCAAAAGATTCTTTTTTATACTCATAAAAAGGATCCTTGCCTCCCATAGCTCTTAAATTTACACTTCCTCGCAAAGAATCCATTGCTGCTAAATGGTCTCTCCAATCCTTATCTATTTGAAATAACATTACTCTTTTTTCAGCAAACCTAAGTAACTCAACCGAATATTGATATTGTTTTTCTTTATATTTTTGGTTTATCTGATCTAATACCCTTTTCTTAACTTCCTCTTCATCGACTCCATCTTCTTCAAACCACTTTAGGACTGGAATATTTATACTAAATATTTCTTTAATTTTTTCTTTTAATAAATTTCCATCCCATTCATGTGAATATTTTTTTGGAGGAATAGTAACTTCAATTAAATTATTTACATAATCCACAATCATATCATCAATAATTTTTGATTGATCGTTAGTATTTAGAATTTCTCTTCTATTTTGGTAAATGATTTTTCTTTGATCATTCAAAATATCATCAAATTTTAAAATTTGTTTTCTCATATCAAAATTATGACTCTCAACTTTTTGCTGAGCTCTTTCAAGAGATTTGGTAATCATAGAATGCGTAATTACTTCACCATCTTTAAGTCCCAATTTTGATAAAACATTTTCAAGAGTTTTTGATCCAAAAATTCTCATAAGATCATCTTCTAACGATAGAAAAAAAATAGTTTCGCCTATATCTCCTTGTCTTCCTGATCTACCTCTTAACTGATTATCTATTCTTCTGCTTTCATGTCTTTCTGTACCAATTACTAGTAAACCACCAGCATCAATTGCTTCTTTTTTTAAGTTATCATTGCCATTACCTAATTTTATATCTGTTCCTCTACCAGCCATATTAGTTGAAATAGTTATATTTCCAGGCATACCTGCTTCCTCAATAATTTTGGCCTCACTCATGTGGTTTTTGGCATTTAAAATATTGTGTTTTAGATTTTCTTTCTTTAACAAATCTGAAATTTTGATAGAATTTTCTACTGATGTAGTACCAATTAGAATTGGTTGGTTACTATTATTTCTTGATTTAACAAGGTCTAATACTGCATTATACTTTTCTCTTTTAGTCATATAAATTTGATCATTTTTATCAAAACGATTTACTTTGATATTAGGTGGAATTTCTACAACCTCTAAATCATATATACTTTCAAATTCTTTTGCTTCAGTTGTTGCGGTTCCTGTCATTCCACTTAGACGATTATAAGTCCTAAAAAAATTTTGATATGTTACAGAAGCAATTGTTTGATTTTCTTTCTGTATTACTAAGTTTTCTTTTGCTTCTATAGCTTGATGTAATCCGTCGCCATATCTTCTACCTTCCATGGCTCTACCAGTTAATTCATCAATAATGACTACATTTCTATCCTTAATTATGTAATCTTTATCTTTTATAAATAAATGATGCGCTCTAAGAGCTTGTATAATATTATGGTTTAAAACCATATTTCCTAGATCTTGTAGAGTGCCTTCTTTAATGATTCCATTTTCTTTCAATAATTTTTCACATAATTCCATTCCTTCTGTTGTAAGTAATATACTTTTACTTTCTTCATTAATTTCAAAATCATTTTTTCTTAGTATTTTAATTATCTTATCAATTTTAGGAAATAAATCAGTATTAGAATTTGATTCTGCAGAAATTACAAGAGGTGTTCTAGCCTCATCTATTAAAATACTATCTACTTCATCTACTATTGCAAATGCATTTTTTTTAAAACATAATTTATTATAATCGGTTTTAAGATTGTCTCTTAAATAATCAAATCCTATTTCATTATTGGTTGCATACACAACATCTGCATCATACTGATTAGATCTTTCTTCATGACTTGTTTCTGAAGTAACACATCCAACACTAAGACCAAGAAAATTGTATATTTGACCCATCCATTCCGCATCTCTTTTTGCTAGATAATCATTAACTGTAATAATATGTACGGATAAGTTTTCTATAGTATTTGCATAAGCAGCTAGAGTAGCAACTAAAGTTTTTCCTTCTCCTGTTTTCATTTCAGCTATCTTATTTTCATATAAAACCATACCACCAATTATTTGAACATCGTAGTGTCTCATATTTAATGTTCTTTTTGATGTTTCTCTAACTACTGCAAATATTTCTGGTAATAATTTATATATTGATCCAGTTTTATTAAATTCATTTTTAAAGTGATTAGTTTTATTTTTTAATTCTTGATCAGAAAGTGTAGAAATCTCTTCCTCTAGTTTATTTACTTTCTCAACAAAACTTCCATATTTTTTAAGTGAATTAGATTTTATAGAACCAAATAATTTATTAACGATATTAATCATGTTATGATAAATGGCAGTTAATATATGAAAAATATTTCTTCTACAAAGGAATTTAGGCTAAAATACGGTCAATAAAATGATTTCAATATTTAAACCAAAAAAAATCCAAGATTTTAATCCAAGTGGCCTTAATATCTTTACTTTTAATGCCGGATTTAAAAAAAGAGACAAAGATCTTTTATTAATAATTTTTGATAAAATAATCAATGTCTGTTGTGTCTATTCAAAAACATCAACACCTTCAGCTCCTATAATTTGGGATAAAAGAAATAATAAAGGAAAAGTTAAAGCGTTAGTTGTGAATGCTGGTAATGCGAATGCCCATACTGGTAAAGATGGTCTTAAAATTATAGATAAGTATGTATCAGTGTTAACAAAAAAAATTGAATGTAAGCCTCAGGAAGTATTAGTATCATCTACTGGAGTAATTGGTGAAAAATTTAATCCTAATTTAATCATAAATAAAATTGAAAAAATAAATTCCAAAAATAAAAATAGTTTACTAGAGAGTGCTAAGGCAATTATGACAACAGATACATTCCCTAAGATATCGATTAAAAATATTAACTTAGATAACCAATCATTTAAAATATATGGAATAGCAAAAGGATCAGGAATGATACAACCAAATATGGGGACAATGTTAGTTTATATTTTTATAGAATGTGAAGTTTCAAAACAATTAATGTTCAGACTACTTAAAAATAACTTAGACAATACATTTAATTCAATAACTGTTGATAGTGATACATCAACAAGTGATACTTTAATGATGTTCTCTGTTGCTAATAAAAATATAAATCTAAATAAAAAAAATTTTAAAATATTAAATCATAAAATATATGAATTAATGCACGATCTATCTCTTAAAGTAATTAAAGATGGTGAAGGTGTTTCTAAGCTAATAAGAGTTAATGTTTTGAATGCAAGATCAAAAAATCAAGCAAAAAAAATTGCATTTAGTATTGCTAATTCTCCTTTGGTTAAAACAGCTGTAGCCGGTGAAGATGCAAATTGGGGTAGAGTAATAATGGCAATTGGTAAAACTGAAGAAAAAATCAATCAAAATAAAATTAAAGTTTTGTTTGGAAACAACGTTGTATGCGAAAATGGTTCTATTAGTAAAAAAATAAATATTAGAAAACTCAATAATTATATGAAAAATAAAACTATAGAAATCAATGTAATATTAAACCTGGGTAAGTATTTTCACACGGTTCATGGAAATGATCTTAACTTTGAATATTTAAAAATTAATGCTGATTACAGATCGTAATTTTATTTTTTCCAAGCACAAATTGTATTAAAATTTATATCAAGATTAAAATTATCTTTATAATATTTTTTTTTGAATTGTTTCTCTAAAATAATAAAGTATTTCTTATTTTCAAAATTAGTTTTTTTATCCTTACCTGCATAGGTCAAGTTCAAAAATCTTACATCATCAAGTAGTTTTTTAAAAACTGAATATTCAATAGTAAAGTTATTATTATTTATTAAAGGTGCATCAAAGTTATGCATTTTAAGTAGTTTAAAAATATCATTTGTATCTAAAATTGGATTAACTCTTTGATACATACCTCCGTATAAAATATTGTCAGTTTCATACATTGAATTTATAAGTTGGTATACATTTACAGCACTTGGAATCGTTGCTATAAAAAACCCATTGGAATTTAAACTTTGAAAGATATTTTTTATCAATTTCTCAAAATTGGATGTTAGTTGACAAAAAAAATTACTATAAATTAAATCAAATTTTTTATCTTTAATTTGTATATCGTCCAAATCAATTTCTATTAATTGTCGATCTGTCTTTTTAATAAAAAATGATAAATCAATATCAGCACTTGTTATTGAACAAGCAGGAAATCTTTCTTTCAGATAATTAATAATTAATTTATCATTAATCCCAAGTTCTAAAATATTATTAAAAGGAACTTTCAAAATATCTAGGGAATCAATTATATTTTTACTTATTTCATTATAAATAAAGTTTTCTCCATATCTTCTATCTTTAGATCTTAATAGTTTAAGATATTTTTTGTTTATCATTTTTTTTATTAAAGTATAAAAAGTAATTATGGATATTATACTTAAAGAGATTGTTGCAATTATTAAAGAAGAAACTGAAAATATTAATAAAAAAATTTATGGAACTACTTTTTTAGAAATATTGAAAGAAAAAATCTTAAACAGACAAGATCAAATTTCTTTAAAAAATCTAGTAATGCAAAATTCTAATATTGAATTAGAAGAAAATATAAATGTTCTTGATAAAAATCTTTTTTTTAAATTATCCTTTTACCAAACTCCCAAATCATTATTGAAATTCGAACTTAAAAAAAATTTTCTACTTATTAATTTTAAAGAGCTTATAAAAATTGATATTTTAAATCAAAATAATCAAAAATATATCAATATTAGCTTAAAACCTTTTATGGGTCTAACATTGTCAAAAGGAACAGTATGTAATTTAAATTTTCCAAAAAATTCATTTATTATACAATTAGAATCTGAAGATGTTGATTTGGATATTGAAAAAAAAATAGATGAAACAATATAAGACATATGATTGTATTTAATCTTTCTTGCTCAGATTGTGATTTTTCTTTCGAAGGATGGTTCGAAAATTCGAATGACTACAACAAGCAAATAAAACGAGGGTTAGTGTATTGTCCTTCCTGTAATAGTATTCAAATTAGAAAAGGTTTAATGGCACCAAATGTGGCCAAAAAATCAAATTCAAAAGTTTCTAAAAGAAATAAATCAATTGCTTCTAATGTTAAAAAACTAAAAAAAATTATTGAAAAAGAATTTGATTATGTTGGTGATAAATTTACAGAGGAAGCAAAAAAAATTAAATATGGTGAAGCTAAGGAACGTGCTATTTATGGCGAAGCTTCAATTGAACAAACTAAAGAACTGATGAATGAAGATATTGATGTATTACCATTACCCTTTTCAACAAAAAAAACTAATTAATTAAATTTGCAGTACAAAAATAATTGATCATATAATTATTTGACAATTTCCATTCCCCACTTAATGGATCAAAAACAAGACCTTTAATACTTTTAAAATGAAAATTTTCTTGCGTTAAAGTTTTTTTTAATTCTTCAGGTTTAATTAATTTATAATAATCATGTGTTCCTTTAG
Source organism: uncultured Alphaproteobacteria bacterium (assembly GCA_902521325.1). Lineage (GTDB taxonomy): Bacteria > Pseudomonadota > Alphaproteobacteria > HIMB59 > CACPNW01. The sequence continues at coordinate 82,649 of CABYRE010000003.1, forward strand.
GTATCCATTTAAGAATATTTTCAGCAATACTAATTGCAAATAATTTAGAAAGTGAGTTTCTATTGATTGTGGAAATTATAATTATACCATTTTTATTTAAATTTTTTTTTATCTTTTTAATAGTTTTCTTCCAATCATCTAAATGTTCTAAAACTTCAAACATTAGTATTAAATCAAATTTTCCATCTAATTTTGATTTTTCAACATCTTTATGAATATAATTAATTTTAAGTTTATTTTTTTTGGAATGTATTTTAGCAGCATTGATATTATTTGGAGCAAAATCTATTCCCGTAACTTTTGCACCTAATCTCGCTAGTGGCTCACAAATTATTCCTCCACCACAACCTACATCCAGTATTTTTAAATTTTTAATATCCCTATTTTCAATTTGATCTAGTATATAGGTCATTCTATGACTTTTGATTTGATGAAGAATCTTAAATTTTCCGTTTTCATTCCACCATTCATCTGAAAGTTGATTAAACAAGGTAAATTCTTCATTTTTTGATTTTATATTCATCATAAAACTTGTTTGTTAGAAACAATAATTATAATAGCTGAAATAATTTAAAAAATATTTAAGTCAATGAAACTTATAGTAATGAAATTTGGTGGTACTTCAGTTGGTAGTATCGATAAAATCAATAATGTTGCAAATATTGTTGAAAAGCAAGTAAATGACAAAAAACTAATTGTTGTTTTATCCGCAATGTCAGGCGTTACAAATAAAATGCAAGAATATATAGATGAAATTGAATCAAATGAGATTATTGAAAATGATTTAATTTTAACATCTGGTGAAGCGGTTTCAGTTGGACTTCTTTCGGCTATTTTAAAAAAAAGAAATATTAAATCTATTCCATTACTTGGATGGCAAATCCCAATTATAACTGACAGTAATCATCAAAAAGCTAAAATCTTAAACATAGATAAAGATAGAATTTATAAATATCTAAATGATTTTGATGTTTTAGTAGTTGCTGGATTCCAAGGTATCGATATAGATGGAAAGATTACATCATTAGGAAGGGGTGGTTCTGATACAACTGCAGTTGCTGTTGCCGCTGCTGTTGATGCTGATAGATGTGATATTTATACAGATGTTGATGGTGTTTATTCAACTGATCCAAATCTGGAACCTAAAGCTAAAAAAATTAATAAATTAGCATTCGAAGAAATGTTAGAAATGTCGTCCACTGGAGCAAAAGTACTTCATACTCGCTCCGTTGAATTAGCGATGAAAAATAATCTTACATTGCAAGTGCTTTCTTCAATAACAAAACAAAGTGGTACTCTTGTTGTAGATGAAAATAAATTAATTGAAAAAGAAATTGTAAGTGGTGTGAGTTTTAGTAATAATGAATCAAAACTAACTTTATCTGGTATTGCTGATAAACCTGGTATATCTGCAACAATTTTTGGATTGTTAGCTAATAATAATATTAACGTAGATATGATTGTTCAAAATACATCACAAGATGGTGTAACTGCAAATATCACTTTTACTGTTCCAAATAGTGAAATTCATAATGCTAAAAAAATATTAGAAGAAAATCAAAATTTAATTAATTTTAAATCTATTGAATCTGATAGTAATATTTCTAAAATATCAGTAATTGGGATGGGGATGATGTCCCAATCTGGAGTAGCAAAGAAAATGTTTACAACTTTAGCTCATAATTCAATTAATATATTAGCTATCTCGACATCAGAAATAAAGATAAGTGTCTTAATTAATAAAAAATTTACAAAAATTGCTGTAAAATCTCTACATGAGGCATATAATCTAGGAAATTAAATGAAAACAGTAGGTCAAATTTTATTAATTGCAAGAAACTCGAAAAATCTGTCTATCATTGATATATCAATCGAGTTAAAAATTTCCAAAAGTATCATTATTGATCTTGAAAATGATAATATAAAAAATAACCCAGATATTATTTTTAACATTGGACATCTAAGATCTTACTCAAACTTTCTTGAGTTAGATACTGACACAATTATCCAAAAATTTAAAGATCAAGTATCATTTAATAGTAAAGAAGAGAAAAAGAATATTACTCCAATAGTAGAAAATAATTTTTTCAAAATAGAAAAATTCTTTGCTGCTTCTTTAATCTTAATTATATTTACTTCATTTTACTTTTTATTCGTCGATCAAAATGATAATGAAATTAACTTTGCTTTAATTCCAGATATACCTGAAAGTTTGGAACCAATAGTCGAAAAAGCTAATACTTTTGATAATTTATCTCAAAATAGTGATATTAACAAAAGTGATTTGATAAATAATTACAGTGCTTTAGCATCTACAGAATTTGATGAAGATGTGACTACAGTTGCTACATTAAAAATCTTAAATCCAACTTGGTTGCAGCTAAGAGATGAATCAGATAACATTGTCTTAAGCAAGTTAATGGAAAAAGATGAAGAATTTTCATATGATCTAAAATTAAATTACAATATTACTGCAGGAAATGCAGGGAACATTTTAGTACTTATAGATGATGAAGTAAGGGGAAAGATAGGTAAATACGGTGATATTTTAGACTCTTTTGTTTTATATAAAGATTTTACAAACTAAATAGATGCTCAGACCGTATCAACAAATTAATAGAAGAAAATCGCGTGTTATCAAAGTTGGAAATGTAAGTATTGGTGGCAATAATCAAATTGCAGTTCAAACAATGACAAATACTCTTACCTCTAATGCAAAAGATACTATTGCTCAAATAGAAAGATCTGCAAAACTAGGAGTTGATTTAGTTCGTGTTTCTGTTCCAGATAAAGAATCTTCAACAGCTTTAAAAGAAATAGTAAAGCATAGCCCAGTACCTATTATTGCGGATATACATTTTCATTATAAAAGAGGAATCGAGGCAGCAAATAATGGCGCTTCTTGTATTAGAATAAATCCAGGTAATATTGGAAGTATTGCTAGAATAAAAGAAGTTATCAAAGCTGCAAAAGATAATAATTGTTCAATTAGAGTAGGTGTTAATGCAGGAAGTTTAGAAAAACAAATTTTAGAAAAATTTTCTGAACCTAATCCAGAAGCCTTAGTTGAAAGTGCTAAATTAAATATAAAGATACTTGAAGATAATGATTTCACCAATTTTAAAATTAGTGTGAAATCTTCAGATATATTTATGTCTATAAAAGCTTATGAGCAATTAGCTGGTTTATGTGATTATCCATTGCATTTAGGTATTACAGAAGCAGGAGGAAAAAGAACAGGCTCAATTAAATCTTCAATTGGTGTTGGAAATTTACTTTTGAGAGGGATAGGAGATACAATTAGAATTTCATTATCAGATGAACCAGAGGAAGAGGTAAGAGTTGGTTTTGAAATCTTAAAAAGCTTAGGTTTAAGAAATAGAGGTGTGAAAATCATATCATGTCCTTCATGTGCTAGACAACAATTTGAAGTAATAAAAACTGTAAAAAATTTAGAAAAAAAGTTAGATGATATTTCCACGCCTATAACAGTTTCAATAATTGGATGTGTTGTTAATGGTCCAGGTGAAGCAACTATGACAAATATTGGAATAACTGGTGGTGGTAATGATACACACATGATTTATCTTGATGGTAAAAAAAATAATGTTGTAAAAAATGTTGATTTAGAAAGTTATCTTGAAGATCTTATTAGAAAAAAAACAAAAGAAATAGAACTTAGTAATTAATATGAAATTAAGATCAGTAAGAGGCACACATGATATATTTGGACAAGAAATAGATAAATTTAACTTTATATCTAAAATTGTTTCTAAAAACGCAAATTTAAAAGAATATAAAGAAATCCAGACACCAATTTTTGAATTTAGTGATTTATTTGCAAAACCTCTTGGCGAACATTCTGATGTTGTGTTGAAAGAAATGTATTCATTTGAAGATCGAAATAATGAATTTTTAACACTTCGTCCTGAGTACACAACTCCTATGATTAGAGCTGCTATTACCAATAATCTATTAAGCGATCTTCCATTAAAAATTTTTGGAATTGGACCAATGTTTAGAAGGGAAAGGCCACAAAAAGGCAGATATAGACAATTTAATCAAATTAATTTTGAAATACTTGGAACTAAAGATTTTCTTGCTGATGTTGAGTTAATTTCTCTGTCAAATAATATTTTAAACGAACTTTTACCTAAATCTAAAATAAAACTTCACATTAATTCTTTAGGTGATAAAAAAACCTTAATTGATTTTAAAAAAAATCTTACAAAATATTTTAATACACATAAAAAAAAACTATCTGAAGAAAGCATTAAAAAAATTGAAACTAACCCATTAAGAATATTAGATTCAAAAAATGAGGAGGATGTAGAAATTTCACTTTCCTCACCTAAAATATATGAATACTTAACTGATGAAGCTAAAAAGCACTACGAAGATCTCAAAAGATCATTAAATATACTAGAAATTAATTTTGAAGAAAACTCTAATCTCGTTAGAGGTCTTGATTATTATTGTAATACAGTATTCGAATATAAATCAGATAATTTAGGAAGCCAAGATACATTACTCGGTGGTGGTAGATATGATGGTTTAATAAAAGTATTAGGTGGACCTGATATACCCGGTATTGGATGGGCCGCAGGTATTGAAAGAATTGCATTATTAATGGAGTCTGAAAAAAAAACAAACTCAACTATTCATATTGCAGTAACAAATGAAAAATTTACAGATTATTTTCTTTATCTACAAAAATATTTATCTGAAAATAGAATTTCATATTACTGGAATTATAAATACAATTTGAAAAAATCATTTACAAAAGCAAATACATCTTCAGCATCATATATAATTATTATTGGAGAAAATGAGTTTAATGGTAACTTTTATACTATTAAAAATTTAAAAACTGGCGAACAAAAAGAATTAAAGCTTAATCAAATATTTAATCATTTGAATGATAAATCTAGATAAACAATTTTTAATAATTTTAGAAAAATTTAAATTAATTGAAAATTCATTAAATAATATGAATGATATTGAATCAAATGAATTAATTAAATTAAACAGAGAATATTCAGAGCTCCGACCAATTGTAGGAAAAATTCAAGAATACAAAAATTTACAAAAAGATATAATAAACCTTAATGAGTTAGTAAAAGATAATGATTTAGAAATTAGTAAAATAGCTGAATCAGAACTTATTGAAAAAAAAAATGAAATTAAAGATCTTGAACAGGAATTATTGAGGTTACTAATACCAAAAGATGAAAATGACTCTAAAAATTCAATTTTAGAAATCAGAGCTGGTACTGGAGGGGATGAAGCATCTCTTTTTGCTTCTGATTTATTAAATATGTATCAAAGATATGCCGATTTAAATTCATGGAAATTTGATATTTTATCAATATCAGAAACAGGTTTAAAAGGAGTAAAGGAGGCTATTTGCAATATTTCAGGATTAAATGTTTTTTCAAAACTAAAATTCGAATCTGGTGTTCATAGAGTGCAAAGGGTTCCAACGACTGAAAGTAGTGGAAGAGTCCATACGTCAGCTGCTACTGTAGCAGTTTTACCTGAAGCTGAAGAGGTTGATATTGAAGTTCTTGATAAAGATCTCAGAATAGATGTTTTTAGATCAAGTGGACCAGGAGGACAATCTGTTAATACCACTGATAGCGCTGTAAGAATTACACATATACCAACCGGAATAGTAGTTTCTCAACAAGATGAAAAATCTCAACATAAAAATAAAGCAAAGGCTTTAAAGATATTACGATCAAGATTATTAGATAATCAAATACAAGAAAAAAATAAAGAAAGATCTGAGCAAAGAAAAAATCAAGTTGGTAGTGGAGATAGATCTGAAAGAATAAGAACCTATAATTTTCCTCAGGGAAGGGTTTCTGATCATAGAATAAATCTTACATTGTATAACCTGTCAGAAATACTAGAGGGCAAAATAGATGAGTTGATTAATCCTCTAATTGTTGAAGAAGAGAGTACAAAGTTAGCAAATATGAAAAATGAATAATTTAATTAAAGAGAGTTTAATTAAATTAAAACAAATAAGTATAAATAATCCAGAATTAGATTTAAGAGTTTTACTAAAGCATGCTTCAAAAAAAAAAAATGAAATTATTTTAAGTAATTTAAACTTAGATAATATTGATATTATTAAATTTAGATCTTATCTTCAAAAAAGAATTAATAGACAACCAATAGCTAAAATTATTAAAAATAAATCTTTTTGGAAAAATGATTTTTATGTAAATAATTTTGTGTTAGATCCACGTCCTGAAACAGAATTAATAATTGAGGAAGCATTAAATATTTATAGAAACAAAAACCTTAAATTAAAAATATTAGATATTGGTACTGGATCAGGCTGCATCGCAATATCACTAGCAAAGGAATTTAAAAATGCATCTATTACAGCTATAGATATATCTAAAGAAGCATTAGAAGTAGCAGAAAAAAACTTAAAAATACATAATTGTAATAATCAAATCCAACTTAAGATGATTGATTTTAAAAATATTAATTCCAAGTTTGATTTGATTGTATCTAATCCACCATACTTAACAAAAGAACAGTTCAATGATGCAGATCCAGAAGTTAAAAATTTTGAACCTAAATTAGCTTTAATAGGAGGAGATGATGGATTAAAATTTTACAGAGAATACTCTAATAATCTAAAAAATTTAATGAATAAAAGTGCTTATTTTATTTGTGAAATTGGTATTAATCAGAGACAAGATTGTGAAGAAATATTTAAAAATTCAGGATTATATTTAAATAAAATAGTTAATGATCTTCAAGGAATCCAGAGAATCCTTAGTTTTTCAAAGATATAAGTTGAAATAAATCAAATGAACTGTATAGATATTTAAATATTAATAATTTATTAAAATTTTTAATTTCCAAACAATATGTATAAAAAAAACGGTAGAACCGCTTATAAGAGTAGTAGAAGAACCAGTTTTAAGAAACCTGGTGGATACAAAAATTTCAATAATAGAAATAGAGGAAATGTATCACAGCAATATAACAAATACTTAAAACTAGCTAAAGAAGCATCAAGATCAGGTGATAGAATTCAATCTGAATACTATTATCAATTTACTGATCACTACTACAGAATAATGGTTGAGCTAGGTATTAATATTGAAGAAAACTCAAATTTTGATGAGCAAAAACAAAAATCCTCAAATGATCAAACTTCAGATACTGATAATGATACTATTGAAGTGAACGATAATGATAAAGCAGAAGATGATTCTATCGAATCTATTCCATTTATAGCTGAACCATCTAAAGAAAAAAGAACAAGATCAACAAAGTAGTTATTCATATAACATGCTCAAATGATCAGCATATATTATTTTATATTCTTCTTTAAATTTTTCTAATTCCTTACCCTTAAGTATTTTTCCAGAAGGAAGTTTTAGTTTTAACGGATTTATATGTTTATTTTGATAAATAATTTCATAATGAAGATGAGGCCCTGTAGAATTTCCTGTACTACCTACATAGCCTATAATTTCACCTTGGTTAACTCTTACCCCTTTAGAAATACCTTTCTTATAATTTGATAAATGTGCATACGCTGTTTTATATCCATTATTATGTCTTATACGAATATACTTTCCATATCCTCCATTTCTTCCAACATATTCAATAATTCCATTTCCTCCAGCATAAATTGGTGTTCCAGTAGGCGCAGCAAAATCAACACCTTTATGCATTTTATTGAAACCTGAGATAGGATGTTTACGCATACCAAAATTTGATGAAATTCTTGCGCCGTCTAAAGGTGTCTTTAATATTGATTTTTTAACATTTTTACCCTCTCTGTTAAAATAATCAATATAACCATCATCTGTCATAAACTTAAAATATTCTAATTGTTTTCCATCAATTATTATTGAAGCATATTTAATATCGTTATATTCTAATTTACCCGTTTCAATTATTTCATCAAATTCATAGGATATTGAAACAACAGTATCAACTCTAATATCTCTTTGAAAATCGAGATCAAAACTAAAAAGACTTATTATTTTAACTAAAATATCAGGTGATACACCATTTTTAATACCGTCTGAAAATAATGATTCTGTAATTGTATATTCTTTTGATTCAATGAATGAATCCTTAATTAATTCTCTTATGTTTAAATTTATTTCTTTATCTAAATGAACTGAGATAATTGTCTCACTGTTCTTAAAAAATTCAATTTTTTTTATTTCTCCAAAACTATTTTCAAATACACTT
>CABYRE010000004.1 GCA_902521325.1 uncultured Alphaproteobacteria bacterium
TACACCCTCGCCCAGATGAGAGACATGCGAAATTTTCTGACCTAGAGCCATTAAAAAATTTATTGGCAAAATTTGAAAATAAAGAGTTCAATATAGAAGGATACCCCTCAGATTTTTTTGTAAAAAAAGTAATTGAAGTTAAACCAGATCAAGTCACATTAGTGCCAGATCCACCTGGCGCATTAACATCTTCATTTGGTTGGGATTGTCATGAAAATAAAGAATTTCTTAGAGATACAGTTAGTGAATTTAAAAAAAATAAAATTCGTGTTTCAATTTTTATAAATCCATCAATTAAAACGCTAGAAAATTTAGAAGTTATACAAACTGATAGAGTTGAACTTTATACATACGATTATGCTCATAATTTTACAGGGAATAAAGATACTGCCATAAAGTCCTATATAGGTGTAACAACATATTTAAAAAAAGAATTTCCTAAAGTGAAATTAAATGCAGGCCATGATTTAAATTTGGAAAATTTAAAATTTTTCTTAGAAAATATTAATGATATTGAAGAGGTTTCTATTGGACATGCTCTGATCTGTGATACCTTTGAATTTGGTTTAGAAAAAACAATTAAAAAATACTTATCTCTAACAAAAAATTAAATGACTTTAATCTTTTGGCTTCAATTTGCCTTAGTATGTATTGCTGGAGCCATGTCTCCTGGGCCTAGTTTAGCATTAATTATCAGAAACAGTATTACAATTAATAGATATGCTGGCATTCTGACATCTATTGGTCACGGGATTGGTATGGGTGTGTATGCAATTTTTGCAGTAACTGGACTAATAATTATTTTAACAACAAATGAAATACTATTTCAATTTATACAAATTATTGGAATTCTATTTTTATTATTTATAGGCTTCCAATTTCTTTTTAAGAAAAATCAAGAAATTGATCATATAAATAAGCAAAAAAATTTTAATTCATTCTTACAAGGTTTTTCTATAGCAATTTTAAATCCTAAAATTCTTATATGGTTTTCAGCTGTATTTTCACAATTTGTAAAAGTAGATGCATCATTTTTTTCTCATTCAGTTCTTGTAATTACTGCATCTGTAATAGATGGAATTTGGTATATTATAGTTGCAGTTATAGTAACAAGTTATGGAATGGGCAATTTTTTTCAAAGTAGAAAAAATTTTATTCAAAAAATATCAGGAATAATTTTAGTTTTAATTGGTATAATTCTAATTATAGATTTCTTCCAAAACTCTTAAGATATTTTTACCCATAATTTTTTCAATTTCAGTATTTTTATATCCTCTTTTTTCTAAACTTTCATGAATTATCATGTGATCTAAACAATCACTCCATTTATTTGGAAGACAATCAAGGCCGTCATAATCACTGCCTATTCCAACATAATCAATACCTATTTGATTAATTACATACTCAATATGATCAATAAATATTTCAATACTTGGACATATATTTGCTAATTTTTTTTGAAGAAAATGTTGTTTGGCTATCCACTGAGATGTTTTGTTTGAATATTTCCTTTCAATAGAATTTAATTCATCAATATATTTTTTTCTTTCTTTAGTTTCTCTTTCTTTAAAAGATTTATCAATAAAGAAAGGGTATGGATTAAGACCAATCAAACCATTTACTTTTTTAATAGCTTCAATTTGATCATCTTTTAAATTACGAAAATGAGGACACAAATTATACACGCTAGAATGTGAGGCTATAAAAGGTTTGGTACTTATTGATGCTATATCCCAAAAACTTTTCTCTCCAATGTGAGAAACATCAACTAGTACATTATTATCTTGGCAAATAGAAATAACTTCTTTCCCAAATTCGTTTAAACCATAGCTTTTAAGATTTGAAAAATTGTATGTCTCGTCATAATTTGATGAAACCCAATCCAAAGAATAATTCCAAGTTGGACCAAAATAGAAAAGACCTCTATCAATAAAGTGATATAAATTATTGATATCATTTTCTAAGCCCTCTCCACCTTCCATTGAAATCGGAAGCATTAACTTATTTTTATCTATTGCTTCATTAATGTCTGAGAGTTTTTTGGGAATGATAATTTCTTCATGAGATGAAATTCTTTCAATCTCATCATACATTTTATTAGCTCTCTTAAAAAAATTTGGCTCTTTAGCGTTGGTTGAGACCCAAATGATTAAAATTTCTAGATCAATTTCCGATTTTAGTAACCTTGGTATGTCAGTATGCCCATGGGGAGTAAGTTTTGTAACATCTTCACCTTCAATAACTCTTTGCACAAGATCATTATGCAAGTCAGCAACAAACATCTAATTATTTTACAATCTCCATTTTAATAATTTTATCTGGATCAGCAGGCGGCTCACCTCTTGTGATATTATCAACATACGCCATTCCTTCAGTAACTTGAGCCCAAACAGTATATTGACCATCTAAAAATGAACAATCATCAAAACAAATAAAAAATTGGCTATTTGCACTATTAGGATTTTGTGCTCTAGCCATTGAAACTGCTCCTCTTCCATGATTTTCTGAAGAAAATTCTGCTTCTATATCAGGAAGATTTGATCCACCAGTTCCTGCTCTTGATAAATTGAAATTATCTTTATTTGAATTTCCGAATTCTACATCTCCAGTTTGAGCCATAAATCCATCAATTACTCTATGAAAAACGACACCATCATACTGTCCTTCTTCTATAAGTTGTTTGATTTGTTTTACATGTTTTGGTGCCACATCTGGTTTTGTCTCTATAACAACAATACCATCTTTAAGTGTCATATGAATAATATCCTTCTTTTCATCTGCCATTGAAATCCCCCCTTTTAATAATAATGAGAATAAAAATATGAAAATAAATAATTTTTGAAATTTATTCATATTTGTTTTCTTTACCTTCACTCAAAATGTTTTATATACATATTAATGCACATCTTTGAAGAAAATATCAAGAAATTAGATTTAATAATACCTGAAATGCCAACACCGTTGGCAAATTATGTGCCCTATAAAGTTGCTGATAATACAGTTTATGTATCAGGACAGGGACCAGTTGTTGATGGAAAAATAATATACAGCGGAAAAGTTGGGAAAGAAATATCAGAGGAAGAAGGAATTAAAGCAGCAGAACTTTGCTGCATTAACATTGTTGCAGCATTAAAAACATGTTTAGAAGGGGATTGGGATAGGCTAGACACCTTCTTAAAGCTTGGAGCTTTTGTAAATTGTGACGAAAACTTTACTGATCAACCTAAAATTATAAACGGAGCATCAGATTTATTAGTTAACATTTTCGGTGATAAGGGAAGACATGCTCGTTTTGCAGTTGGTTCAAATTCTCTTCCTTTAAATATTTCTGTAGAAATCGACGCGATAATAAAAATTAAATAAAATACTCAATATGAGTGAATATTTTTTTTGCTCTTCATTAAGTGATATTAGCAAATCGGAGTGGAATGAATGTGTTGGTGATGACCATCCATTTTTACAATATGAATTTCTAAACGCATTAGAAAAAAGTAAAAGTGCTAATGCTAAAACAGGATGGCAACCACATCACTTTATTGAAAAAGAAAACAATAAAATTATTTCTTTGTGTCCACTATATATTAAGAACCATTCTTTTGGAGAATATATATTTGATCATTCTTGGGCCGATGCATATCATCGATATGGTTTAAACTATTATCCTAAACTTCAATCTGCAATACCTTTTACCCCTGTAACTGGCGACAGAATTGTTTTAAATAAATCTATTAAAGATACAAAAGGTAAACAAGTTCAAGTAATTAATAATATTATAGAAGAAGCTAAGAAAATTAATGTATCTTCACTGCATTTTAATTTTATTAATAAAGAATTTAATTGGACAGATATTGAGCACATCATGATTAGATCAGGAATTCAGTTTCATTGGCAAAATAAAGAATATAAAAATTTTGATGAATTCTTAAAAGATTTATCTTCACGAAAAAGAAAAATTATAAGAAGGGAAAGACTATGTATTGAAAAAAATAATCTAACTGTAAAATTGCTTAATGGAGATGATATTAAAGAAGAGCATATAAGTTTTTTTTACGATTGTTATTTAGATACAACAGGTAGAAAATGGGGCTCTACTTATTTAACTAAAGAATTTTTCTTTGAAATATTACATAATTTTAGAAATAAAATATTACTTATAATGGCTTATCAAGAAGATAAAATGGTTGCCTCTGCAATTAATTTTATAAGCAAAACTCATTTATATGGACGATTATGGGGATCAAAATATGAAGTTCCATTTTTACACTTTGAACTCTGTTACTATCAAGCAATAGAATATGCCATTAAAAATAAAATTAAAATAGTAGAGGCTGGCGCTCAAGGTGAACACAAATTACAGAGAGGGTATGTTCCCACAAAAACATGGAGTGCCCATTGGATAAAAGATCAAGAATTTAGCAATGCTATTAAAAATTTTCTTGATAATGAGAGTCAACTAATTGACAATCAAAAAAAGAAATTAGAGGACTTTTTACCTTTCAAAAATTAAGCTAATTCTTTTTTTACTTCTTGCTTATTTGAGAATTCAAAGTTAATTTTTTTATCTTTACATGTGATTTCAACATGTCCACCCTTAGCAAGTTTACCAAAAATGAGTTCTTCAGCCATCGGTTTTTTTACTTTTTCTTGTATCACTCTTCCTAGTTCTCTAGCTCCGTATACTTCGTCATAACCCTCTTCAGCTAAAAATTCCTTTGCCTCTTTATTAATCGATAATGAAACACCTTTGTCTTCAAGCTGTGCTTCAATTTCTATAATAAATTTATCTACTATAGAAAGTACAATATTTTTAGATAAATGATTAAAGTGGATAATTGAGTCTATGCGATTTCTAAATTCTGGTGAAAAAATTCTATTTATCGCATCACTACTATCATCATTAGATCTTTTTGCATTAAAGCCAATTTTGTTTTTAGATACATCAATTGCACCTGCGTTCGTTGTCATAATTAATATGACATTTCTAAAATCTATAGTCTTACCATTATGATCGGTTAGTTTTCCATAATCCATTACTTGTAAAAGAATGTTGAATAAATCATAGTGGGCTTTTTCAATTTCATCCAATAACAATACACAATGAGGGTTTTGATCAACTCCGTCAGTTAATAATCCACCTTGGTCGAAACCTACGTAACCAGGGGGAGCCCCAATAAGTCTACTCACGGTGTGACGCTCCATATATTCTGACATATCAAATCTAAGAAGTTTAATGCCAAGTGTGTTACTTAACTGTTTAGCTACCTCTGTCTTCCCTACCCCAGTAGGCCCAGAAAATAAATATGAGCCAATTGGCTTTCCATCTTCTCTTAGTCCTGCTCTTGCCAACTTAATGGAAGATGATAATTCTTCGATAGCTTTGTCTTGGCCAAAGACGAAATTTTTCAAATCTCTCTCTAAATTTTTTAAACTATTCTTATCACTTTGATTAACAGATTTTGTTGGAATTCTTGCCATCAAAGCAACTACTGCCTCAATATCTTTAGAAAGAATAATTTTTTTTCTTTTTTCTTCTGGCAATAAATATTGAGAGGCTCCTGCTTCATCAATAACATCAATAGCTTTGTCTGGAAGTTTTCTATCACCTATATATTTATTGGATAACTCTACCGCACTAATTATTGCTTCTGGTGAATATTTAATATTATGATGTTCTTCATAGTAAGTTTTTAAACCTTCAAGAATTTTGACGGTCTCATCTTTTGATGGTTCCTTAACATCAATTTTTTGGAATCGTCTGACTAAAGCTCTATCTTTTTCAAAATAGTTTTTAAATTCCTTATAGGTTGTTGAACCAATACATTTGAGAGTGCCATTTCCTAGAGACGGTTTTAATAAATTACTTGCATCCATTGAGCCTCCACTCGTTGCTCCTGCCCCAATAACTGTGTGGATTTCATCGATAAAAAGAACGGCTTTGTCTTTCTTTTGTAATTCTTTAAGAACTGCTTTTAATCTTTCTTCAAAATCACCTCTGTATCTTGTGCCTGCTAGTAAGGCACCCATATCTAAAGAATAAATCACAGCATCCTCCATGATTTTAGGTACCTTTTTTTCTGTAATTCTTTTTGCTAAACCTTCAGCAATTGCTGTTTTTCCAACACCAGGGTCTCCAACAAATAAAGGATTATTCTTTTGCCTTCTACATAAGATTTGAATTGTTCTATCTAGTTCTTTGCTTCTTCCAATGAGCTTGTCAATTTTACCATCTTTTGATTTTTCATTAAGGTTGATACAAAATTGACCTAAAGCACTCTTAGGTTTTTGTCGTTCACTATTATCATTTGTTTGACTATCTACAAATTCTTCATTTTCAAAACTTTCATTAGCTTTAGAAATTCCATGTGAAATATACTGGACAGCATCTAATCTACTCATGTTTTGTTGATGAAGAAAATATACTGCATGGCTTTCTTTCTCAGAAAATAAAGCTACAATCATATTAGCTCCAGTAACACTCTCTCTTCCACTCGATTGCACGTGTATAGCAGCTCTTTGTAAAACTCTTTGAAAACCATTTGTTAGTTTTGGCTCACCTGTAAAATTTTCTTTAAGATTTTCTAAATCATTGATAATAAATTTTTCAACACTTTCTTTTAATTGTGAAATATCAACTGCGCATGCTTTGAGAACACTAATTGCATCTTGGTCTTCCAAAAGGGAATATAATAAATGCTCTAGAGTTACATACTCATGCTTATAGTTAGTTGCTAATTGATATGCTTCTCTTAATGTTTTTTCTAAATTTTGTGACAGCATTAACTTTTTTCCATTGTGCATTGTAAGGGATGTTCATTTTTTTTTGCCATATCCATTACCGATTTACATTTAGACTCAGCCACCTCATAAGTAAATATTCCGCAAACTCCTATACCATTTTTATGAACATGTAACATAATTTGTGTTGCCTCTTCTTGTTTTTTATTAAATATTTTTTCTAAAACCATTACAACAAATTCCATTGGAGTATAGTCATCATTTAATAATAATACATTATACATAGAAGGTTTTTTTGTTTTTGGTTTAGTGTCTAATAACAGACCTCTTTGAAAATCCTCATTATTATTGTTATTTTGATCTTCATTTGCCATATTTATTAAATAATATGTTTTAAAATATTTTAAAGTATTTTTATGTTTGAAAGCATCGAAAATCTTATGTTAATCAATGAAAAATGAAAAAAAATTTATTATTCATCATAATTTTAAATAGTTTTTTACTATTAAGTTTTTCACCAAATATATTTGCTAAAAAAGCGGCAATTGTAATAGATTTTGATACTGAAGAAGTCTTATTTGAGGTCAACGCTGACACAAGAAATTATCCAGCATCTCTAACAAAAATAATGACTCTTTACATTGTATTTGATTATATAAAAAAAGGAAGGCTAAGCTATGATAGTCAATTAAGTGTATCAAGTGTTGCTGCATCAAGATCGCCAAGTAAGTTATATTTAGAGGATGGTTCAAGTATTAAAGTTAGAGATGCAATTAATGCGCTTATAATTAAATCGGCAAATGATGTGGCTACAGTAGTAGCAGAAAATATTTCTGGAAGTGAGAAAGAATTTGCAAAACTTATGACAAGCTATGCAAAAAATCTAGGTATGAAAAACACAACATTTAAAAACGCATCTGGTCTTCCTAATAGAGCTCAATTAACAACTGCAAGAGATATTTCAAAACTATGTCATAAGCTTATTACAAATTTTCCAAATGAATATAGATTGTTCAGTAATACAAAGTTTTCTTACAAAGGTAAAACTTACAAAACTCATAATAAATTAATGTTAAGTTATGAAGGTGCGGATGGGATTAAAACGGGTTATATTAAGGCATCTGGTTTTCAATTAGCATTTTCAGCAGTAAGAGATGATAAAAGGCTAATTGGAATTATTTTTGGTGGAGACACAGGGAGTCAAAGAAATAAATCATTAAA
This sequence comes from uncultured Alphaproteobacteria bacterium, assembly GCA_902521325.1. Taxonomy (GTDB): domain Bacteria; phylum Pseudomonadota; class Alphaproteobacteria; order HIMB59; genus CACPNW01. The sequence goes on from CABYRE010000004.1 coordinate 7,957, forward strand.
AATTATAATGGATAAAGAATTTGCTGAACTAAACATAAAACCAAATAATAATAAAAAAGAAATTGTTACTAAAGATATAAAAGAAGTAAAAAAAAATAATTACTCAATTGTTGTTGGAACATTCAAATATAGAAATAGTGCAGAAAAACAAATCAAATTAATTAAAAGCAAATATCCAGTTTCTACAAAAGATAAAATTTCAAATGTAGTACTTATAAAAGTTAGTGGCAAACAACTTTATGAATCTAGATTTGAAAATTTTTCTAAAGTAGAAGCATATACAGCTTGTAAAAGGCTAAAAAAATATAATCGTGATTGTTTTGTTAGATTGTAAATTTATAATTTATACCGCTAATAGATAATTGATTTTCGATAATTGCTATCAAAGATTTAAGTCCTTCTTGAGAAGTTGACTCTGCTCTACAAGTCAGTTGGTTTTGAGTATTACTAGCTCTCATGAGAAACCACCCATCATCGTTTTCAACTCTTATACCGTCAATGTCTATTATATTTATTTCAGTATTTTTTATTCTTTCTTTAATCTGATCAATAATTAAAAATTTTTTTGTTTCATCAACATCAAATCTTGTTTCTGGTGTTGAAAATGTTTTTGGATAAACATTTATTAATTCATTTAGGGATTTTTCTTGATTACAAAGTATTCTAAGCAGTCGTAATGCTACATACATCGCATCATCATACCCATAAAAATCATCAGCATAACAAATATGACCGCTCATTTCTCCAGATAATGGTGAATTCAATTCTTTCATTTTTTCTTTTATGGGTGAATGGCCAGTTTTAGACATTATAGGATCACAGTTTAGTTTTTTTGCTTCATCAAAAAATACTTTACTACATTTAACATCCATAATTATTTTTGGATTATCATATAAATTTGCAATTTCATTACATAGTAATAACATATATTGATCTGCCCAAACTAAATTACCTAAATTATCTACAACACCTAAACGGTCTCCATCTCCGTCAAAGGCAAGACCTATGTCACAATGATTATCTTTAACTGTTTTTATCAATTGCTCCATATTCTTTGGAACCGTAGGATCTGGATGATGGTTAGGGAAATTACCATCAACTTTTTCATTTATTAAAATATTTTCAGAGTTATTTAAATTGTTTGTAACTTCCTTAATGACTGTTCCCATCGCACCATTACCAATATCCCACGCAATTTTTATTCTCTTACTGAGATTAATATTTTGTAATAATCTCTTGGTATAATCTAATTTAATATCTTTACTAATAATCTCACCTTGTGCTAATTTTAAATTATCCTGATCAATTAATTTTTGAAGGCTTTGGATATTTTCAGCATAAAAAGAATGTTTAGCTAGAACCATTTTAAAACCATTATATTCTGAAGGGTTGTGAGATCCTGTGACCATTATAACAGCATCCACTTCAAGATGGTAATGGGCAAAATAAGTCATTGGAGTTGGGCCCATACCAATATTGATAACTTTTGCTCCAGAGTCCTTTAATCCTTCGCAAAGAGCTTGATGTAAATCTGGTGATGTTAATCTTCCATCATAACCAGTAGCAACTATATTAGATTGTAATCGATTAATTACAGTATATCCAAATGTTCTACCTATTGTATAGGCCGTATTTTGATTAATATTTTCTCCAACTACTCCTCTAATGTCATATTCTCTAAGAACCTCTTTATCAAAATTTTCAATTTTCAATTTATTTTCCAGTTCCATAGTATTTAAATCCCAACTCTTTTAAATCTTCTGGGATATAAATATTTCTTAAATCGAAAATTATTTTTTCTTTTAACAGTTTCGATATTTTTTTGAAATTTAATGCTCTAAATTCATTCCATTCTGTTCCAATAATAATGGCCGAAGCTCCTTTACAAGCATCATAAGCAGAATTAAAATAAATAAGATTGGAATTTTCTATTTTAGCATTTTGCATTGCTTCAGGATCATAAGATTGAACTTTATATCCTTTGTCAAATAAATTAGATGCAATTTTCATAGAAGTAGAATCTCTAACATCATCAGTATTGGGTTTAAAGCTTAGACCTAAAAAACAAATAGTAGATTTATTCTTTATATTTGAAACAATTTTATCTGAAATTTTTAATATACGTTCTTGGTTAGATTTATTAACTGCATCAATAATTGAAAAATCAATATTTTTATTTTTAGCTGTTGAAGCAAATGCCTTAACATCCTTTGGAAAGCATGATCCTCCAAATCCAGGTCCAGCATTCAAAAATTTAGAACCAATTCTTTTATCAATACCCATCGCGAATGCTACTTGCTGAACATCAGCACCAACAACTTCACACAAATCAGCAACCTCATTAATGAAAGCAATTTTTGTTGCTAGAAAACTATTAGATGCATATTTAATTATCTCTGAAGTTTCAATGGATGTAGCTACAATTGGTGTTTCTTTAAGAAATAAAGGTCTATAAAGTTCCTTCATAATATTTTCAGATTTTTTATTTTCTGTTCCAATAACTACTCTATCTGGTCTTATAAAATCATTAATGGCAGATCCTTCTCGAAGAAATTCTGGATTGGACACAACATCAAAAAGTTTTGGATCAATTTTATTTGAAATAATTTTTTTTACTTCCCTTGTAGTTCCAACTGGAACTGTTGACTTAGTTACTACTAAGCAATATTGATTAATATTATCAGCAATTTCTTCAGCAACTTGCCATACAAAACTTAAATCAGCCTCATCCTGTAATCTTCTTGTTGGAGTTCCTACAGTAATAAAAATTATATCTGTATTCTCTAAATTATTTTTTATTGTTGATGCAAAAGATATTAATTTTGTTTTATTTATATGCTTGTCTAGAAGTTCATCCATACCTGGTTCAAAAAATGGACACTTCCCTGATTTAAGCTTTTCAAGGCGTTTAATATCTTTGTCTACACAAGTTACAGTATAACCAAATTCAGCAAAACACGCTCCTGTAACCAGCCCTACATAACCTGTTCCAACTATTGTAAGATTCATTATTCTACGATTGTATCTTTTATTTTGCTAAATAAACTAAATATTACTAGTTTGTTATAAATAATATTGAGAAAATTACTGGAAAAAAGTAAATTTTTTATTAATTATAATTAACTATGTCTAACGACCAAAAAAAACTAACAGGCATCAATAACATTTCAAATGAGTGGTTTAGAGCTAACATAGATCGCAAAACACTTAAAAACCTCTCTAAAAGAACTGATTACGAGGGCTGGAAACATATTATTATTTTTACACTATCACTTACCGGCCTTGGTATCTTATCAGCTTACTTCTGGCAAACTTGGTGGTTTGTACCATTCTATCTCGCGTATTGTATGTTCTGGGGTGGAGCGGATGCTATTTGGCATGAGTGTGGCCATAGAACAGCTTTTAAAACACGAAAGTTAAATGATTTCTTTTATCATATTGCAAGCTTTATGAATAACTTTGAACCCGTTAGATGGAGATGGAGTCATTCTCTACATCATAGTTATACCGCTTCAGTTGATCCTCACGATTACGAAGCTGATGGAAGTATTTTTTCCAAACACACACTTTTAAGTTTTTTAATTAATTTTTTTCCAGGAATTGGATTTTTTACCATACACAAATCATTATATATTGAAATTATCAAACATGCTCTTGGAATTAAAACTGATGTCATGAGAGATTGTATACCTCAAGATAAAATTCAAGATTGTATTAATAGTTCAAGAATTTTTGTTTTTCTTTGGATATCAATAATTTTTTCTTCAATTTACTTTAGCTCATTACTCCCAATATTATTATTTTTAGTTCCAAAATTTTTTGCAACTTTCAATGGTATTTGGGGCATTACTCAACATATGGGTTTACAAGAAAATACAAAAGATCATCGTCTATCTACTAGGTCTGTAAGATTGAACCCTGTATTTAGTTTTATATATTGGAAAATGGAATATCATATTGAACATCATATGTTTCCAATGGTCCCATCTTACAATCTTCCTAAATTATATGAAGTAATAAAAGATCAGTTACCAGAACCACAAACTTTATACTCTGCATATAGAGATATAATTCCAGCTGTTATTAAAAAATCAAAAAATCCAGATTATTATATACCAGTTCAAGTTCCAAATAATTAAACTATACTTGACACATCTCTACCTTTAGTTTTATCTAAACATTAATATGGAATTAAGAAATTTTATTGATGGTAAATTCATTAATTCACTCTCTAGAAAAAACATTCCTGTTTTAAATCCAGCTAACCAAAAAATTGTTGGTAATATTGATGAGGCTTTAGACGAGGAAATAGATTTAGCTTTTAAAGCTGCAAAAAGAGCATTTGATAAAAGAATTTTAGTAGATATGGATGTAAAAGATAAATCGAATATGATGAGAGCAATAGCTCAAAAATTAAGAGAGCGAAAAGAGGAAGGTGGTAAACTTCTTAGCCAAGAAAATGGTAAAACTATTAAACAATGTATTGATGAATTCAAAGGTGCTGCAGATACCTTCGATTTTTATGCAGGACTCACAGATAAAATAGAAAATAAACTAATACCTTCTGGGCAAGATACTTTAAATTATATTGTTCTTGAACCTTTTGGTGTATCTCTGCAAATCGTGCCGTGGAACTATCCTGTTTCTATATTTTCAGGTATGGTTGCACAAAACTGGATTGTTGGAAATACAATTGTTATAAAGCCCCCCGAGTTATGTCCTATATCCTCTAACTTTTACGGTCAAATTTTTGAAGACGTTGGTGTACCTGAAGGAATTATAAATATTGTTCATGGTTACGGCGAAACAACTGGACGAAAACTAGTTCAACACCCTGGAAGTGATTATATTGTTTTTACAGGATCGCCAGAAGTAGCATCCGAAATTCTGAAAGAAACAGCAGATAGAATTATACCTACTCATTTTGAATTAGGAGGAAAGTCTGCAGCTATAATCTATCCTGATGCTGACATTGACAAAGCTGTTGATAGTACAATTAAGGGAATTTTTAAACCTAATGCTGGTCAAATATGTGTAGCAATGTCTAGAGTTATTGTTCACCCAAAAATAAAAGATGAATATATGACAAAGCTAGTTGCAAAAACTCAAAAACTAAAAATTGGCTCAGGAGACGAAGATGGAACTGAAGTAACACCTTTAATATCAAGTAATCAAATGCAAAGGGTATCAAATTACGTGAAATCAGGAATACAATCTGGAGCTACATTGACAATAGGTGGAGATAAAGCTGAAAGAGATGATGGAAATTTCTATCAACCAACTATTTTTGATAACGTCAAAGTTGAATCTACAATTGCTCAAGAAGAAATTTTTGGTCCTGTAACATCAGTATTTGATTTTGAAGATGAAGAAGATGCAATAAATATAGCTAACTCAACTAAATATGGACTAGCCTCTGGTGTATTTACAGCTGATGATCGAAAAGCTAAATGGACTGCAGATCGAATTCAAGCTGGAATTATTTGGCAAAATGATTGGTTTATAGATGGAAATAATCTCCCCGGAGGAGGATATAAAAGATCAGGATATGGAAGAGATGGCGGTGTAGATGGTGTATATAGCCATGGACAAACTAAAAGAATAAGTAAAAGACTGTACTAGTTGACATTCGTAAGTAATTTTAGTTAAACTTTATTATTATTTATTATTATTATTATTCATTTTATTCATGGGAGGAATTATGAAAATTTTTAAAATATTACTTATTACTTTATTTCTTTTTCCAGTTTCTATGCAAGCTTATGCTGCACCAACTGGCCAAGATCTAGGTGATAAATGGTGCTCAGATGTAAAAATGCATTTCTATGCTGGAGGTCCTGAAGCTGGAGGTTTTGCAGGAATAGTTGCAGCAGGAGCTATGAATGCTATTAGAGATACTGGAGCTGATGCTGAAATTATATACTCAGAATGGGATTTTGAAAAAATGGTCCGTCAACTTAGAGAGTCAGTTGGACTTGGTGTTGATGCTATTGCAATGATGGGGCATCCGGGAGATGAAGCTCTAATGCCTTTAGCAAAACAAGCTGCTGAAAAAGGTATTCTAATGACTTATCAAAACGTTGATCCATCAGGTGTAAGAGCAAAATTTGGTGGCGGATACGTAGGAGCAAATTTGGCAACTCAGGGAAAAGCTCTTGCAAGAGAAGCAATTAGGCAATTTGGTTTCAAAGCTGGAGATCACGCTATAGTTATGGTTCCTATTGGGGATTACGCTAGAGCTCAAAGAGAAGATGGTGCAAGAATCATATTTGAAGAACACGGAATGACAGTTACTGTTCTTGATGGACAACCAGCTTATGCTTCCGATCCGAATATGACTATCCCAGTTTTCTCAGCAGCGTTAAATGCAAATCCTGAAACAAAAGTAATTGTTCACTCTGGAAGTGATGTAATGAATGTTGCAGAAGGTATTGCCAAAGCTGCAGGTTATGGGCCAAATGAGTTACTTCAAATTGGATTTGATACTAGCCCACAAATTATGTCGGCGTTTGAAAAAGGATATGTTCATCTAACATCTGATCAACAACCTTTCCTTCAAGGGTATCTTCCAGTGTTATCACTTTGTCAAACAGCTGTACTTGGTACTGGTGCAATAAACCAAGATACTGGTGCAGGATTTGTTGATACAAATAACTATCAAGCTGTTAAAGCTCTTGCTGATGCAGGTCTAAGATAGGAAAATATATTGCTAACCCATTTTAATGGGTTAGCATTCAAAAATTTATGGAAAATATCATTGAGCTAAATAATGTTACAAAAAGATTTGGCGGTATTACTGCTCTAAACAAAGCATCATTAAAAGTAACCAAGGGTGAAGTGGTAGGTTTAATAGGTGATAATGGCGCAGGCAAATCAACATTAATTAAAACACTAGTAGGCGTATATAGTCCTGATGAAGGTGATATTCTTATAAGAGGAAAAAAAATAAATGCTTGGAATGCACTCAAGGCTAGAGAGTCTGGTATAGAAACTGTTTTTCAAGATAGAGCTTTAACTCCACAACAATCAATCGTTAAAAATATTTTTATGGGGAAGGAACTTAGATATCCATTTGGTTTTATAAAAGAAAAAGAACAAATTTTTGAAGCAAATAGATTAATAAGAGAGATAGGTTTTACGTCAAAACTAATAAACGCTGAATCTCCAGTTGGAAATTTATCTGGAGGTGAAAGACAAGGAGTAGCAATTGCAAGAGCAATTTATAATAAAGCAGAATTAATTGTTCTTGATGAGCCCACAAATAACTTATCATTAAATGAAACACAAAAAGTTTTTGATTTTGTCTTAAATGTAAAAAAATCAAATAGATCAGTTCTATTTATTGGTCATAATATTTATCATGTATACGACATATCAGATAGATTTGTAATTTTAGATAGAGGAGAAGTCGTTCATCAAATAAATAAGAATGATATATCTACTCCAGAAGAACTAATGAAGTTAATGCGAGAAACAATAAAGGAACATTGATGAGTAAGAAAAATTCATATCTTAGTAACTACTTTCACAGAAATGGAAGAGCTCTAGGAAGCATTGGATACTTTGTACTTTTAATGGTAATTTTTTTAATAGGTGCGCCAGAAGCTTGGATAAGACCAAACCTTCATCAATCAGTATTTGTCATGATGCCAACTTTGATATTTTTAACTATACCATTAGTTTTTTTAGTTGCATCTGGTGAAATAGATCTTTCTTTTGCTTCTACTTACGCTGTAGCAGCTTACGTTTTTGCTTTACTCGTTAAAAATGGAGTCGATCCAGCTATTTGTTTAGTTCTGGGCATTTTTACTGGAGCAGCTATAGGTGCTCTTGTTGGAACATTAATTGTTGTATTTAGACTTTCCTCTCTTGTTGCTTCACTTGGAGTATTATTTTTACTGAGAGGTGTAATTCTCTTATTATCAAACAGCAGATCAATTACGATTATGGAAGTAGAGAACCACTGGATCTACCCTCTTTTAGTTGGAAATTTTTATGGCTTCCCAATGCAAATTTTTTGGGCAGCAATATTTGTAATTTTTTGTTACTATTTTTTTAACAAACATGTTTTTGGTATTCATATTCAGCATGTAGGAGATAATTCTGTTAGTGCAGAACAGATGGGTATTAATGTAAATGCTGTTAAGATTAAAGCTTTCATGTTTGTGGGTGTCGGCGCTGCTATTGGTGGAATTTTTACAACGATGATTACTTATACATTTTTTCCTACTCAAGGATTTGGTTATTTATTGCTTGCTCTAGCTGCTGTTTTTGTTGGAGGCACTCCTTACTGGGGAGGGTTAGGAACTATTATTGGAGCAGTATTTGGCGTTGGTATTATTGCCTATATGGAAATAGGAATTATTGCTATTGGCTGGAGTGGTGAGTGGAGGCAATTCTTTAACGGATTAATTATATTGCTAGCATTATTAGGACATCGGTTACACGGAGAAAGAGTTAGATAGTATTAGATGATTAATGTTGTAATTTGGAATGAAAATATTCATGAAGTAGAAAATGAAGAAGTTAAAAAAATTTATCCCAAAGGTATTCATAACTGCATAAAAGATTTTTTATCAACTGATAATAGCTTAGAAATTAAAACTGCAACACTCAAAGAAGATCAAAATGGATTAAGTGAAGAATTATTAAAAAATTGTGATGTTGTTATTTGGTGGGGTCACAAAGCACATGAAGAGGTATTAGATAAGACAGTTGATTTAGTACAAAGACGAGTTCTTGAAGGAATGGGTTTGATAGTATTACATTCCGGACATCATTCTAAGATATTTAAAAGATTAATGGGTACTAATTGTAATTTAACCTGGAGAGAATATGGTGAAAAAGAAAGATTATGGATATGCAATCCTGGCCATCCTATCTGTGAAGGTTTGGAGCCACATTTTGAACTAGAAATGGAAGAAATGTATGGTGAGCCTTTTCAAGTTCCATCTCCAGATGAAACACTTTTTACTAGTTGGTTTGAAGGAGGAGAAACGTTTAGATCTGGATTATTATATAGAAGAGGGAATGGTCAAATATTTTATTTTCGACCAGGCCATGAAGCTTATCCAACTTATCATAATATTAATGTGCAAATTGTAATTAAAAATGCAATACATTTTGTAAAACAGAAACATAAAGTTTTGTGGGAAGACATTCATTCTCCTACTCCAAAAAGTAATAGACCAAAACCTATTGAAAAGATTAGTAAGAAAGGTTTTAGTGTAGGACATCCAACAGAAGAAAAATAAAATGAAAATTGGTATTGTCGGAACAGGAAATATCTCTTCAAGGCATCTTGATGAATTTAACAATATGCCAAATGTTAATGTTGAAGCTGTTTGTGATACAAATCAAAAAAATTTAGAAATATTTTTATCAAATAACAAAGATTCAGATATCAGAGGGTATTTGAGTTTAGGAGAGATGCTTGAAAAAGAAAAAACTTTTGATGGAATAAGTAATACAACGCCTGATAAGTTTCATAAAGAAACAACGTTGCAAATTTTAAAAAGTGGTTATAATGTTTTTTGTGAGAAACCACTTGCTGAAAATTTTAGTGATGCAAAAGATATGGTTAATGCAGCAGCTCAATCTAAAAAAATTAATATGGTTAATTTTACTTACAGAGAGTCAAGTGCATATCAAAAATTAGTTGAAATATTAAAATCTGGAGAAATTGGGAATCCGAGACATATTAGTGCTTGCTATTATCAGTCTTGGCTAGCAAGTAATAAATGGGGTGATTGGAGAGAGGAAGACAAATGGCTGTGGAGACTTTCAACTAAACATGGAAGTAACGGTGCATTAGGAGATACAGGTGTTCATATTTTTGATTTTGCTGTTAATGCTGTAGGTGATATTAAAGAGATATGTACTGATTTAAAAACATACTTCGATAAAGGAAATAAAATAAAAGAATATACATTAGATGCTAATGATGGATTCAATTCGTTAGTGAGATTTGAAAATGGAGCTATCGGAACAATAACCAATACAAGATATGCAACTGGACATGCAAACTCATTGATTCTAGAAGTATTTTGTACGAATGGTGCTGTAAAAGTTGAGCTAGATGAGGAAAGGACTAAGTGGTCAACATTACATATTTGTATTGATGAAAATATTAATAAAATGTCATGGGATACAATTGAATGTCCAAAAACTCCAAGCAATTATCAAAACTTTATAAAATCAATAAAAACAAATTTGAATATGCAGCCCGATTTTTATCAAGGCGCTAAAATTCAAAATATTATTGATAAATGTATAGAAAGTAATGAAATTGGAAGTTGGGTTGACATTTAGTGGGACAAAATAGTTAATATTTATCTTTTAATTTTCATGATAGTTTTATAAATAAAAGTTATGCCAGAAAAATTAGATAATGTTGATGAAAAATGGTTTAGAGCCGAAATAAGTAAAAAAGATCTAAAAGAGTTATCAAGAAAAAGTGATCTTAAAGGATTACAACATGTAACCATATACTTTATTCTCTTATTTATTTTTGGATATATGTCCGTAGCTACATGGGGAACATGGTGGACGATTTTATGGTTATGGCTATACGGTGTTCTTTTTTATTCAAGTAACCCAATTTGGCATGAATGTGGACATAGAACTGCGTTTAAATCAAAATTTCTAAATGAATTTTTCTATCAAATTGGTTCTTTTATGACTGATTTTGAACCAACTAGATGGACTTGGAGTCATTTTAGACATCATAGTAATACCTCTTCCGTTGCTGATCCTCATGATTTTGAAGCAGCTTTGTTTCATAATTATCCAAGTCTGAAAAGTTTCCTATTTAGTTTTGCTCCGTTTTATGAACTTATTAAATTCAAAGACTCCTTTAAATTTGAAACTATCAAGCACGCGTTGGGAATTACGACACCTGTTATGAAGGAATGTATTCCTCAAAATGAAATTTGGAAATGTCGTCTTATTTCAAGAATACACGTTTCTTTATGGATTGCTTCTTTTGCTCTATCATTTTATTTAATGAACCCTCTTCCTGCATTATTAATATTTTTTCCTAGGTACTGGGGCAACATTGTTAACATATTTAATATGACTCAGCACATAGGACTTCCAGAAGATATTAAAGATCACAGGTTCACAACTAGATCTGTACGTTTTAATCCAATTTTTAGTTTTTTATATTGGCACATGGAATATCATGTAGAGCATCATATGTTTCCTTCCGTACCGTCATACAACTTACCTAAATTAAGTGATTTAATTAAAAATCAATTACCTAAAGCAAATACTAGTTTATACGATGCATATAGGGAAATTATACCAGCAATTATCAGGCAGCATAAGGATAATTCCTATTATATATCAAAAATTGTACCATCATAAACTACATACTTACGATACATTTACAGTCGATTATTCATTTAAGCTCAACAAATTTAAAACTGTTATAAATTGACAGTAAATATCAACATTAGTAAGTCATTATAAATTGACAATAAGTAATGATCGGATATTTGTTTTTTTATAATTTAGGAGGATTAATGAAATACTCAATTAAAAGTCTAATAGTATTTATTTCTTCATTATTTTTTAGTTTCTCTGCATTTGCAGGAGGTCATGCTTATACTGGTCCAGATTTAACTGGCCAAAAGGTAGTTATGTTTGGTCCTTGGTTATCACCAGAACAAGAAACAATGAGAGAAGTTGGTGCTATATTTGAAAAAGCTACAGGAGCTACATTTGAATATGGTGGATCAGATAGTTTTGAACAACAAGTTATGATCGATCTAAAAGCTGGAAGTGCTGCTGATCTAGTTGTATTTCCACAACCAGGTCTAGCTGCAAACGCAGCAGCTATGGGAGGGTTAGTTCCTCTTGGAGATGACATAAAGCAAATGGTTTTAGATAACTATGCTGCTGGTCAATCATGGGTTGATCTCTCAACTTATGCGGATGAAAATGGTAATGATCAGTTTAATGCAATTTTCTTCAGAACAAATGTAAAAAGTTTAGTTTGGTATTCACCAGATAACTTTGAAGATAATGGTTACGAAGTACCTGGAACTATGGAGGAATTAATTGCATTAACAAGGCAAATGGCATCAGATGGAAATACTCCATGGTGTATTGGTCTAGGTTCAGGTGCAGCAACTGGTTGGCCTGCAACTGACTGGATGGAAGATATCATGCTAAGAACGCACACACCTGATGTTTATGACATGTGGGTATCCAACGAAATGCCTTTTAATGACCCAAGAGTTATTGAAGCAATGGATTTCTTTGGAACTTTTGCATTGAATGATAAGTTTGTAAATGGTGGATCTAAAGCAGTAGCAACTACTGATTTTAGAGATGCTCCAAATGGACTTTTCACTTCACCTGCAGAATGTATGATGCATAGACAAGCTAGTTTTATACCTGCATTTTTCCCTGAAGGTGTAGAAGCTGGTGTTGATTATGATTTCTTTTACTTCCCAGCATATGCAACTAAAGATTTAGGAACTCCTGTACTTGGAGCTGGAACATTAGTAGCAGCTACTAATGATAACCAAGCAACAATAGAGTTTATTAAATTTTTAATGCATCCCGAAGCTCATGAATATTGGATGGCTAAGGGTGGCTTCCTAACACCTCATAAAGGCGTTGACGGAAGTAAATATGCTAGTGAAACTTTTAGAAAACTAGGTGAAATTCTAACAGGCGCAACAACGTTTAGATTTGATGCGTCAGACTTAATGCCTGGTGCTATTGGTGCTGGAACTTTCTGGACTGGTATGGTTGACTATACTAACGGAAAATCTGCCCAAGATGTAACGGATGCGATCCAAGATAGTTGGGACGCAATTAAGTAACTTTTCAATTATTAGCAGGCGAACAATTAACTTGTTCGCCTGTTTTTTTTATATATTTACTCATTAATGACTATCCTAAATTTAGTATTCATTGTTTTTTTAGGAGTATTATTTTTTATAGCCTACTTTCATATCTCAAATTATATTTTAGATGTTTATGGTAATAAAACTTTAAAGAGATTTAATTTTGAAAATTCAATCAGAGTCATAGTTTTTATAGCACCTGCATTTATTGTTTTATTTATTTTTATTTTATATCCAGTATTTGAAACTATTAGGCTTAGCTTTTATGATAAATTTGGAAGAGAATTTGTTGGACTATATAATTACAAATGGGCAATTAACGACCCTGAATTTAGAAGAAGTATATTAAATAATTTAGTTTGGTTATTAGTTGTTCCGACTTTAAGTACTTTTTTTGGATTAGTCATTGCTAACTTAGCTGATAGAATTTGGTGGGGATCAATTGCAAAATCTATAATATTTATGCCTATGGCAATATCATTTGTTGGTGCTGGAGTTATTTGGAAATTTATTTATGAATATAGAGGACCTGACAACACACAAATTGGATTATTAAATGCAATTATAGTTTCACTTGGTTATGAGCCACAAGCATGGTTAACAATACCAATGTGGAATAATTTCTTTTTGATGGCTATTATGATTTGGATACAAACTGGATTAGCTCTAGTTATTTTTAGTGCTGCATTAAGAAGTGTACCAAAAGAAATGCTTGAAGCAGCTAGAATTGATGGAGCTAGTGAATTAAAAATTTTTTTTTCAATTATAATTCCCTATTTAGAACAAACGATACTTGTTATTTGGACTTTAATTACAATAATTGTTTTAAGAATTTTTGATATTATTTTTGCCATGACTAATGGGGAATGGCAAACTGGCGTCTTAGCTAACTTAATGTACGACTGGATGTTTAGAGGTGGTGGTGACTCGGGAAGAGGAAGTGTTTTAGCTATTGTTATTATGATAGGTGTCATACCAATCTTAGCATGGAATTTATACAAACATAGACAGGAACAAAAAATTTAATGAAGAAATTTTCAATATCATCTATCTTGTCTCAATTACTACTACTGTTTTTTGTTATTATATGGATCATTCCTACATTTGGTCTTTTTATTAGCTCCTTAAGAGATAAAGATTTGTTAGCTATAAGTGGATGGTGGACTTCCTTAACTACTACAGAAATAAATGAAATTTATAGAATGTCGGGAATGGAAAGCCAAATTGAAGAAGATGGTTATTTCAAAATTAAAGGAAAGTTATTTGAAGTTAATTCAGGAAAAAAAATAGGAAGTTTTGGTATTACTTCAAAGAAAATTAATGAATTTAATATTGGAGATGTAGCAATTTTTAAAGATGAAAGTGAAGTACTTCTTGATGAAGATGGAAATTATGAATGGAGATCAAGAACACAATTTACAAAGAAAAAAGGTAAAAGATTATTTACTACATCCTTAAGCCCTCCTGCATTTACTTTTGAAAATTATAGAGAAGTTTTATTCAAAGAAGGAATTGGCAGAGCTTTTATTAATACAATGGCAGTAGCATTACCTTCAACACTAATTCCATTAATAATATGCTCTTTCTTTGCATACTCCTTAACTTGGATGAAATTTTATGGAAGAGATACTTTATTAGCAATAATAATTGCCTCTCTTGTTGTTCCTCTTCAAATGTCTCTAATTCCAATACTTACAATCTATAATGATTTTGGACAATTATTTGGAGTAGCGGCTAAGTCCTATCCCGGTGTTTGGATGGCACATACTGGTTTTGGATTAGCCTCAACTACTTTTCTATTAAGAAATTTTTTAAAAAGCTTACCTAATGAAATGATGGAAGCTGCTAAAGTTGATGGTGCTTCTCATTATGATATTTTTTTACGCATAATTATTCCTCTTTCGATACCAGCTTTTGCTTCAATATTTATTTTACAATTTTTATGGTGTTGGAATGATCTTTTAGTAGGTTTAGTATTTTTAGATCAGGTTCCAAGTGAAATAATATTAACCGCAAAATTAAAAGAATTACTTGGATCTAGAGGAGAAAACTGGGAAATTTTAACTACTGGAGCTTTTGTATCAATGACCGTACCTTTATTTATCTTTTTTGCCTTACAGAGATATTTTATACGAGGTTTAGTAGCTGGATCAGTGAAAGGGTAAATACTAAAAAGTATTGATTTTTCAATAAATATACCTTTAAATATAATTATATTTGTATGATGATGTATTCATACACTTGAAAGATCGCTCAAAGGAGGATGAAGTGGCAGATATAAATATAAATACTGTTAATAAATATTTTGGAGACGTCCATGTAATTAAGGATATTTCTCTTGATATAAAAAGTCAATCATTCACAGTTCTAGTTGGTCCAAGTGGTTGTGGTAAATCAACTATGTTAAGAATGATAGCAGGACTGGAAGACATTAATTCAGGTACAATTTCAATTGATGGCCAAGTAGTAAATGATTTACCGCCAAAACAAAGAAATATCGCAATGGTATTTCAATCGTATGCATTATACCCTCACATGACTGTATTTGATAATATGGCTTTTGGTTTAAAATTAGAAAAAAGATCAAAAGATGAAATTAATGAAAGAGTTAATGAGGCAGCAAGAATTCTTCAAATAGAAGATTATCTTCAAAGAAAACCAAAACAACTTTCAGGTGGTCAAAGACAGCGTGTTGCTATTGGAAGAGCAATTACTAGAAAGCCAAAAGTTTTCCTATTTGATGAACCGCTTTCAAACCTTGATGCTGCATTAAGGGTTCAAATGAGAGTTGAATTAGCAAAACTGCATAATGAACTAGAAGCAACAATGATTTACGTTACACACGATCAGACAGAAGCTATGACCCTAGCTGATGATATTGTTGTACTTGATACAGGTATCGTTTCACAAAAAGGATCACCACTAGAACTTTATGATAAACCAAATAATATGTTTGTAGGTGGATTTATTGGATCCCCAAAAATGAATTTCATTTCAAGTAAGATATTAAGCAAAAGTTCTGATGCTACAGAAGTTGATATTATGGGAATGTCAAAAATATCAGTCTCAAAAATGTCAGCGTCATCCTCAGAGGGTGATTCAGTTACTTTAGGCATTAGACCAGAGCACTTAATAGTAAATGGTGATGCAGATGGATCTTGGGAAAGTAAAGTATTTGTTGTCGAAAAGCTTGGTGACGTTTCTTACCTATACCTTGAAAAAGATGGAGAGCCATTAGTTGCTGAAACTGAAGGACATTCAGAAATCAAAGTTGGTGATACTGTAAAAGTTGGATTCCCTGCTGGAAGATGCCAATTATTTGATAGTTCAGGCGAAGCATTTAAATAATAGAATCGTATTAATTATTGCCCCTAATATAAGGGGCAATACATCCCTTTTTTAAAAATTTTAAATAAATATCATGATTATAAACTATTATTATAATGGGCAGAGGGTTCATATTATTTCCTCCTATAAGAAGTATTCCTCTTATAAAACTTTTCTGCCCACCAAATTTGAAAAGTTATTTAAGAGGGATACCAATTATAGTTTTTGTTGAGCAGTCCAAGAATTTTTCCTATTTATGGGAATATGATTTTGAAGAGTTAAAAGAACATTTTCAGCTAATTTCCTGTATGTTGTTAATTTCCCCCCATAAATGCTTAGTAAAGGTGCTTGTGAATCATCCTCATTTAAGTCAAATATATAGTCTCTAGTAACTTTTGAAGCTTCTTTGAAATCTTCAATAAGCGGTCTAATTCCAGAATAAGAATTGACGACATCATCTCTTGATATTTGTTTAACAAAATATTTATTTACTGAGTTTAATAAATAATCAATTTCACTTTCATCAATTTTAGGGTTTTCTGGAGAAAAAACTTCTGTTTCAGTAGTGCCAATAAGAGAATATTCATCTTTATACGGTATTACAAAAATTATTCTGTTATCTTCATTTTGTAAAGTGAAAGCTTTTTTCTGACTGTAAAGACTTTTAGTTATTATATGACTACCTTTCACAAGTCGAATTGATTTATTTGAATTTAATTTAATAACATTATTTAAAACTTCATTTATCCAAGGTCCAGCAGCATTAATAAGAATTTTTGATTTAAGTATAGTGTTATCATCTAAAGTTATGTCCCAAATATTTTTATTTCGTTTTGCGTCTATAACTTTTCTATTTTGAATAATCATAGCACCTTTTTTCTTTGCATCTTCAACATTTAACTGAACAAGTTTTTTATCATCAACTTGTAAATCATAATATTGGAAACCAATTTTAAATTGATCTTTTAAAATATTAGGAATTTCCTTTTTAATATTTATAGTTGAAGATTTTGGTATAGTCATTTTGCCACCAATATTATCATATAAAAATAATCCTAATTTAATTAACCATTTAGGTCTTAAAGATTTTTGATGCGGTATAATAAAAGGTAATGGTGTTGTTATATTACTGGCAATTTTTTTAATTACTTCTCTTTCCTTTAGAGATTCACGTACAAGGCGAAATTCATAATTTTCAAGATACCTTAATCCACCATGTATTAATTTTGTAGACCAAGACGAAGTGGCTGAGCCAACTGTGTTTTTTTCAACCAAACAAACTTTTAAATTTCTTCCTGAGGCGTCTCTTACAATTCCAGCACCATTAATACCCCCTCCAATAACTAGAATATCAAAAATTTCATTCATAATTAAATTAAATAAATCTATTAATTTCTTGAATTATTATTTCAGGGTTAGTTAAATGTATAGTTAAAAAACCAAGTTTGTTTGCAGCCTCAATATTCTCTTTTTTATCATCTATAAAAACAGTTTCTTGTGGAATTAGATTAAAACGGTTTAATGCTAATTTATATATTTGAGCATCAGGTTTAACTAATTTTTCTTTTCCAGAAATTATTAAACCATCAAACTTATTTAAAAATGGGTATTTTTTATCCATACCTTGAAATGTTTCCCAGGACCAATTTGATAAAACATAACACTCATATTTATTACTTTTCAAATCATCTAAAACATTAACTGAATGCTGAAAGATTTTCCTGAACATTCTATGATGATTTTTATAATATAATTTTATTTTATCTTTATAATCAGGATAATTCTTTATTAGATCAGTTTCTGCATCTTTTATGAGTCTTCCAGCATCTTGTTGGATATTCCATTCATCATTACAAATATTATTAAGGAAATTATCTCTTTCTTCTTTATCTTTAAATACATCTTTATAAAAATAATGAGGGTCCCAGTCAAAAAAAACACCTCCTAAATCAAAAAGAAATTTCATGTATAAGTATTTTGTTTATAAATAAATATTAAATGAGTGCATTAATAGACTATATTCAAATAGAAATACACAAAACATATAATAAAAAATATTCCAAAAAATACATAGAAGATAAATTAATTCCAATCATAAATTATATTTGCTCTAGTAAATCAAAAAAATTCCTGTTTGGAGGGTCTCAGGGTATTGGAAAGTCATCATTTATTAATATCATCGCTAAAACTATTGAAAAATTTTATAATAAAAAAATACTTTTGCTTAATTTAGATAATTATTATTTATCAAAAAAACAACGATTAATATTATCAAAACAAATACATCAATTGTTAATAACTAGAGGTGTCCCAGGAACACATGATATTAAAAAATTGGTTAAAAATATAAAACAATTCAATAAAGGTAAATCCCCCATTACAATCCCCATATTTGATAAATTGATTGATGACACATCTAAATCAACAAAAAAAACTAAAACTAAATATGATATTCTTTTCTTAGAAGGTTGGTGCTGTGGAAGTTCTGAAATTCCTAAAAAAATTCTATATAAAAATATAAATAATTTAGAAAAAATTAAAGATCCAAGATATCAATGGAGAAATTTCTATAATAATAAATTAAAATTAGAATATAAAAAATTATTTAAACTATTTGATGAACTTATTTTTTTAAAAACATCCTCTTTTGATAATGTTTTTAAATGGCGGTTAAAGCAGGAAAAAACTAATCAATCAAAAAATAAAAAATCGAAAAGAATGACTCCAAATGAAATTAAAATTTTTATTCAACATTATGAGAAGATAACTAAATGGATGTTAAAGGATTTAAACAAAAAAGCTCAAATCGTTATTAAATTTGAAAAAAATCATAAAATTTCCTCAATAAATTTTAACTAGAAGAAAATCCATCTTTTTACAGAATCACAATATCTTTCAAATTCATCTCCAAATTTATCTTTTAAATACTTTTCCTCTTCATATATGACAAAATTATTTAACCAAAAAAATAATCCAATGGAGCAAAGAAAATACATAATATTTTCAAAAGTAAGAAACATTCCAAAATGAAATAAAACAAAACACAGATAAATTGGGTTTCGAGAATAAGCAAAAATTCCCGTTTTTATAATTTTATTTGTTTCAGTTTGTGGAAGTAATTTCTCTTCATGCGCGTTAAATGCATTTCGTGAAGAAAAAAATACAATTGGCATTAATATTATAATTAATATTCCTAAAAGATTAAGGATATACAACAGTGGATATTTAGGGAAAATAAATTCGCCTAAAATGTAGGAGGCTATTAAAAGATAAACTGAAATATACAGTGGATTGCCTTTTACATCTGGTCCCATTTAAAGTTCCTCTATTGCCTTACCTAGACTTTCATAATCACTAAATACATTCAAAGCACCATTGTCAAATAATTCATTTTTCTCTCTATTTGAATGCCAATGTTTTCCTGCAGTAAGACCAAATACTCTTATTTTTGCTGCAGTAGCTGCTTTAACACCTACTCCACTATCTTCAATAATGACTGTTTCTTCTCTATCAAGTGAATTATCATTTAAAACCTTTAAGTATATATCTGGATCAGGTTTTGGTCTTTTAACCATATCAAATGAGTAAACCTGATCACTTAAAAATGTTTTATCTAAACCAACAATTTTCAAACCATCCAGAATTCTGTCTTTATTACTATTAGATCCAATGTAGTGATTTCTATCTGATTTACTAATATAATCTTTTGCTCCTTCAACTAATTTTAAATCCTTTGAAAAGACCTCTGAAACAATCTCATATATTTCATTTGTAAATTTTTTTTTATTTTCAATATTATATTTTGCAGATAATAAATTTATTACTTCAACGGTTTTATTTCCAGCGTATTTATAAAATTGTTCCTCTTTAAAAGAATGACCAAATTTTTTAAAATATTTTGAAAATGCTTTAGAGACCAAAACTTCACTATCAACTATTACACCATCAAAATCAAAAATTATATTTTTAATCATTTTATATTTCTGTCTTTTTATATTCTGATTTATCTAACCAGTCAGGATTAATCTCGATACCCCAACCAGGAGTATCTTCGATTTTAACCATTCCGTTAGATATTTTAAAAGGATCACCTATAAATAAATTCTGTTGCCATGGATAATAATCTTTACCCTCAATTGAAAATTCAAGATAGGGTCCTGAATTATTTATTGCTTTTAAAAAATGCATTGTGCAGATTGTTACTAAAGATAAATTAGCAGTATGTGGAGTGCATATAAAACCGCCTTTTTCAATAATTTTAGCGACCTTTAAAGCTTTTGTTAATCCTCCCATATACATAACATCTGGCTGAAAAATATTTACAATTTTTCTGTTAACCATATCTCTCCAAATTCGCAGATCACAATCCTGTTCTCCCCCAGTTACATCTATCTTCAAACTATCAGTAACCTTTTTGGTTTCTGCTGGCTTCCAGTAAGGACAAGGTTCTTCAAAATGAGTGACATTATTGTCTTCTAAAAGTTTGCCAATTTCTATTGCTTGATTAGAGTTATAGCAACTATTAGCGTCTACCATTTTAATTACACTTTTATCTAAAGATGAGTTTATTGTTTTTACTATACTAGCCGTTCTTCCTTCCCATTCATCAATCCCCCTTCCACATTCAGAGCCAACTCTAAATTTAAATGCATTAATGCCTTTTTCATCAAAGAGTTTTTTAAATCTATTTGCTTCATCATCTGGTGTAATATCTCTTTTCATTGATGAACCATAAATTCTTAAATTACCAGGAGACCCTCCTATCAATGAAACTACAGGTTTACTTTCAATTTTACCTTTCAAATCCCACAACGCTGTATCTAAACCAGCAATTGCACGTAAAAGATATGATCCTGGAAATTTATGCTCTCTTTCAAAGATAAAATCTTCTAAATCATCAAAATCAAAATACTCTTTTCCTAAAACCCAGGGTGCTACTTGTTTGTGAAAAATTTGAGCTGTGATATCTGCATGATAAGTTGACATTTGACCATAACCAATTGAACCATCCTCAACTGTTATTTTTACAAAACTTACATATGGTTTTGTGAATGTTTCAAGTTTAACAATTTTCATAAATTAAATCTTATTTAAATCCTCAATAATAAATTTACTTCCAAGATTAGCAAGCATCATTACAGGGGCATTTATATTACCAGAAGTAATATTTGGAAAAACAGATGCATCAGCAATCCAAAGATTCTCCATTCCATGAACTTTTAATCTTTCAGAAACAACTCCCTTTTTAGGGTCTTCATCCATTTTACAAGTACCACACGGATGATAAATAGAAACTGCATTAGATTTAAAGTGATCAATCATTTCTTCTTCAGTAGCATTTAAAAGATCATGAGTAACACTTTCATTTCTTATTTTTTTTATACTATTTGTATTCGCCAAAACTTTAGAAAAATTAATTGCACATTTAACATCATATATATCTTCTTCATGTGATAGAAAATTTGGATCAATCACAGGTGCATCATCAAAATTAGGAGAGTTCAATGCAACTCTACCCAAACTTTTTGGTCGACAAGAATTATAACCAATAATAAAACCATTAAATTTGTCTGTTTTTAGAAGAGGTCTTTTATTTCTATGAGTGATAGAATAAGTTAACGGATTAAAATAAATCTGTAAGTTGGGATAATGATGTTTTGAATGCCAATTTACATATCCCCCAGACTGATTAATACTTAGTGATAATGGTCCTTTCCTATTATAAATATATTTTAACACAGAAGTAATTCTGCCTGGCCAAGTTCCTAAGGATTTATTTAGTGAATGATGATGCGTTTTAAATAAATAATCTAACCCAAGATGATCCTGAAAATTTCTTCCAACATTAGAATTATCAATTATTATTTCTTTATCAAATTTTTTTAAATGCTCTTTGTCACCAATACCAGAATGCATTAACAAGTAAGGTGTCATTATTGAGCCAGAACATAAAATTGCTCCATGAGATAGGTGTATTATTTGTTCTATTGATTTATTTTGAATTTTAATACCAATAATTTTTTTATCTTTAATTATTAAATTTTTAACTAGAGTATTGTCTAATATTGTTAGTCTAGGATTTTTTAATACAGGCTTTAAAAAAACTTTTGATGATGAATGTCTAGTACCGTTGTAAGTATTAATATTATAATGACCTACTTGATTTTCGATTGATGTAGTTAAATTTGTATTTTTTTTAATACCAATTTCATTACTAGCATCAAAAAAATATTCTAAAATTGGATGATGATGCTTACTTACATTATTTACTGGAATCTTTTCTTTTGTAAGAAATTCTTTATCATCATTTATTTGTTGCTCCATAGAACTGTATACTTTTTTTATATTTTCAAAACTCCATTCCTTGTTCTTACCCCAATTCTCATAATCTGTTTTTAATCCTCTTGCATACACCATTGCGTTTATTGAGCCAGAACCACCTAAAACTTTACCTCTCGGATAATATATTTGCCTTTTCCATAAATTATCTTGTTTTTCTGAATAGAAGTTCCAATTAATTTTTTTATTATAAAATGTCATTCCATAACCAAGAGGAACATCAATAATAGGATTGTTATCTTTTGGTCCAGCCTCAATAAGGACTATATTAAAATTAGTTTCATTAAGAAGTTTATTTGCTATTATACTTCCTGCAGAGCCTGCACCAATAATTGCTATATCAATATTATTCAAATTAGAATGTTTGTGTTACTTTAGTTAAATATCTAGGATTGTCTGGATCTAATCCCTTTTCAAAAGAGTAATTAACAACCCATGGATAAAATTTTGATAGTACTATTATTGGATCTAATTCTATCATTTCATTAGTGTTATATCTTAATTTTGTATTTGAGTTTTTATCATAGGTAATTTCATAGTGAAGATTAGTTAGTGAAATAATTTGACTAGAATCTTTTGCTACTATCATCCCACTTTTATCTCTAAGCGATATAGTAAATAACTTGAATGAGTTTTCTATCAAGCTTTTTGGACCATGCATTACTTCAGCGCTACTAAAAGGTTCTATCATTTCTTGACATAACTCTTTAAACTTTAAAGATATTTCATTAGAAATTGCGTATCCAACACCCCTACTAATTATATATCCATTACTTATCGTTTTATCTAATATATTTGGACTCCATTGATTTTGATTATCTAAAATTAAATGATCGCTTAGCTTTTCAATTTGCTTATTAATATCTTTTTTATTTAGAGTATTAAAAACAAGCTTTAAAATTATCAATAAAGACAAAACAAAAGTTTTTGTTGCTGCAACACTTTTTTCTTCTCCTGCATTTATATCAAAAAAATAATTGGATGTTTTTATAATGGGGCTATTTAAATTGTTACTTATTAATATGGTCTTTGCTCCCATTTTTTGGACCATTTTATGACATTCGACTAAATCTTCACTTTTTCCAGATTGAGAAATAATGAAAACCAGTGCTCTTGAAAAATCAAATTTTGATTCCTCTAAAGTTATTATAGACGGAGGCATGCTATATGTTGGTAAACCAAGATATTTTGCAAACATATAAGACAAATAAAGAGCTGCACAATCTGAAGTACCTCTTGCCACAGTTACAACATAATCAATTTTTTTTTCTGATATTAAATTTGATATTTCTTGGTAATTATTTTTATCATTCAAGCTAAAATGATTAATTTTATTTGGAATTGAGAGTGCTTCGGATAAAACTTGAGAACTAGACATTAATTTTTTTTCCTCTTAAATAAACTTCTTTTAGGTTAAATTCTTTATCTAAAATAAGAAAATTACTTAAAAAATTTTTTTGAATTATACCAATATTATCTAGATTCAAATATTTAGAAGCATTATAACTAGTTAAAGCAACTGCTTCTTCTAATGAAAAATCCATTGATATTAAATTTTTAAAAGTTTGATCCATAGTAACAATACTTCCTGCTAAAGTACCATCAGACTTAATTTTTACTGAATTATTTTCTTTTTTTATATTATTTTTTGCAAAAATATATTCTCCATCATTCAGTCCGCTTGCGTTAATAGAATCTGTTATTGTATACAAACCAGGAATACATTTTTTTGCAATTTTTATTGCTTCTTTACTAACATGAATATTATCACAAATTATTTCAGCATATTTTCCTTTTGAAAGAGCAGCTGATAAAACTCCTGGGGATCTATGATCATTACCAGACATAGCATTATACAAATGTGTAAAACCAATTTCATGATCTTTCATAATTTTTTCACAGCAATCAAAGTCTGCCAAAGTGTGACCAAATTGAATCTTAATATTTAACTCCACTAAATCATTTATAAATTCTTGCATTCCATCAATTTCTGGAGCTAAAGTAATGATTTTTACATCAGAAATTTCAAGAATTTTTTTTATAAAATCTAAAGATGGTTTCTCAGTTAAATTTGGTTGAGCACCAAGTTTATTAGGATTTATAAAAGGTCCCTCTAAATGAACTCCAAGAATATTATTACCATTATCTCTCTTTATTTCCTTAAATCCTTTTAACGCTGTAATAGTATTTTTTAAGGTATTAGTCCAAGTAGTTGGCATTATTGAAGTTGTCCCATGCCGTAAATGATATTTTGACATTTCAATAATTGATTGTGAGCCCTCCATTACATCAAAACCATTACCACCATGACAATGGAGATCAACAAATCCAGGAATTATAATATTATCATAATCTACAGAGTCTTTTATTTTCAAGTCGATAATTTTTTCGTTGAAAAATATATCTCCAACATATGAAGAGTTATGATTTATAATTTTCCCACTAATTTTATTTTGATCAGTCATCTAACTTTAATATCTTATATAGCAATTTCTTGATTTTTAAAAAAATTTAAAAAACTTATAAATGAGGATTAATCTTACTAAATTTTTTCTCTAATATATCATTATTTTTTTTAGCATTTGGCATATTTACACTGATGTAAAATGGGAATAATTTTTCATTTTTTAAGATATTTGCAACTTCAATTAAAATTGAATTTAAAATAAAAGATCCGGTAATTGTTGAAGCTGGCCCAACCACTTTGTCTTTAATATTTATAATAGCATCACCAGGTGGAATCTTATTATCAATAAATATATCCGTTATTTCAAATAACCTTTTATTCAATTTAGATAAAGGAGCTTGCTTTGAAAATTTAACAGATGTTAGTGAAATAGTTTTTATTTTCTTTTTCTTAGCAATCAAAGCCGCTTCTACTGGTGCGTGATTGACACCCGAATTAGATACAATCATCAAAATATCTTTGCTAGTAATTTTATATTTAGCTAGAGCTTTTTTTGCAATATTTGGAGTTCTTTCAAGAGCAGTAGCTTTTCTTGCTCCTTTTTTAAAACTGAGATCATCATCTCTTATTGGGCATGCTGCAGCAAAACCTCCTGCTCTGTGAAATGACTCTTCTCCAAGTAATCTAGAGTGTCCAGTTCCAAAAATATATAACTGCCCACCCTTTTTATATGATTTACTAATTAACTTAGCACACTGTAAGAATTTTTTTTCTTCTTCTTTTAATATCTTCTTTAAAATCGAATTTATCTTTGATGAATATGATCTTATTAATTTACTCATTTGATTTTTAAACTAGATGCTAGGGCAATATTTGCCCTAGCAAAATAATGTAATTATTTGTATTCTTCTAACTCTTCAGCTGCTTCAGCTACTAAATCCGCAGCATCTCCTTCACCAAGAATTACACCTTGGATCATTGAGTTCATAACAGTTTGAAAAGCTTTATAGTCTACAAACAGTGGCTCTGGTCCACCATCACCAATTGCATCAATAAACATCATCCAATAATCTTCATTATATGGAGCTTCTTTTCCAATTTGAGGATATTGCATAATTGGAGTTAAGCCCCAATCAGTGTCAAGACTGTATTGAGAGTCACCTGATGCGATTATACTAGCTATTTCCATTGCCTCTTTCTCAACACCAGTGTTTGAAAAAACAGCAAGACTATCTGTTATTAAAAGAGTACCTTGACTTCCTTGTGGTCCAGCAGGAATTCTAACTGTTTTTACATTTAGACCTTCCTTATGCTGACCTCTACCCCAAGGTCCATTAATATACATAGCAATTTTTTCATCATTAAAGAGTTCTGTTAACTGAGATCTCTCCCAAGCCAAAGGACCTTCTTGAGAAACATTTGCTAATTTTCCATAAAATTCTAATGTTTCAACTGCATTAGATGAATTTAAAGTTATTTCGTTTGTAACTGGATCAATGACTTGTCCACCATTACTGTATAGGTAATTTAAGAATTGGTGCATAGTGTTATCAAAATCTTTACCAGCTAGTCCAATTCCTGATGCTCCATCAACATTTTTTGTTACAGCTTCAGCCATTGAATATAGTTCATCCCAAGTTTGAGGACCTTCACATGCAACACCAGCCTTTTCTAAAAGACCACAATTCATGAAGAGTGCTTTAGTAGAAAACGCATGAGGAAAACCCCAAGTTTTACCCATATGAGTAACTGTATTTAAGATACCTGGTTGATACATTGCTTGTTGTGAAGCAGGAATATTTGTTTCCAAGATATGTCCGTTTTCTGCAAGACCTTTTAAAGTTCTAGATCCAACATATGAAAATGCAACGGGATCACCGGCAATAGCAAGATTGATTACTTTATCCTGACATGTTCCCCAAGGAACAGCCTCTAGAGTTACGTTAACTCCGGGATTGTCTTCCATATACTTATCAGCTATTTCAACATAATTAGGTCGAAGATCACTACCACAGAATACACCGTGTACGTCAGCAGCATATGCCTTAAAGCCAACAAGTGAAAGTATAGCAATTGTAAGAAATGAAGATAGTTTTTTGAAAGTCATATTTCCTCCATTTAAATATAGAACAGAGATAACATTAACAGGCTCTATGAAGCAAGTTAGTTTTTGGATATTTCTCTAGTTTTTTACTGCCCCAGAAGTCAATCCAGCAACAATATATTTCTGTAAGAAAAGAAAAATAATTAAGACAGGGGCTATCCCAACAAGAGAAGCCGCCATCATTTCATTCCACTTAACTGTGGTGTAACCAATAAATTCATATAAACCTGAGGGAATAGGCATGTATTCTTTCTTCTGATTAAAAGTTATCGCAAATAAGAACTGTTGAGCATAAGATCCTATGAAAGCATATATCCCTACAACTACAAGGCCAGGTGTACTAAGAGGCGCAATTATGTGTCTGAGTATTTGTACTCTTGATGCACCATCTACAAAAGCAGCTTCCTCTAAATCAATTGGTATTTTTTCAAAGTATGATTTTAATAACCATATTGCAGTAGGTATTAAGAAGGCAACACCTGGCACTATCATAGCTTGGTATGTATTTAATAAACCAAAGGTTCTTAAAACTTTATATAATGGTATCAAAAGTACTGCTCCAGAAAACATATTAATTGCTAATAAAATATACAAAGATGAATTCTTAAAAGGAAATCTAAATCTCGCGTAAGAGTAAGCTGCTGGAATTACAAAAAGCAAAGTAACTATAGAAGTTACTGAGGCAAGGAAGAAGCTATTAAAAATATATCGTGGAAGCATTGGTACAGTATTCCACATTTCTCTATATGCCCAAAAAGATAAATCATCTGAATAAAACTGATAGGGAGAACGAAACAAATGATCTAATGGTCGTAATGAAGCATAAAACATTTCTACAAATGGTAAAAGTATAAAAGTCATGAAAACTAGTATACCTAAATATAAGATTATCTTTTCGTATAAATTATATTTATCCAATTTAGTTTTTAACTGCTCCTGCAGTAAGTCCTTCAACAATATATTTTTGTAAAAAAATAAAAACTAATAAAACAGGTGCTATCCCAACAAGAGAAGCCGCCATCATTTCATTCCATTTAACACTTTGATATCCTATAAATTCATAGAGTCCAGAAGGAATAGGCATATATTCTTTTTTTTGATTAAACGTAATTGCAAATAAGAACTGCTGTGCATAAGCACCTATAAAAGCATATATTCCAACTACAACCAATCCAGGAGTACTTAGTGGAGCTATTATATGTCGTAAAATTTGAACCCTTGAAGCTCCATCTACAAAAGCAGCTTCCTCTAAATCAATTGGTATTTTTTCAAAGTATGATTTTAATAACCAAATAGATGTAGGAATTAAAAATGCTACTCCAGGTACAATCATTGCTTGATAACTATTCAACAAACCAAAAGTTCTTAAAACTTTATATAATGGTATCAAAAGTACAGCTCCAGAAAACATATTTATTGCAAGCAATACATATAAACTTGTGTTCTTTGCTGGAAATTTGAAACGAGCATAAGAATATGCTGCTGGGATTACAAAAATAAGTGTTATTACTGCAACTGAAGTTGCTAAAAAAAAACTATTAAATATATATCTTCCAAGCATTGGAACTGTATTCCACATTTCTCTATATGCCCAAAAAGATAAATCATCAGAATAAAACTGATACGGTGAGCGAAATAAATGATCTAATGGACGAAGGGATGCATAAAACATTTCTACAAAAGGCAGAAGTATAAAAGTCATAAAGATTAAAATACCTGAATAGATAAATATTTTTTCAAAAGTATTATATTTATTCATGAGAAATTTTCTTATTAATTCTTGCAAGTAGAGCTAGGTAGAAACCAGCAAATAAAGTTAATAAAATCATAACAACTACAGCTCTTGCTGCTCCTCTTCCAAATTTATAATTTCCTAAAGCTTGTTTGTATGTATCTATTATTAATGTTGTTGTTGCACCCCTTGGTCCACCTTCAGTTAATATCCAAATTATTTCAAATGAATTGAAAGTCCAAATCGCAGACAGTAATGACATAGTAATTATTACTGGAGTTATTTGAGGAAGGGTAATTTTAAAAAATCTATCCCATCTTGAAGCACCATCGCAATAAGCTGCCTCGTATAAATCTCTTGGAACACCTTGCATTGCGGCGAGAAAAAAAACTGTTACCATTGGTGTTCCAACCCAAACATCTGCTATTATTGTAGAAATAAAAGCACTTTGCTTGTATGCAAGAAAACCAAATGGACCATCTAAAATACCAGTTCTCATTCCAACACCAGCAATTATCCCAAAATATCCATTGTATAACCATAACCAACCCAACATTCCAATTGCAATAGGCACTACCCAGGGAGGCATTACAAGAACTCTAAATATTGATCTTCCTTTTAAATTCGCATTTAATAAAACAGCTCCAATTAAACCAATAATAAGTTTTAAAGACACTGAAAAAAACATCCAAACAAAAGTTCTAGTTACTATCCCATTAAATTTTTTACTTGAAAGCATTTTTTGATAATTTTCAAATCCAACATAATCTTCTCCAGCTAAACTTGAATTTGTGAATGAAAGTCTGATTGTTTCCAATAATGGCCATGCAACAATAAGAACTATATAAAGTGCAGCTGGAGCAATCAAAGCATATGCTAAATATGTCTGTGAATTATATGATTTTAATTTTTGTTTCATATGCTAGTTTAATAAAGAGTCAAATTTATCCCAAGTACTTTTTAAGTCAATTACTTTACCAGTAT
Source organism: uncultured Alphaproteobacteria bacterium (assembly GCA_902521325.1). Classification (GTDB taxonomy): domain Bacteria; phylum Pseudomonadota; class Alphaproteobacteria; order HIMB59; genus CACPNW01. The sequence goes on from CABYRE010000004.1 coordinate 37,710, forward strand.
TTCTAGACTCATCAATTTTCATTGCTACAATTCCTGCTTCCATACACTCTATTACACCAACTGGTAATTCTTTATTATTTTTTAACAAATAATCATTAATGTCTTTAGCCATTAAACTGTCTGCACCATAGTGACCTTTTATTTCTTTGCCAAAAGCTGCTCCATAATCTTCATCAATAAGTACATTATTATTTTCATCATGAGCTTTCATAAATCCTCTAACAAAATCTCCCTCAATCATTCCTGCAGATCCTATAACTGCAAATCTTCTAAATTCGTCTGGAACTTTCATATTAGTGTGAAAAGATAGTACTGCTTTATTTGCATATTCTATTATTGCTACTTGATGATCGACGATATCAGCATCACTATCAAAAACATTTGATTTTGATTCCCAACCTTTCAGCCTGTCTTTTGTATATTGTTCATGAGAACCCTCTGGAAGATTATCGGGTATAAAAGATCTTCTTGAACCAAAACTAGCAACTTTAATAGGTCTGCTCTTCGTAATCATTGAATAGAAGTCAATGTCATGGCAACATTTCTCCAGTATAAAGCCTCCAGAATATTTTTGTTTTCTTCTCCAGTTTCTCATAAAAAAAGCACCATGCGAGGGTACGATATGTTCTGAAGCTTCAATCGATATTATATTTCCAATAGCATTTTGATCTAATAATTTTCTCACAGATCTTGCCTGTTGCGAATATCTAAGAACTAAGCCAACTATAATTCTTTCTTTGCCATATTCTTTTATTAATTTTGCTAACTCAAAAGTTTCTTGTTCGCTTATTACTATAGGTTTCTCAGCAAATATTTGTAATCCTGCTCTTAATCCAAGCTTAATATGATCTAGATGTAAATGATTAGGGGACCCAATCATTAACATATCTAGTTTCTCACGATCCAACATTTCGTTTAAACTTGAATATGATTTATTTGGAAAAAAATTATTTTTCTCAGCAAAATCTTTACCTATTGGCTGAGGATCTACATAAGCAACCATTTCAAAATTTGGATTAACTTTTGAAAATTCATTATAAACACCTGCTGTCCTACTCCCAAAACCGACTGCGCCTATTTTCATATTTATTTTACTTTAACATTAAAAATTGTGATATCGCCAGCCTAATTTTTTTAAAAAATCCATAGAATTTAGAAGTGCTGAACGATATTCTATCCATTTTCTTGAAATTTTTCCTTTCCATGCAACTTCTGACAAAGTTGCTAATCTTGGATTGATCATTTGATCAAAAAATTTTTTATCTGTAATTGTCTCAGACCACAGTTGACCTTGTAACCCTTTTATAAATTCTGATTTCTTTATATCTTTTATTGGGTCCCATTCATAAATATCTTTTACTTCAATAGTTGCAGCCCAACAAATACCTCTTTCTTCAGTTGAATTATTATAAGCCATATCAAAATATGTTTTTTGACCTGGGCAAAGTATAGTCTCAAATCCTTTATTTGTAGTTTCTTTTGCAACTTCTGAATGCTCCCATGAAAAGATCAAACATGATTTATCAATTTTTCCAGCACTTCCACCCACACCATGATCGATATGAGGAGACACTGCAGCCTCATTCCATGCAGCTGTTCTTTTATTTTTTGATTTTAGAAAATCTATTAAAAAATTCATATAGTAATCTTGATATTCCTCTTGTGATTTAATATTATTTTTTTTCATAAACTCGATAATTGCTGGAGAACCTTCCCACGCATTACTTGGTCTTTCATCAACGCCAACATGAATTACATCATATGAGAAAATATCACTTACTTCATTCAACATATCTTTTAAAAAAGTAACAGTTTTTTCTAAGGAAGGATTTATGGTATTATTTTTATACGAACCAACATCTTCACTAACTATATTTGAAGACTGTTCTCTAAGTTCTGGCATGATTTCTAGTAATGCCCAAGAATGTGCTGGTAAATCAATTTCAGGCATAATCTCGATATTTAATTTTTTTGCATACATAATTAAATCTTTGATATCTTCATGTGAGTAATATCCGCCGTATTTATCATAACCACTCCCGTAAAATGGTGGTATTTTATAATTATATCCTCTGTATCCTCCATTTAATGCTAGATTTGGATATTTTTTAATTTCAATTCTCCACGCTTCGTTATCTGTTAAATGCCAGTGAAATCTATTAAGCTTAAATAATGCCATGTAATTAAATAAACGTTTGATTTCATCAATAGTATAGAATTGTCTTGCACAATCGAGATGCATTCCTCTCCATTGATATTTTGGATTATCGTGTATTGTACAAATTGGAAGCTTTGTTTGATAGAAAGAAATTAAATGAACTAAAGATATAAGACCATATAGCTTTCCACCATAAGTATTGTATTTAATCTCAATATTATCTTTTGTTATCTGCATAAAATATTGATCGTTTAATAACTGATCATCTTTTTTAAAGGAAATTGGAAATCCTTTTTCAGAAGTAAAATTAATATCCAATTTGGAAATAATATTTTGCAAATTAGAAATAATTTCAATTTCCGTATTTAGATTAAATATTTTATTTTCAATATTTATAAATTCATTTTGTAAATGAATTTTTTCTGGCTCAGGAATAATTGGTATAAAATTTTTTGTTTTTAAATCTTCATAAGTTTTCTTTTTAATTGGTTTTTCAAATATCAAATCTGAAACATTTATATTTAATATACTATTGTTTAATGTATCAATAATGAAAAAACCTTCCGGACCACAGGAAAGGTTGAAGTTACCAATTTTAGGAATTTGTAAATCTAATAAAATTGTATTTTTTTTTATAGATAACTCGTAATAACGTCCAATTTGCTTAATTATTTCACCTCCTGATATAGATTTTATTGAATAAACTAATGAGAAACACAATTTTAAATTTGAATCTACTAATTTATCATCAAGAATAATTTTTAATTTATTTTCATTTGTAAAAGATATATTAATTTGATTAGTCATAACTAGTAATTTTATGAGTTTTAAAGATATATTTAATATAGATGCAGAAGTAAAGGAAAGTGCTCATGCAAGAGTAAATTTAATTGGTGAACATACCGATTATACTGGTGGATATGTCATGCCTACGCTTTTGTCTTTTAAAAATACCATTGAGATATCTAAAAATAATTCTAATGAATTCACAGTTTATTCTCAATATTTTAAAGAAAAAAAAACATTCAATGATTTCAAAAAATCACGCAACAATGAGTGGGTTGATTATATAAAAGGTTGTTTGTATATTTTTTTTGATGAATATAAGATTTCATCTAGATATTTAAATATTTATATTTTATCTGATATACCTTTAGAAAGAGGTATTTCATCATCTTCAGCATTGTGTGTTGCTACACTAAAAGCACTTAATACTTTTTTTGAAACAAAAATCAAAGATCCAGAAATTGCAAAATTAGCAAAGAAAGTAGAATTCAACTATATAGGTGTTTCAGGTGGAATAATGGATCAAATGGTATCTTCTATTGGTATTCATGGCAAAGCATTCTTTATGAATTGTAAGAATTTAGAATACGAACTTATTAATTTTCCAGAAAATTGGAAATTTTGTTTGATTGACTCTGAAGTACAACGAAATTTAAGAGATAGCTCTTATAATGAAAGATTTGCTGAACTCCAAGAGGCTGAAAAAAAACTTGGTGTAGAATATTTGGGTGGAGTTAAAAAAGAAAATTTTCAATCAGATAAATTTGACAATAATACTATTGCAAAAAGAGCAATGCATGTAGTTTTTGAAAATGATAGAGTGATTAATGCGAAAAAAAATTTAATAGAAAATAATATTTACGAGTTTGGAAATTTAATGAATGAAAGTCACGAATCATATTCTAAAGATTTTGAAGCATCTACTTTGGATGTTGATTTAATTGTTAAAAGATCTGTTGAATGTGGTGCTTTAGGCGCTAGATTGACTGGTGGTGGATTTGGTGGTTTTACAGTTTCGTTAATTGAAAGAAATAATTTTAGTAATTGGTATAGTAAAATATTAAATTTTTACCCAGCTGAAAAGATTTTCGAAGTCAATTAGGGTTTTAATAACCTTCTAAGCTTACCTTCAGTTACATCATGGTCAATATAACATCCTTGTAGATGTCTAAAACCAGTATTTGGATCAAATTTTGTTCTTCCATGTAATAATCTCAAGTTATCAAACATTGCAATCATTCCTTTAGATAATCTAAATTTAATTTTGAAATCATCGGAATTACAAAGTTTGAAAATATATTTTCTAGCCTTATAAAAAAGATCGAGATTATTTTCGTCTAATAATGGGACATAATCAAGTCTACCGCTAAAACGAATTTGTCTAAAATTATTATTATGATCAAGTTCAATTAATTTTGCTTCATCAACTAGAATAGTATCAATATCTGTAAACCTAAAAGTAACATTAGTATTAGTTAATACTTTATAGAATTTAGGTTGGTTGTGTTTTAAAAAATTTGCAACGCTAAAACCATCAACCAAACTAGAGTCGCCTCCTGTAGATTCATTCGCAATACAATGAAGTAATTGAATTCCAGGAACAGGCTTTCTATATGGATTATCCGAATGTGATGTTAACTCTAAAGCAGTATAGGCAAGATCATTTGGATTAGGTTTAGAAACGACATTAAATAATTTTCCAAAATTTGTTGATCTGACAGGGCCTAATTTTTCAGCAAAATTAATAACTTCATTTTCTTCTGCTTTTGTATTTTTGATTATCACATAACCATATTGATAAAATACTTTAAGCATTTTAATTAGCTCATCATCATTCTCAAAAATTTTATTATTATTAAAAATTTCAAGATTATGATTATTTACGTCCCATATCTTTTTTTCAGGTATGACATCAATATTATTGATTTCATTATAAAGATCATCGATATTAAAATAACCTTTTGCTCCATCACTAAATTCAACATTTAATATATTTTCGTTAATACTATGAGAATTTATAAATAGATTATCATCTAAGAGGCTTGGTTCATATAAACGTTGTAGATTATTTTGGTCTACAAATTCACTCCCATTTAATCTTTCACGAAGCCAAATACTATGAAGTTTAAACTCTGATAATTTTCCTTCATTAATAGAAATTATTTTTTTTCCCATTTTTAGTTTATTAATTAATATTTAAATTTGTGTAAATTATAAATTATAGTTAAAAATTAAAAAATGGTTGAGAAATAAATGATTAATTATTCTCCTAATAGAGAATGATCCAAAACTCTAGTTTCATAGGCTGAATAAGAATGCCAGCCATGTATTGTTTGATCAAAATCAATTACACTACCTGTCATTAATCCAGATTCTTCTGAGCACATAAAAGCTAATCCTTTTGCCACATCAATAGGTTTTATCAATCTATTAAAAGGAGCCTTTTTTTCTTCATCTTGTAACCAATTAGGATTTTTTTTGTGAACCCTTGTCTGTATATCATGTTCAGCAGGAGTATCTGTCCATCCAATATTTAAAGCATTTACTCTTATTTGATAACTGGCAACAGAGTTTGCAATATTTTTTGTCATTGTAGCTAAAGCAGCTTTTGACCCACTATAAGCAACAATAAATGGCATACCACTATACATTGCCATAGATAATACATTTGCAATTGTTCCTTTATTCTTATCTCTAATCATTATTTTAATTGTCTCTTGCATTAATATGAAAGGTGCACGGGTATTAATATTATAATTATTTTCATAATTTTCTAGAGTAGCACTTAGAATTGTTCCTCTTTCTGTATATCCGGCAACATTAATTAAAGAATTTATCGTTCCAAATTTTTTATCGGTCTCCGAAACAATTTTTTTGCAATCATCAACATTTTTAAGGTCTGCTTTTATATACAAACACTCAGTGCCTAATTTTTCAATCTGATTTTTAACTTCAAGACCTTTATTTTCTTGTCTCCCACAAATTGTAATTGCTTTAGCACCTCTGTTAGCTAATAATCTCGCTGTTTCAGCACCACTACCTTGTGTACTGCCTGTAACTATAATGATCTTATCTTTAAATTGTTCATTCATAAAATTTATCTATAACTAAAATTTTGGTTTTACAACTTTATTTGATTTTACTGATTTAGTAGCTGAATTAGCAAGAATTAAAGCTTTCTTTCCGTCCTCAAAAGTGACTGATGTATTTTTTTTATTTTTTATTGATTTAATAAATTGATCTAATTGTATTTGATAAGCATCTTTGTATCTTTCGATAAAAAAATTTTTAATAGGTTTTTTTGCAAAGGATAAATTTTGATTGTAGTAATTGATATCATTATTAGGAACATTATCAGAAATTAACATTCCATTACTTCCAAATACTTCGAGTCTTTGATCATATCCATAGACAGCTCTTCTTGAATTATTTATATGAATTAAAACCCCTTTTTTTGATTTCAAAAAACACATGGTTGTATCATAATCATTGGTAACCTTAAAATCATTTGAGACATTTACAGAACCTTGTGCAAAAACTTCTACAATTGGATCATTATTAAGAATAAATCGTGCCAAATCAAAATCATGAATTGAACAATCTCTAAAAATTCCACCCGATTGTTTTAAATAATTAATACCAGGTGGAGAAGGATCCCTGCTTGTGATTACAATCATTTCAATTTTCCCAATCTTTCCTGAAAGAACCTCACTTTGAACTTTACTATGATTAGGATCAAATCTACGATTAAAACCAATTTGAATAGTTGGTTTATATTTTTTAATTTTTTTCCAACATTTATTTACTTTATTTATATCTAAATCAATTGGCTTTTCACATAATATAGCTTTATTACATTCTGCTCCTAGAGAAATATAATCTGTATGAGTTGGAGTGGCAGAAGCAATTAAAATAGCTTTTATTTGATCTGAAGAAATTGCTTCCTTTGCAGTCTTTGCAACTTCACAACTATATTTTTTTGCAATTTTTTTAGCAGAGATTGTATCAATATCATAAACGTATTTGAGGTTCGCTTCTGGATGAGCATTTATGATTGAAGCATGCAATTTCCCAATTCTTCCTGTTCCCAATAAGGCAAAATTAATCATTTTAAATTTTTATCCACTTTGAATTTAAATTAGAAGATTTTTTTGCTGCATAAATAAATTTAATACCAGCAACACCATCATCAATGGTTGGGAAGAAATATTTTTTATTTTTATTGTGAATCTGATCAGCAAATTCCGAATAAATATTTGCAAAGGCTTCAAAAAAACCCTCTGGATGACCAGCAGCTATTCTTGAAGAGGTAAGTGAAAAATTAGATACTAATTTACTTGCTCTTGTAATAACTTTCATTGGCTTATCTAGTTCTGTAAACTTTAAATTATTTGGATCATCCTGTAACCACTCTATTGAACCTTTTGTTCCATAAACTCTTATTTTTAGACCATTTTCTCCACCAGTGGCAGCAGACGATACCCAGATTATACCTCTTGCCTTATTGTGCATTCTTAATAAAACAAAAGCATTATCATCTACTGAAATTTCTGAAGATAATGAATTTACTTCTGCTGAAATTTCATTTGCTTCTAATCCAGTGACATATCTCAACAAATGATACGCATGAGTTCCAATTTCAGATAATATCATTGAGGGTCCAGATTGTTTTTTATCTAATCTCCATTTTAATGTTGCTTTTTCATCTCTCTTTTTTACCCCGACTGTATAACCTTGAGGATACTCAACATTAATTAAATTAATTTTTCCTAATTTATGATTTGAAATAATATTTTTTGCCTCTCTTAGCATTGGATAGCTTGAGTAATTGTGTGTTAATGCAAATACAATTTTATTTTTTAAAATAACTTTTTTTAATTTAACAGCATCCTCGACTGTTGCAGTTAAAGGTTTGTCACAAATAATATGTATACCTTTTTCAATAAATGCTTTTGCTATCTTATAATGATCACCCGATGGAGTCATTATTCCAAGCGCTTGAATACCATCATTTCTTTTTGACTCAGCGGATGCCATAGACTTATAATCACTGTAACAACGATCATCAGCTAATCCTAATGACGAACCAAAAGATTTAGATTTTTTTTTATCTTTTGAAAATATTCCAGCAACAAATTCAAATTTATTATCAAATCTTGCTGATAACCTATGTGTGTATCCAATAAATGAATTTGGACCTCCACCAATAAAACCAATTCTAATTTTATTTTTATTATTTAAAGTATCATTTCTAAGTAAGTCTAATCGACCAAAAGCAATTTTGGATTTTTTTTTCATTAATTAACTATGCCGCCATCAATTACATAATTTTGCGCGGTACAACCAGAACTTTGATCAGATGCAAAAAACAAAACTGGCTTTGATATATCTTCAGGCATAAGCATTCTCTTAATACATTGTCTCTCAAGTTGAGTTTTTTTAATTTCTGGAGTAAGCCATAATTTTTTTTGCCTCTCCGTAATGATCCAGCCAGGAACAATACAATTTACTCTGATGTTATAGACACCTAAATCTCTTGCTAAAGTTCTTGTTAAACCCATAATAGCAGATTTTGCAGTGGTATATCCAGGCATACCGCCTTGAGAAATCATCCATGAAAAACTTCCTATATTTACAATAGAACCTTTGCCTAAATCTTTCATGTCTTTATAAACAGCTTGAGTTGCAAAAAAATAATGTCTCAAATTAATATTCATTCTATCATCCCAATATTCAGGGGTGACACTATCTAGATCATGTCTCTCATCATTTGCTGCATTATTTACTAGAATTGAAATTGGACCAATTTCTTTTTTTACTTTTTCTAATGAGCTTTTAAGTTGTTCTATATTTTTTAAATCACATTTTACAAATAGACTATCAACATCATATTTGATTTTGATTTTTTTTTCTAACTCATTACCTAATTCATCATTTATATCTAAAAATGCAACTTTTGATTTTTGAGAAACAAATTGTTCGACGATACTTTCCCCAATTCCTGAGGCACCTCCTGTAATAAGAACTACTCTATCTTTAAGTGATGGATAAGTTGCAATTTCGTTCATGATTATTTATGTTATATGTTTATCAAAAATATGTTTAACATAATCAAATTAAATGAAAAAGATAATATTGGAATTGCTCCAATGGATATTCCTGAAAATATTAATATAAATTATGGAATTAGATCAATTGATAATATTCCCTATGGTCATAAAATTTCTTTAAAAAAAATTAAAAGTGGTGATTTTATTTTTAAGTATGGACAAATAATTGGAATATCTAATCAAAATATAGAACCTGGGGAACATGTACATTCACATAATATGGGATATAGTGATTTCAAAAGAGAATATACACGTGATAATTTTAAAAATGATATTATTAAAAATGTAAAAACAGAATACTTTAAAGGTTTCAAAAGAAATAATGGATCATCCGGTACTAGAAATTATATAGGTTTAATTAGTACAGTTAATTGCTCTGCAACAGTTGTTAAAAAAATATCTGATAAAATAAATAATTATTTAAAGAATAATAATTTTGACAACATTGATGGGGCGGTCTGTTTAAAACATTCATCTGGCTGTGGGATGAATACCACTGGATACGCTATGAATATATTAAGTAGAACAATTGAAGGTTTTAAAATTCATCCTAACTTTGGAAAAGTTTTTGTTATTGGACTTGGATGTGAATGTACCCAAATAAGTTTGTATAATAATGATAAGGAAAAAAGTAATATTGAATATTTAAATATTCAAGATGAAGGTGGAACAAATGAAATTATAAAAAAAGTAACTTCTAGAATTATAAATCAGTTAAATGAAATTAATTATATTTCGAGAACAAATATTCCAATTTCAGAACTGACAATTGCTTTACAATGTGGTGGTTCAGATTCGTATTCTGGTATAACTGCAAATCCCGCATTAGGCCTAGCATCAGATATGATCATTGATCATGGAGGAACAACATTGCTGTCAGAGACTCCAGAAATATATGGGGCAGAACATTTATTATTTGAAAAATCATCAAATGAAAAAAATGTAGAAAAATTAAACAATCAAATAAAGTGGTGGAAAGAGTATGTTGCTAAAAACGATAGTACATTAGATAATAATCCAAGTCCTGGTAACAAGAGGGGAGGATTAACAACGATTTTGGAAAAATCTTTAGGTGCTGTATCAAAAGCTGGGAATAGAAATATGGTTGACGTTCTGGATTATGCTGAAAAGGTTAAAACCAAAGGTTTTAACTTTATGAATTCTCCAGGTTTCGATCCTGTATCTGTAACAGGTCAGGTTGCTTCCGGTGCTAATGTTATTTGTTTTACAACAGGTCAAGGTTCGTGCTTTGGATTTAAACCTACTCCAAGTATTAAAATAGCTTCTAATACAAATATGTATAATAAACTTAGTGAAGATATGGACATTAATGCCGGAACTATTATGGATAATGTTTCAAGTGTTGATGAAGTTGGCAAAGAAATATTTAATAAAATAATTTCAGTTGCATCAGGTGAAAAATCAAAAAGTGAATTAAATGGTTATGGTGATGATGAATTCAATCCATGGATAATTGGAGCAACACTATAAATTTATAAATCACCTTTAAAGGCATTAACATACATTTTTAAAAAATCTTCCGCGTTAACTGGTATAGGATTTGTACTTGTAGAGGGATCATTAAAAGCCATTAAACTCATTTTTTCTAAATTTTTATCATCATCAATTATTTCACTTAAAGTGTGAGGAATATTTAAATTTGATCGAAGCTCTAAAATCCAATGCATAAAGTTTTTAAATGTTGCTGATTTCAGATTTATATATCTTGAGATATCAATAATTTTTTCTTCAATGCCTTTTTTATTATATTGTAAAACATATGGCATAAATACAGCATTAGTTAATCCATGATGTGTATTATAAATTGCACCTACAGGATGACTTAAAGAATGGATAGCACCTAAACCTTTTTGAAAAGCTATTGAACCCATAGATGAAGATACTAGCATATGCGATCTAGCTTCTAGGTTTAATCCATTATTAAAAGCAAGAACAAGATTATTTTTTACTAATCTAATGCCTTCTAATGCAATACCTTGTGAATAAGGATGGAAAATATTCGACAAATATGCTTCTAAGCAATGAGCTAGTGCATCCATTCCTGTAAAGGCTGTTAGATTTGCAGGAAGTGGAATTGTCAAATTTGGATCAAGGATAACAATTGATGGAAGCATTTTTGGATGGAAAATTATTTTTTTTTCTTGTGTTTGTTCATTAGTAAAGACTGACGCTCTTCCAGTTTCAGAACCTGTTCCAGCTGTAGTAGGTAGAGCAATTATAGGATAAATTGAATCTGCATTAGCTCTAGTCCACCAGTCACCAATATCTTCAAAATCCCAGATTGGTCTTTCTTGCTTGGACATAAATGCAATTGCCTTTCCTGTATCCATACCCGAGCCTCCACCAACAGCTATTACTCCATCATGTTTATTTTCATTAAATGCTTTAACACCATCTTCAACATTCTTACCTGTAGGATTTGATTTAACATCACTAAAAACAATTGCCTGTTTATCTAAACAATCATTTAACTTATTAATAATGTTTGTTTTTAAAATTCCATTATCAGTAACAATTAATGGTTTTTGAATATTTAATTCTTCACAGGCTTTTTGTATTTCTTTTATTCTATCAACACCAAACCAGATTGTAGTAGGATAATTCCAATTTATATTTTCCATAATCTTAAATATTTCTTATATGATAACTTTTTGCTCTTGTTAAATGATCAAATCCTAGAACAGATAAAGTAACGCCAATTCCAGTATCTTTTATACCAGTCCATGCTAAGCCAGGATCTAAGTAATCACATCTATTCATAAAAAAAGTTCCTGTTTCAACATTTTTTCCAAAATTTTCCGCAAAAGACTTATCATTTGTCCAAATACTTGCTGTTAATCCATAAGAGCTATCATTCATTAACGATAAAGCTTCATTTTCATTTTCTACTTTCATTATTCCAACTGAAGGACCAAATATTTCTTCCATCATATATTTCATCGAATGATCGACATTGATGAGTGCACTTGGGCTTACATAACAATTATTACCATCATCTAAGTTAAATTTTTTGTTATCTATAATGTTTTTTCCACCTTGACTAATTGCGTTGTTAACTTCAGATCTAATATTATTTGCAGCAGATTGCTTTACTACTGGACCTAAATTTGTTTCCATCTCTAGTGGATTTCCTAAAATATATTTCTCAGTTACATCTTTAAATTTTTCTACAAATGTATTGTATATTTTTTTATCAACATAAATTCTTTCAATACCGCAACAAGATTGACCAGAATTGAAGTATGAACCATCAACTAAATTTTCAACAGCATGATTTAAATTACAATCAGCCCTAACATAAGCAGGATCTTTTCCGCCTAACTCTAAACCAGCTCCAATAAATCTAGTACCTATAGATTTCTTTATTTGTTTTCCCCCACTTACAGAACCTGTAAATAAAACATGATTAATTCTTGAATCGGAAATTATTCTTGATGTTTGATCATGATTTAAATGTAAATACTGAAAAATATCTTTTGGTAATGAAGATTGTTTAGCTGCGTCATATAATTCTTCAGCACAAAGTGGAGTTTGAGAAGAATGTTTTAATATAACTGCATTACCCGCAAGTAAACTTGGAACAATCGAATTAACAGAAGTGTTGAAAGGGTAATTCCAGGGAGCAATTACAAATATAGTCCCCAATGGTTCTTTTTTTATATAATTATCAAATTCATCATTTTTAATTGATACAACTCTTGACAGTGCTCTATCAGCATTTTCAATCATATAACGAGCTCTTTCTTCAAAACCTCGCATCTCTCCTGGGCACTGTGCTATAGGTCTGCCTATCTGCTTACATAAATTACTAGAAACATCCTTATTCTTTAAAAAAATTTCTACAAAATTTAAAACTGACTTTTTTCTCTCTTCTAGAGATAAATTTTTCCAATGCTCTCTTACAGAATAGGAATTGCTGAGACTTGTTTCTATATCTTCTTCTATTGCATATTCTCTTTTAAGTAAAACGGAGTTATCTATTGGAGTAATGGTCTCAAACATTTAGTGATATTAGCCTCGTTCGAAGTATCTTCGTAATTGCCAGTCATTAACTGAACCATCATAATCTTTTTGTTCCCATTCAGCAGCATGGATATAATGATCTAGTACATCTTGTGGAAATATCTCTTTTAAGAATTTAGATTTTTTAGCAAGTTGAATTGCTTCATTAAGTGTTTTAGGAACTTCATTTAATTTTTTCTCATAAATATTCCCTGAATAAGGCTTATCTAATTTAAGTTTATTTTTAATACCATATAATCCAGCACCAACTAAAGCAGCAAAAGAAAGATAAGGATTAACATCTGCTCCTGGGACTCGACATTCAATTCTTATGGATGATCCATGACCAGCTAATCTAAACCCAGCAGTACGATTATCAATTCCCCAAACAGATTTTGTAGGAGCAAATGATCCATCTTGAAATCTTTTATATGAATTAATATTTGGTGCTAAAAAAATTGATATATCTGGTAATAATTTAATTTGTCCCGCAAGATAACTTTTAAAAACATTAGACATTCCATATTTATCCTTAGGGTTATAAAAAATATTTTTCTTTGTTTTCTTATCAAATAAAGAGTTATGAATATGACATGAACTTCCACAAACTTCTTTTTTATATTTAGCCATAAAGGTCACAGCCTTGTTATATTTATAAGCAATTTCTTTTGTCGCATTTTTAATTAAAATATGATTGTCAGCCATGTTTAATGCATCTGAAAAAACAACATTGATTTCTTCTTGTCCTGGAGCTGCTTCACCCTTAGAGCATTCTACATAAATTCCACTTTCTAGAAGAGAATTTCTTAATTCCTGCATCACATCCTCTTCTTTTGTAGTTTGGAAAATCATGTAATCTTCAATATACCAAGAAGATTCTTTAAGTTTTGTATAATTATTATTATGAATTTCTTCATAGGTTTGATTGAAAAGAAAAAATTCTAATTCTGAACCAACCATAGATTGAAATCCCATTTTGTCCGCCTTAGCTAAAACATCTTTTAATACTTGTCTTGTTGAATGAATAAGCGGTTTTTTTCCTGAATGGTCTAAACAATCACAAATTACTATAGCTGTTTTATTTAACCAATTAGCGATCTTTATTGTTTTGAGATCTGGAATTACAGTCATATCTCCATAACCAGTTTCCCATGAAGAAGATTTGTATCCAGGTACAGTAAACATGTCCATATCAACAGTATAGAGATAGTCACACATATGTGTTTCTTTATAAACATAATCGATAAATGCTTTTCCAGTAACTCTTTTACCATTTAGTCTACCTTGCATATCTGATACACAAACTAAAACAGTATCTATTTCTTTTTTTGTTATTAATTTTTTTAACTGATTGAATGTAATACTCATGTTTCTTAAAATTAAATTTGTATCATTTTCATATCCTAAATGATAAAGAATGAAACAAAAATAATTAATTAAAAAACGCAGAAAATGGAAAAATATAAGAATTATATAAATAATAAATGGATTGAAAGTGAGTCCAAGGAAACAATAAAGGTTGATGATCCATCAAATGGTAAAATCATTGGTGAAATTTCATGTGCAAAAAAAAATGAAGTTGATCTTGCAGTAGAAGCAGCTAAAAATTCTTATAACAGCAGAGTACTGGTAGATATGCCTTTACTCTCGAGAGCAAAACTTATGCGAAAGATTGCTGAAGAAACAAGAAAAGTTTCTAAAGAAGGAGGAGAACTTCTTTGTTATGAAAATGGAAAAAATATTGCTTCAGCAATTAAAGAGTTCAATGATGTAGCTGATATGTTTGATTATTACGCTGGCTTAACTGATAAACTTGAAGGTAAAACAATACCTGTAGCAAAAAATGTTTTTGATTACACAATTTTAGAACCTTTTGGTGTATCGGCACATGTTGTGCCTTGGAATTTCCCATTATCAATGATTGGAAGATCACTATCTTGTTCATTTGCCACAGGAAATTCAACAATCATTAAAACTGCAGAATTAACTCCTTTGTCAGCAACAATTTTTGCAAAGGCAATACAAAATGCAGATGTACCAGAAGGATTAATCAATATAATTTGTGGATATGGCAATGAAGCAGGATCTTATCTTGTATCTCATGAAGATGTAAATCATATAGTATTTACAGGCTCAGTTGCCACTGGAAAAAAAATACTTCATGCTTGTGCTGATAAAGCTATTCCTGCTGTAGTTGAATTGGGAGGTAAGTCAGCTGGTATTGTTTACCCTGACGCTGATCTAAATGAAGTTCTAGAAAGTGCTCGTTCAGGAATATTTAGTGTTGCAGGACAAATTTGTACAGCGATGTCTAGATTGGTAGTTCATAAGTCAATTAAAGATGAATTAGTAGATAAGCTTGTTGATATGAGTAAATCTTTAAAAATTGGACCTGGTATAGAAAAAGATACAGACCTAACTCCTGTAATATCAGAAAATCAACTACAAAAAGTTGAAGGTTATGCAAGATCAGGAATTCAAGAAGGGGCAGAAGCAGCGTACGGTGGAAAAAGATTAGAGCGTGAAGGATATTTTATGGAACCAACTGTTCTAAACAATGTTAAACAAAATATGACTGTAGCCAGAGAAGAAATATTTGGTCCAGTACTCTCAGTTCTTGAATATGAAGATCAAGAGGAAGCCATAAATATTGCAAATGATACTGAGTACGGATTAGGTGCAGGAGTTTTTACTAAAGATCTTAAGAAAGCATCTTGGACTGCAAGCAAATTAGAAGCTGGTCAAGTATATGTAAATAAATGGTTCACCGGAAATCATGCAACACCTTTTGGAGGTTATAAACAATCAGGATATAGCCGTGAAAAAGGAGTAGATGGACTTAAATCTTATCTTCAAGTTAAGAATGTAGGTATTAGCTTAAGCTAATAATATTAACCCATAGTAAAAGGATCACTCATTGGTTTCCGAGAAACATTAAACCAAGTAGTTTTTACTCTGGTATATTCTTTTATTGATTCTTGACCTGCCTCTTTGCCATATCCACTATCTTTCATACCTCCAAATGGTGCCATTGGAGAAATTAAACGGTAGGTGTTTACAAAAACTATTCCAGCTCTAATTGCTTTTGAAACTCTCATTCCTCTTCCCAAATCTTTTGTATAAACACCAGATGATAATCCATACTTGTTATCATTCATAAGGTTTACTAATTCATCTTCTTTTTCAAATTTCATCACAGATAAAACTGGGCCAAACAATTCATTTTCTGCTGTAGGTAAATTATGATTTTCGCATTCTATGATAGTTGCTGGAAAATAATATCCTTTATTAGATAAAGAGGATCTTTTTCCACCACACTTTATTACTCCGCCTTGTTGAACAGTATCATTTATATTTTTTTCAATTACTTCAAGCTGTTTAAGACTATTCAAAGGTCCCATTTGTGTTTCATCTGACATAGGTGGTCCTAATTTTATTTTTTTAGCTTTATCTATAAGTTTGTTTAGAAATATCTCGTAGATAGATGATTGAATATATAATCTTGATCCTGCAATACAACTCTGACCACTAGCACCAAATATACCTGCAGTTATTCCATTAAGTGCATTTTCTTGATCAGCATCATCAAAGACTGCAACTGGACTTTTTCCACCAAGTTCTAGACTTACTTGAGACAAATTATATGATGAATTTTTTACAATATGCCTTGCTGTTTCAGGTCCACCTGTAAAAGCAATCCTTTCAACTAAATGGTGTTGTGTTAATGCTTTGCCACAAGGATCCCCTAGACCAGTTATAATATTAACAACTCCTTTTGGCATTCCCGTTTTTTCAATAAGTTTAGCAAATTCTAATAGTGTAACTGGTGCTAATTCAGATGCTTTAATGACAACAGTATTTCCCATAGCTAGAGCTGGAGCCAATTTTACAGCTGTAAGAAGCATTTGAGAATTCCAAGGAATAATTGCAGCCACTACTCCTATTGGCACTCTAGTAGTTGTAACTTGCATATCTTCTTTATCAATAGGTATAACAGCTCCCTCAACTTTATCTGCTAGTCCTGCAAAGTAATCATAATACTCTGAAATATAATTAGCTTGTGTCTTTGTTTCACGAAATAACTTCCCTGTATCAATTGTTTCAATTTTACCAAGATGTTCAGCATTCTCTCGTAATTCATTTGCTATTAATCGTAAATATTTAGCTCTTTCACGCGGGTGTAATTGTGACCAAGAACTATCAAAAGCTTTTTGTGCACTTTGTACTGCAAAATCAACATCTTGATCATTTGCTTCTGGTACAGAAGCCCAAACTTCATTATTTTCTGGATTGAGTGTTTCTATTTTTTTATCAGATGATGAATTGACCCATTCACCGTTAATAAACATTTTATATTCTTGTATCATATTAAGTATTTAGAAATTTTTTTATTATCATATTTACATTTGAGGAATACTCAATACTGCATAAGTGTTTAGCATTAGTAATTTTAAAAAATTGTGAGTTAATAAGTTCCTTTGATAAGTTTTGTGACATTTTCACTGTAGAACCCTGATCTTTTGTACCAGTTAAAACAAGAGAAGGTACTTTTATTTTTTTAATTTCTTTTGTACTATCTTTGAAATAAGAAAATAGTTTGTATGATTTTAAAAAATTTAAATAATCTTTGTTTTTTTTATTAAGAGTAGTTAAAATATATTTTTTTATCTTTGGGTTGTTATTAATAAATTTAGGACTTAACCATCTTTTTAAAGCCAAATTGGATATTGGTATATTTTTCTTTGCTTTTTTGTATCTTTCTCTGACATTATATTTTTCCAAATTATCTCTTTTAAAAACAGTAGATATTAAAATTAATTTATTAACTTTTTTTTGATATTTTTTAGCAAAATTTAGAGCAACTAAAGAACCAAATGAAAAACCTACAAGATTTATTTTTTTAATATTTAAATTATTTAACAAATTATTTAATTGTTTTGAAAAATCTTCAAAATTAACACTTTTTTTATTTAGTGGTGTTTTTCCATGTCCTAATAGATCATAGACTAAAATTGAATTGTTTTTAAAAGATCTAATTTGAGGAAACCACATTTCATGATCCAGACCAACACCATGAATAAAAACTATAGGAATATTTTTTCTTTTATAAAATTTATAATAATTTTGATTTTTATCAAAATTCTTTAACATTTATTTTGGCTCTATACCCATTTCTTTCATATCTTGATATCTATCACCAGTCCTAGCATGAGCTCTGCCTGTTGTTGCTCCTCCAATAGCGATTACAATTTCATTGTCAAATGGAGCATCGTGAATTGTAAATTCATGTGTTAAATAATAAGGTCTTAGACCAGCATCTGTTTTGTGCATCATAGGAATTGAAATTTTTGATCCAGCAGGACCTCTAGTATTAGTAAAACTTAAATAAGAAGTTCCACCTACGGCATCTCTAAAAATGTTACCAAACCGCAGAGTGTGTATAAAAGCTGAAGCATGTTCAATTTCGCCATTTAAACCTACTATGCCTGCTTTCCCATAAGCTAAAATTTTTTCTGGTGAACCTATTTCTTTTACAAGTTCAGGGACAAGAATAGCCCCTAACTTTGGTGCAAGATCTAAAATTATAGGTTTTAAATCTTCAACAAATCCCTTATCTTTCCATGGATTTTCAAAAACTGCTGCTACAGAAACTAGTAGCACTGGATCCTTAGCCTCTTTTCCTCCTTCGATGAAAGTTTTATCTACAAATTTATTAAATTTACGTAACTTCAATTCCATTATTAACTGGCAATTTGAATATTTGATTCATCAAGTTTTATTTTCGGCATTACTTCATTTGTAAATAATTTTATACTTCTCATACATGCTTCATGATCAATTCCTGGAAAGTTTGACCAAACTTGTAAATTTTGTAGATTTAATTCTGATTTTAATTCATTAATTTTATTAACCACGTATTCCGGTGTTCCAAAAAGTAAATTTCTTTTATGTAAAAAATCATAATTTAATAAATCTAATTTATGGTCAGTTTCTGGAAGTATTTCACCTGGGTCCATATGATTACCTAAACCCCGCCAGTGACAAACCCAACGCATATAATTTACTATATGTTCTCCAGCAAGTTTTTCAGCTTCTTCCATTGTATCAGCTATAAACATATCTCTAACAAGACAGATGCCTTCTCCAAGAGGAACTTCTCGGTTTTCAGCTTTTGATTTTGCTTCCTTGTAGAGTAGAAATCTTTTCTTGAGTGCTTTAACAGTAGGTATCCACATTATAGTATTTATTCCATTTACTGCTGCCCACTCTATTGATGAGGGGCTATCAACTACTTGCCAAATTGCTGGATGAGGTTTTTGAAATGGTTTTGGGACAATGCTAATTTTTTTTACTTCATTAGTATCTATATCCAAGAACTCTTCACTTGGTGGACTCATATCATGTTGCCATTTAAAGTTTGGTGCAGGATAAGTGTAAAACTCTCCTTTGTGATTAAAAAATTTTTCTGTCCAAGCTTTTTTCATTATGCTTAATGTCTCTTCAAATAATCTAAAGTTTTTTGCTTGATCTTTGAGATCGGCCTCTTTATTCATATTTATTGCTTCTCTTCCGTATACACCTCTTCCAATTCCAACCTCTACTCTGCCTTCAGATAATTGATCTAAAAAAGCTATATCTTCAGCTAGACGGATAGGATTATGAAAAGTTATTACATTACATGCTTGTCCAATTTTTATTTTTTTTGTTCTTGCAGCAACATCTGTTCCCATCATCAGAGGATTAGTACAAGACTCCATACCTTCATGATTGAAATGGTGCTCTGTAAACCAAATTGAATCCCAATTGTTTTCATCACAAAAAACTGATATTTCTCTTGCTTCTTCTAATAATTGATTAAATGGTTTGTGTTTCCAATTAGTCGTATTACAAAAATATCCAAATTTCATTTTAATAAAATTTATATTAAGTTACGACCGATCCCACTTTCGTAATAATTATACGCTGAGTTATGTATCGTTAATGATATAATATCACTATTATTACAATTGTTGCAATAGATTAAACTAAAATCTTGATGGAGAATAAGCAGTAATATCAATATTTGGCACTTGATCCTTTGATAAACTATCAATAATTTTTCCTGTCACAGCTCCTAAGGTCCAGCCAACATGTTGATGTCCAAAGGCATAAATAACATTATTATTCTGTTTAGATTTTCCAATAATTGGAAGTGAGTCAGGTAAAGTTGGTCTTCTACCCATCCATGTTGATTTAATATCTCCTAGTTGAGGTAAAACTTTTCTTGATTGTCTTTCTATCATTTCAAGACGTTTCTTATTTGAAGGTTTTGTTAATCCTGCAATTTCAACAGTTCCTGCGGCTCTGATACCATTATGAATTTGTATTAAATAAAATCCAGATTCAGACCAAGCAACTGGTCGATTAATCAATTTTTCATTTGTTTTAAATAAAATATGATATCCTCTTTCAGTATCAAGTGGAAATTTGTCACCAACCATATTTGCAATTTGATTCGACCAAGCACCAGCACTTATAATTACTTTATCAAAGTTTATTTTTTTATCTTCTAAAAATAATTCTATTCTGCTTTCATTTTGAAATATATTTTTAACATTTTGCTTTATATAAATACCACCTATCTCTAAAAATTTTTCGAAAATTTTTGTGCTAATAGCTAAAGGATTTGTTGTGTGTCTTGATCCAGTAAACACTTGACCCGCATAATAAACATCAGCAATGTTTGGTTCTAATTCTTTAACCTCATTTTTAGTTAAATTTCTAACTTTAACTCTATTATTTTTTCTAATTACATTTGCGTATTCATAATCTTCAAAAGATTTTTTAGTATCAAATAAATATAAATTTTCTTCATCACTTATATACTCTTGCACATCTATATCTTTGAAAATTTCATCATAAGATAGCTGTGAATGCTTTAATAGATTTGTAAGTGAACTAGCAATCTCATCAACTTTTTCTTTTTTGCAATTTTTGAGAAAACTTAAAGCCCAAGGTAAATTTTTAAGAATATAAAAAAAATCAACAGCTAAAGGACCATCTTTTCTCAATAGCATTTTAGGTATATCCCATATTAATCCAGGGTAATTTACAGGAACATTTGCATAGTCAGCAAAACTACATGCATGACCAAAACTGGTCATTGTACCCGGATCTTCTCTATCTATAAGAGTTACATTAAAGCCAGATTTTTTTAGAAAATAAGCACTACAGATACCTACTATTCCAGCACCAATAACAGCAATGTCCTTCACTATTTTATCGAGCTTTAATACCTCTGAGTTTTTCAGACCTTCTTCTAAGTAGCTCAACTGTGGTTAATAAAAAGATTGAGAGTAAAACTAAACATGTTGCCATGCATAATATAACGGGGCTTATTTCTTGACGTATTCCAGCCCACATTTGTTTAGGAATTGTTAATTGATCAATACTTGCCATAAACATAACTATAACTACTTCATCGAAAGATGTAATAAAAGCAAATAAAGCTCCTGATATAATACCTGGTAAAATCAACGGCATAATAACTTTAAAAAATGTTCTCATTGGTTTAGCGCCTAAGCTCTGTGCAGCTTTTACCATATTCATATCGAAACCAACTAATGTTGCCGTTACAGTAATTACTACAAAGGGTGTAGCAAGAGCAACATGTGCAAGAATTACACCTGTGAAAGTATAAACAAGACTTATTCTTGCATAGAAAAAGAACATTCCTGCAGCTGTTATAATTAGTGGAACAATCATTGGTGAAATTAATATTGCCATTATCAAACCTTTATATGGCATATGTGGCCTACTTAAACCTAATGCGGCTAATGTTCCTAAGGCTGTAGCAATAACAGTTGCTATAATACCAATATAAAAACTATTTACTGTACCTTTCATCCATTTTGTTGAACAAGGAACAGTAGAAGAAACAACATCAGCACTACAATCACCAATCATGTTTCTATACCATCTAATTGACCATGCTTCTGGATCAGGAGGCCATGCAAGCATTCCTTCAGTAAAAACCATAAATGGAGAAACGCTAAAAGATATTGGAATAATTGCAAATAGTGGTGCAATTAAAAAAAAGAAAACCACCGCACAAAAAAATAAGTAAAAATAATAATAGGTTCTTTGTACTGGTGTAGCGTAACTTGGAAGAGCCATTTTTTATCCTAACTTTATGTTGTCTATTCCGACAATTTTATTGTACAGCCAATAGAAGATCAGCATTATACCAAGAAGTATAGCACCAAGAGCAGCACATAATCCCCAATTAAGTGTAGTTTTTAAATGATAAGCAATCCAGCTCCCAATCAATTTACCATCTTTTCCGCCAACTAATTCGGGTGTTATAAAATACCCAATAGCAAGTACAAAAACTAATAAACCACCAGCGCTTATACCAGGAATAGTTTGTGGTAAGTAAACTCGCCAAAATGCAGTTGCAGGTTTTGCTCCTAAATTTTGAGCAGCTCTCATGTGACTTTTTGGAATTACTCTCATTACACTGTACAAAGGTAAAATCATAAATGGTAATAAAATTTGAGTCATCGCAATTAAAGTTCCAGTTTCATTATAAACCATTTGTATTCGGCCATCGTCGCTTATGATACCTAACCAAACTAAAATACCATTTATGACTCCATTTTGTTGAAGCATTACAATCCATGCTGTTGTTCTTACAAGTAGAGAAGTCCAAAATGGAAGCAATACAAAAATCATTAGAAGATTACTGTATCTTAAAGGTAAATTAGCTAAAAGATGAGCAACCGGGAAGCCAAGAATTAAGCAAAAAATTGTTACATAAACACTTACCTTAAAAGTTCTAAGCCAAGTATTCATATACATTCTTCTTTTCTCATCTTGCAAAGCAACATCCCCATTTTCATCAAATGTTCTATCAATAGCGTTCCAATAGTAAATTGAAGATCTATCATTCACCATTTGATTAAATGAGTACCAGTAAGTTGGATCTGCCCAGAGCTTATTTATTTTAATAAATGTATCTTTATACGAAACTGGTTCTTCACCCTTTTTAACGATTTTTTTTATTTCTCTCGTAGTTTTTTTTATTAAACTTTTCCAACCAGATTTAGCGTAATTCATTCTGGTTAAGGCTTTACCTATTTGTCTCTTATCTCCATTGGCTAATTCAAAAAAAAGGCTTTTGTATACTTCTTCAGGTGGTAGTTCGTCGGCTCCTTTATCCCAATTTTTGTATTCATCAAAAGTATTAGGAAAAACTGAATTAATCTGGCTATCATCAATACTCCTGAGAAGCATATCTCCAATTGGCATTACAAAAGTGACAAAAATAAAAAGTAGTAAAGGAAAAACGAGAAGAAAAGCACGAAGTTTATTTCTTCTTTCAGCTTTACGAAGACTTTGTTTAAGTGGAATTCCGTCAGTAGTTAATAATTCAGCTGTAGAAATAGTAACCTCCAAATAAAAAGGCGAGATAATTCTCGCCTTTAGATTAAATTACAAAGTTTAATTTATCAAGCTTAGTTAGCCATCCACGCAGCATAACGTTCATTAATTTCTGCACCGTAATCTGACCACCATTGTGGATCACTCACGATTGAAACTTTTAAACGATCTGGAGTATTAGGCATATGAGGCATAATATCAACTCCGCCTGGACCCCAAGGTTCATTATTTTGAATGATTGGAATACCAGATGCTCTCATTGGTCCATATGTAATATATTTGGCTTGTTCAGCTTGTGCTTCTGGAGTTGAAGCGTGCATCATAAAATCAAGAGCTGCATCTCTATTAGGAGCTCCAGCAGTTAGACAAAGATACTCTTGGTCTAGAACCTGACCTTCCCAAATATACTCAAAGTTTTCACCTTCAGCTAAGTTAGCTGCACCAACACGACCATTATAAGCAACTGCCATTACAACTTCACCACTTTTTATTAATTCAAGAGGTTGTGAACCTGCTGACCAGAATACTACATCATCTTTAATTCTGTCCATAACTTCAAATGCTCTATCAATAGCACCTGTTTGGTTAGCTAAAACTGTTGGCACTGCAGTTGGTTTTACACCATCTGCTACCATAGCTTTTTCTATAATACCTGTTGCCCAAGTATGAATACCTCTTTTACCAGGAAATTTTTCCGTATCAAAGAAATCGGCCATACTGTCTGGCTTTTCACCAGGAAACGCATCTGGGTCGTAGAATACTACATAAGTCCAGAAAATTTGTGGTACACAACAGTCCCAACCAGAGTGGTATTCAAGACCGTTATTTTCCATATCTTCCGCAATTGACTCACCATTTGGTCCTGGTACACCCATTGAAGCGATTTCACTTGAAATATCTTCAAATAGTCCCTCATCACATCCAGTGATTGCATCAGATGGTAAAACATCAACTAAATCCCAAGTAACACTTCCACTTTCTACTTGAGCTCTTACTTCACCTAAACCTCCATTGTAGTTTTCAAACACAATTGAGCCAGGATCAGAATATGTATCTGCATAAGCTTTTTGTTGACTTTCTGTATAAGCACCACCCCATGAAGCAACAGTTACAGCATTAGCTGCAAACGGCGCAAAAATGATAGATGCGAATAAGAAGGCTTTTGTAAATTTAGACATATATATCCTCCTATTTTAATTAATTAATCTTAAGATTATGTCCGTAATGACTTAGTAATAACATGTAGCTTAATTAAAAAAAAGTCTTAAAAATAAAAAAAAAGGGCTAATTATAAAGATATTTTTAAAACTAAATGTCGAGAGCCCTAACATCATCAGGATTCCAGCTTAAATTTAATAAGTCTCCCTCTTTGTGACTAAAACTTCCTTCATTTGGAACTTTCACAATAAATTCATCATTTCCACAAACGTTTAATCTTGCTCTTATATGATCGCCTAAATATATTAATTCTTGAATCTTGCCCTCAAAATTATTTGATTCTGGATTTGTACTGTCAATAGTAACTCTTTCTGGTCTTATTGAAAGTTGAGTTTTGTCACCTTTTTCATTTACATTTATTTTTAATGCTTTTACTTTTCCAAAACCATTATCAAGTTCAACTGTACATGTATCTCCATTAACATCTGCTACCACTCCATTAAGAGTATTATTTTCTCCAATAAATTTGGCAACAAATGAATTTTCAGGTTTTTCATATAAAATATCTGGTGTCGATAATTGTTGAACAACTCCATCATTAAAAACAGCTATTCTATTTGACATTGTTAGCGCTTCACTTTGATCATGTGTAACATATACTACTGTAATTCCTATTCTGTCGTGAATATGTTTTATTTCATATTGCATTTGTTCACGTAAATTTTTATCAAGGGCGCCTAGAGGCTCATCCATTAATACCAAACGTGGTTCAAAGACAAGAGCTCTAGCTAGAGCAACTCTCTGTTGTTGACCTCCAGATAATTGTGCAGGAAATCTGGTACCAAAATTACCAAGCTCAACCATATCAAGTGCCTTCTGTACTTTTTCTTTTGTCTCGGGTTTTGGTATTTTTCTAACTTCTAAAGGAAAGGATAGATTTTCTTCAACTGTCATGTGAGGAAATAGAGCATAGTTTTGAAATACCATTCCAATTTCTCGTTCATAAGGAGGTATTTTACTTATTGGTTTAGTATCTAAAAATATTTCGCCATTTGTAGGTGTTTCAAATCCAGCTAGCATCATCAAAGTTGTTGTTTTACCTGATCCTGATGGACCCAACATTGTTACAAATTCACCTTTAGCAATATCCAAGTTTAAATTTTTTACTACCAGTACTTCTCCATCATAACTTTTATCAATCTTTTCAAATTTTACGAAACTTTGAGATGGATTATTCATATTAAATATTTGTAATGGTGCTTGAATAACTGGACGAAACCAAATAGTCAAAAGTTAATTTTAAAAATGTTCATATTTGGTGTTATTTTTGCTTTAGTTGCCGGAATTTTATTTGGCTTAATTGGGCCTACTACTAAAATAGCTTATAATGCAGGTGCATCAGTAGGTTTAGCTATATTTTTACGATATGTAGTTGCTTCAATTATAATATTACCTTTTATACCCTATCAAAAAAATCTTCTTAGTAATTTTAAAAAAAATATATATTACTTTTTATCAATATCAGTTGGTTCAATATTTTTAACTCTAGGATTATTAACTTCAGTTGTATTTATCGAAGTTAGCCTCACTATCCTAATTTTTTGTCTTTATCCAATATATGTACTTCTGTATTCAATTATTGTTGATAAAGAAAAAATTTATTTAACTGTAAAAATTCTTTTTTTTCTAACATTTTTAGGGATTATTTTAGTTGTAGGTCCATCTTTTAAAGTAATAAATTTAGTAGGTATGTTTTTAGCTTTTCTAGCTTCTCTTGGAGCTACAAGTATGATTGTAACAAATCAAAAAATGTCATTAAGAGGGATATCTCCTATACCAATAAATATATTTATAAATGTTTTTAATACTTTTTTCTTTTTTGTAATATTAAAAATATTTTTTTCTTTAAATTTTAATTTTGATATCGGCATTTATCTTTTAATTATAATTCCTTCAATTTGTTATAGTTTGGCACTGTTGTCACAATTAATTGCTATTCCAAAAATTGGTCAATCATATACAGCATTATTTTTATACTTAGAGCCCGTGGTGGGTGTACTGGGCGCTGTTTTTTTATTAAAGGAAAATTTAGAAACGTATCAAATAGTTGGGGCTTCTATTGTAATATTAAGTTTATTATCTGCTTCTTTTATTAGTAGCAGAAATTAAAATTGATTTTTCATAAAGTTAAACCAATTCTGACCAATAATTTTTGTGGAAACTTTTTCTGGAATATTATTTTCACACATTAAATTAAATAAATTATTTAAGTCACTTGGTTGTTTATACCAACTTGGTAAGTTGGGCCATTTAGGGTTTTTATCTTTAGATTCACCGTAATCAATATCTTTTGTCCACTTACCATTTCTCATCCACATGACAACATTGTCAGGCCAATTTAAACAAAGATCTGACCCTATTCCAATATTATCTTCACCAATTAAGTTTATTAACTCCTTAATCATTTCGCAAAAATCTTCTGCGGTGCAATCACCTAAATTTTTAAGATGGTAAGGATACAAACTTAAACCAATAAAACCATTTTTATTAACAAGTTTTTTTAAAATATCAGTATCAATATTTCTTTTCGATTTGTGAAAGAAGCTTGGATTAGCATGAGAAATTGCTACTGGCTTATTTGACACTTCAATGGCATCAAGACAAGTTTGCTTACCTGCATGACTTAAGTCTACAATCATTCCAAGACGATTCATTTCTTCAATAACAGCTTTTCCAAATCGTGAAACACCTGAATCTTTTGGCTCAAAACATCCTCCAGCAAGTGGAGTTTGATTATTATAAGTGAGTTGCATGAATCTTACACCTGCTTCAAAAAATTTTTCAATTAAAAAAATATCATTTGCTATTGGAGCAGAGTTTTGAAAACCAAAAATAATTGCAACTTTATTATTTTTTTTAGCATCCAAAATATCTTCTGTAGTTTTTGCGTGAGCAATAATGTCATGATGCTCTCTAAAAAGATGGTGCCAATAATTAATTTTTTCAAATGACTCTTCAGTATTTTCCCAATAGACTAATGTCACATGGATTGCAGATAATCTAGCTTGGTGGGCATTTTCAAATAATTCCCTATTCCAATTACAATACTCGAGACCATCAATTAAAAGTATATCTTCACTTATTTTTGACATAGATTAATACTTCTATTAATGAAAAAACCAAAATTAACTATACATATTTAATAAATGTTACAAAAAGTAAGAGATAAGGATAACTTCATGAAACTATCAAGAATGGGATCACGCTATCCCTCGCGCCTTAGTTTTTCTAGAAGTATGTTAAGAAGATTAATTAACGACAAGTGGGAAATAAATAAATCAAAATTTGATTTAGATAAAGATGGTTATGGTACAGTTGTGTATGAAATTATTATTAATAAAGATATTTATTCACTTGTATGTTTCTCTGCTTTTCTAGATGATAAAGATAGAAGTGATAGAGTTATTGCAAGTAAATGGGATACGGCCTACACGTTACATGTAGGTAAATTATCAAACAAAGATCTAAATAGATTAAAAAAAACAATTCCTCTTCAAGAATCGGGACGAAATTCTCCAAACGCATTAATTCTAAGTAGAGCAAATAAAAGTGTTAGGTTGTTTCAGTATGTTGTTGATTGTCTTTCAAATGGTAATCAGCCCGATATTAAGGAAATAAATAAAGTTGGATATTTATTAAGAACTACTGCTGTTTATGGTAGTGGTAAATTTGGTTTATCAGATTTTACTAATACAAAAAATACAACTGTTTTCAATCAACCTTTTAGGGCAGAAATGTTGTCAGTATATTTAATTAGAGAATTTAGTGTTGAATTAGTTGAACATGTTGCAAAGCAAATTAATCCAAAAAAGGCTGTAAAGTTAGATAGAAAAATTAAACAACATTTTGGTATTGGTAATTCAACAGGTTTAGGTATGGCACCTTTTATTATTAAACATCCAAAGTTGATTAATAAATGGATGATACAGTACACAAAGACATTACAGGAAATTGCTCAAATTAATTTAGATAATATAGTTTTTGAAAAGTATAAAAAACTTTTGAATAAAGCTTTAAATTATCTTGAAGAAGTAAGCACAAGTGATCAATTCCAAATTAATAAAAATAAAGTAACTACTGAGGATTTAAAAAAATATATTTTTTATATTAATGACTTAGATCTTTCTCAAAAATTTAAATGGTTAGATATCTTAGATTATTGTGATTCGAATTTTAATAATG
Source organism: uncultured Alphaproteobacteria bacterium (assembly GCA_902521325.1). GTDB lineage: Bacteria > Pseudomonadota > Alphaproteobacteria > HIMB59 > CACPNW01. The sequence continues at coordinate 66,609 of CABYRE010000004.1, forward strand.
ATACTCAAGAAATTGCGAGAGTACAACTAATTGAATTGTATCCTCAAGTATCAGAAGAATTAGCAGAAGATATGGCAGATGAGGAGATAATGGATATTGATGGAAATCAATCTATTGGAGATTTGAATAAAATAATCAATGATAAATATTCTTGGATAAAAAATATTGATTTTAATAACAAAGATAGCGATTATTTATTTTGGTATGTTTCAGCAGCAAAGTTAGAACCTAGATTAGGTGAAAGATATAATGAACAAGGAAGTGAGTTAGAGCAAAATTTAGGAATTGCAAAAATGGTTAATGATTTATTTAAGCAAATTAAAAATATAGATGAAAATCAATTAATTTGTGAATTTTTATTAACACATCCTGAATACAGAGGAATTGTTAAAAGAATACAATCTTTAAAAAATTATCCTTATTCGGAAGTCCAAGATAATGTTCTCGATAAAAAAACAATACCAATTGATATGTTAAGATTTAAATTATCTTTTTTTGGTGCCAATCGATATGATCCTAAGTCAGATAGATGGTTAAGAGTAAGTTTTTTTTCTGGAGCTCCTTATTTATCAGATCTAAATAATAAAAATGTTGATGAATGGGGTTTTGCAACAATGAATTCATATTAATATCTGTGAGTTACTCTTACTATGAAGTCTACACTAACTCACAGCGAGCTTTTTCAGGATTAGGATTCACATATGGATCAGATGAAGATGCTGCATTTATTACAACTTGGCTTGAAATACTTGGTTTAGACGGAATCAAATTATTAACATTAAAAATTAAAGAATTAGATAACACTTTTAATGCCAGCATAGATCCATCAAATATAAATGATGAGTTTGATTGTAATAATAAGTCTTCATTAATGATAGGGCCAGGATTAATTGATTATTTAATATCAAAAGTAGATAAAAAAGAAAATTTAAAATTAACTTTAAAAAATTGCAATGATCCCATATTCCTAATACCTTTGCTTTATAAGTATGCAAAAAAAAATATCAATTCACAGTTTTTGTTAGATCAAAAAGTTGATACTCAAATAACAAATAAAAATATTAGTATTAATAGAGATATTATCTCTACAAATTATCAAAGAAATTTTGATCTTTTACTTACAAAAAATATTTTAAATGATCAAAAGTTAGATATTAATATTCCATCATCAAATATAAATAATTTGCTATCTGAAGGCATAAATCCTGATAAAAAATCTTGGGATCAAATATCTAAGATAGCTTTTAGAACTTTTGTACCTGAATCAGAGGAATCTAGAGCCAAAGGTGCTGGAGGTGGTGATGCAAATGATTAATTTATTATATGTAAATCTCTAGGGACTTGAGTAAGTAATTCATAACCTGACTCTGTTACCCTAACTGATTCACTTAGTTCTAATCCCCATGTATCCATCCACATTCCACACATAAGATGATAGGTAACATTAGGTTCTAAAAGTGTCTTTTCATTTTTCCGGATACTAAGGGTGTGTTCTCCCCAATCAGGAGGATAACCAATACCAATTGAGTAACCAGCTCTTGACTCTTTTTCTAATCCATATTTTTCTAATACTGACCAAAAAGCAACAGCAACATTATGACAACTATTACCTGGATTTGTTTGTTCTAAAGCTTTCTCAATACCTTCATTTGTTATTTTTAATGTATCCGATATCTTTGGATCAGGTTTACCAATATACACAGTTCTGGATAAGGCACAGTGATAACGATGTTTCACACCACCTAATTCAATAATTGTTCCTTCATTATTTTCAAATTTTTTATCACTAGGAGTTAAGTGTGATGCTGATGCTGATCTTCCACTTGCGAGTATTATACCTAAGCCTGAATATTCTCCTCCCATTTGTGTTGTATCATTTCCAGCAATAAGAGTGTTTTGAATTTTTCCTGCAACTGTACTTTGTTTTACACCTTCTTTTATTGAATCAAATGCTGTTGTCATTCCTGCTTTCACAAGTGTGCCAGCATCTTTCATGAATTTTATTTCATTTTCAGATTTTACATATCTAACCCAATTAATTAGAAGATGCGCATTAATAAATTTAGCATTTGTTAAATTATCTTTTAATCTCCTATGATTTTCTGCAGTATAATAATAGCTATCCATTTCAACGCCAATATTTTTACTTGACCAATTTTTGTCTTTAAATAATTCAACTACATAATCATATGGATGTAATGGTGGTGATTGAATAAGTTGCTCAGGATAACCAAATATATTTTCTTCATTTAAAAAAGTTGTAATCCTAGCTCCATTCGAATCTTGCTTTCTTCCAAACCAAAATGGTTGATCTTCATCTATAGAAATTATTACTCCTTGTGGAACATAAAATGACCATCCATCATAACCAGTTAGATAATTCATATTAGAGGGATCGGTAGTTAATAGAATATCAACACCTCTTTTATTCATAGACTGTTTTACTTTTGCAATTCTTGAATTAAATTCTTCTTGTGAAAATATCATTTTTTATTAGATAATCTTTCTATCTCTCTAATACTTCATATCCAAACTGATCTGCTGTTTCAAGAAGCATCTCCCAAATTGATAAAGCAAAACCTCTTGGTATATATAAACAGTAGTTATTTGAGGATATTTTAAATAACTTAACACTTACATGATGCATAGCTGTGCTAGAGGAAGATAAATCTGGGAAATTCCTAGCCCTTAAATCAATCGGAAGATGTCTATTTAAAAATAATGATGAATTATCTCCTTTAATTTCAATACCTGTGAAAGCATGAGACATATCTAAAATTGTTGCTATTTGCTCACTTACTTCAATTTCTTTATTAAATAACCACCATTTCAAAGGCTCCATTCTCCATAATGATTTATTTTCAAACAAAATCCCTTTATTGAAACCTGGAATATTTTTAATTTTTAATCTTTTTATTAATAAATTATTTATTTCAGCAATTTTGTCAGGCCAACAAGTAATTTGTAAAATTTCTAAACTTTTTAATTCTTTAAATGTTAATGATTGTTTTTTACTTGATGCAAATTTTCCAACTTTATAAATTGTATCTAATGCTGAATGTCTAAGCATGCATTCTTTCCCCTTTTGGATCTACCATATGTGGTGAAACAACTTTTAAATTCGTTTGTTTATTTCTTACAGGATCTGCACCAACTAAAGTAGTATCTTTCCATTTATCTAAACCACCTTTTACAAAACCTATTCCAATCCAATGTCTAAGTTCTGGAGAATAAGTGACTGAAGTAATTCTTCCAATACCCTGTCCTTTAATATTATTTTTTTCGCACACAATAGTGCCAGCATTAAAAGTTTCCTTTAAGTTTGCAGGAAAGAAACCTACTAAAATTTCTCGATCATTATTTTTTAATACTCCTCGTTTTCTCATTGCACTTCCAATATATGATTTTTTTGTAGAAGCCATTTTGCTCAAACCTGCATCGTCAATTGTTACCCTTCCATCAAGCTCTGCAGCTGTCACATGACCTTTTTCTACTCTAAGTGCACCCAAAGCTTCTAATCCATATAAACACCCATCATTTTTTTTTGCGTTTTCCCAAAGTAGGTCCATCATTGTATTAGCAAAATCTGATTTAACATAAACTTCAAAAGCTAATTCACCTGAGAAACTAATTCTTGCAATTCTACAAGGAATTTTACCTTTAAGAAAAGTTGAGGTAACACCCATAAAAGGTAAGTTATTATTAGTTAAAACTGAAGAATCATCGACACAATTATTAAGAACTACTCTAGATTTAGGTCCTGCAACTGATACGCCTGCCCATTGTTCTGAAACACTAGTCACATTAACACTAAGATTTGTCCATCTAATTTGTAGTAATTCTTCTAACCATGACATTACTTTTGCAGCTTCACCTGTAGAAGTTGTCATAAAATATTCATTTTCTGCTAATCTCCAAGATGTGCCATCATCCATTACAATACCGTCATCACGTAACATGATACCGTATCTAGCTTTTCCAACTTGGAGTTTTGAAAAACCATTTGAATAGATTCTATTTAAAAATTCGGTAGAGTCTTGTCCTTGAATAGCAATTTTACCTAGTGAAGTAACATCACAAATTCCAACTGTTTTCCTTACTGTTGTTGCTTCTCTAATATAAGAGTCGCTTAATGTTTCATTTTCTTTAGGATAATACCAAGGCCTTTGATACAAAGCTACTTCAATCATCTTAGCACCATGATCAATATTCCATTGATGCATTGGTGTAACTCTTAATGGTCTAAAATGTTTTCCAACATTTCTTCCACTTAAAGCTCCAATAGAAACTGGAGTGTAAGGAGGTCTGAATACAGTCGTTCCAACTTCTGGAATTTCTTTATTTAAAAGATCAGCCATTAAGGATAATCCAATAATGTTTCCCATCTTTCCCTGATCATTAGCCATACCCAAAGTTGTATATCTTTTAAGATGTTCTACTGATATGAAACCTTCACGGTGTGCCAGTCGTACATCATCTGAAGTTACATCGTGTTGATAATCTACAAAACTTTTTGATCTAGATTTTTTATATTTTACTTCGTAAAGTGGTTTTATTGGATTTTTCCATCCACCAGGTTTTGGAAAAAAATAATTTGTTTTCGAAATACCTAAACGATTCAATGCATCAGTAGCACCCGCAACACCAGAAGCAATACAATCATTTTTATTCCATAATCCTCTCGAAGAACCTATCATTGTAATATTCTCTTTGGTATCACTCGGTAAAAAACATGCATTTTCATAGTCCCATTTAGGCTTTACACCTCTATGCGATAACAAATGTACTGCAGGAGACCAACCACCTGATAATAAAACTTGATCACAATTTATTGTTTCAGATTTATTAATATTTTCACTTTTTGATATGTCTAAACTATCAATTTTTTTTGAACCATTAATATTATAAGGCACATACCCTCTTCTAATTTCAAAAGTTTTGTTGGTTTCAATTTCAAAATTGGTTCGTGAGTCAAGAACAGTAACATTTGCTCCAGCTTCAGATAATAGTTCTGCAGTTTCATAAACAGAGTCATTATTTGTAGTAATTACAATTTTTTTACCTGTTAGTACTCCATATCTATTTAAATAATGCTTTGAAGCATTCACTGTCATTACGCCAGGAATATCATTATTATTAAATGCAATATGTCTTTCTATTGCTCCCGCACCAACAATTATATGTTTAGCTCTAATAGTCCAAAATCTTTGACGTGGTAGTGTTTTATCTGGTAACGATAAATGGTCTGTTACTCTTTCCAATAAACCAACAACACAATTATCGTATAATCCAAATGCTGTTGTCCTAGTCATTACTTTTATACCAAGGTTTTTAATTTGATTTTCAATATGTGAGCTATCAAATTCATTTTCTGAAAGTTGATCTCCTCCAATAATACTGTCTTGCTCTACTAAAATAACATCTAATTTTTTCTCCGCTGCCTCAATTGCGGCTGCAATACCTGATGGTCCTGAACCTACAATAATTACATCACAAAAATCGTGTGCGTGTTCGTAAGAATCTGGATCAGGTAATGTAGAAGCACTTCCCATTCCAGCTGCTTTCCTTATAAACTTTTCAAAAAACATCCATATAGCTGTACCTTTTCCCCATTCAAAAGGTGGTATTCCCATAAAAGTTTTATAATAAAAACCAGATACAAAAAACCTACCTAAATAATTATTAATTCCAGCAAGATCAAAATTTACATTGGGGAAGGCATTCTGACCACTTGCTTTTAAACCATCATATAATTCTTGAGTAGTTGCCCTAACATTAGGATCTCTTCTATCTTTTAATCCTACAGTTACTAAAGCTCCAGATTCCTCAACCCCACTTGAAAATATTCCTCTTGGTCTGTGATATTTAAAACTTCTTCCAACAACTCCAATATTATTAGCTAGCAATGCTGATGCTAGTGTATCACCTTCGAAACCTTTATATTTTTTATTATCCCAAGTAAAAGATAAAACATTATTTCTATTAATTTTTCCATAATTTTTTAATCTACTTGTTTTCATTTATTATTTTCTACAACTTTCTTTAAATCTGGATGACAGGGTTTCACACTTCTAATTTCATGAGTTACCGTTGAGCGTTCAATCTCTAACCACATTCTACATCCATTAGTATGATGCCATGTTTCTAATTGAAAACCTTTGATATTTTTTCTAAAAAATATTGCTTTAGTCCATTCTTTTTCAGAAGAGTCTAAAGAAGGATATTTTATTGTAGCATCTCCTCCGTAACTAAATTCACTATGATCTCTTTCACCACAATAAGGACAATTGATTCTAATCATTTAACCGTGCAATTTAGGATCAGGTCCAGCACCACGTTCATCTATGTTGATACCTTTTTCAAATCTCTCTAAATTATGATTCTGTACGTAAATGTGTGGGCTCTCATTTGCAATTAAGTCAGCAAAATACCAGCCTGATGCGGGACTAGCCTTAAAACCTCCATAGTTCCAACCAGCATTTAAATAGAGATTAGATATTGGCGTTTTACAAATAAAAAATGATCCATCCATTGTCATATCCATGACTCCTGCCCAATGACGGAGTAATCTAATTCTACCAAGTGAAGGAAATATTGCCATAGCTGCTTCAGCAACATCTTGAACCATAGGCAGATTTCCTCTTTGCGCATATGATTTATACCAATCAAGATCCCCACCAAACACCATACTTCCTTTATCAGACTGAGATATATAGAAATGTGCACCACCCACACCGTAAACAACAACCTGATCTAGAAGTGGTTTTACTGCTTCAGATACAAAAGCTTGTAATTTGTGAGATTCAATTGGTAAATTTCCTAATTCTGCCATTTGCCATAATACAGAAGTATTACCAGCAACAGCAAATCCTATTTTTTTTCCTTTTATTATTCCTCGAGAAGTTTGAACACTTTCAATCATTCCATTTGTTCTTGTGAAACCTGTTACTTCACAATTTTGAAGAATATCTACACCGAGTGTATCAGCAGCTCTTGCATATCCCCATGCAACTGCATCATGTCTTGCATTGCCTGCTCTTTTTTGAACTGCAGCTCCTAAAATAGGAAATCTGGAATTATTATAATTTAGATGAGGTATTTTTTTCTTAAGTTTTGTTAAATCCCAAAGCTCAGCATCTGTTCCATGAAGCCTCATAATATTATACGTTCTTGAAACAGAATCTTTAGCACCAGGACTGTGAAACAATGAAACGTGAGCTCGTTGACTAAACATTACATTGTAATTTAAATCATGACTTAAATTTTCCCATAATTTTAAAGAGTGCTCATAAAATTCATGATTCCCTGGCATCATATAATTTGATCTTACAATAGTCGTGTTACGTCCAGCGTTTCCTCCCCCGATCCAACCTTTTTCCAAAACTGCTACATTTTTAATATTATGATTTTTCGCAAGATAATACGCTGTGGCAAGTCCGTGTAAGCCTCCACCAATTATTATAACGTCATAACTACTTTTTGGTTCTGGATCACGCCATTGTCTAGTCCAATATGACTGACCGTTTAAACCGTTTTTAATTACATTCCAGGCATTAAATTTTGTCATTTGTTTTATTAATTATTAGAATACTTGATGAAAGTAAAATGAATTAATTTGCCAAGCTAGTGTTATTTAATCACAGT
>CABYRE010000005.1 GCA_902521325.1 uncultured Alphaproteobacteria bacterium
TACTTATACGAACTACTCCATCATTTGAGTCAATACCTAAATCTCTTAAACAGCGCCAAGCATAAAAATTATCATTTCTTGTAGCAATTTTTTTTGATATAAGTTTTTTACTAATTTCTTTAGAGCTAATTTCTTTTGAGTAAAAAGATATTGTTGGAGCTCTATTTTTATCTTTTATATTATTCTTACCAATTAGTTTAAATTTATTATTTTTAGATAAATATTCTAAAACTGGATTAGCAATAGTCTCTTCATGATAGGAGATAAGTGAGTTAATTTTTTTAATTTTTTCTAATAAATATTTTTCTTTTTTTGAAAAATGATGATTATATAAATTATCAAAATATTCATATATACCAATCAATGATACCAATTCTTCATGATTTGGACCCCCAGGATTAAGAGTATATGGATATTTACCATCTAAAAACTCATGGTTTTGATTTGGCAGAGTTTTTAATAATTTTTCTTTACCGTACAATAAAGCTAAATGAGGTCCATAGGTTTTGTAGAGACTAAAAGTATAAAAATCAACATCAAGTTCTTTTACATTAGGAAAACCATGTGGAGCATACGATACACCGTCACCAATTACTATTGTGCCATGATTATGTGCTAAGTCTGAAATTTCTCTTAAATTATTTACTGATCCAACAATGTTTGAACAATGAGTTACTGCTAGTATTTTAGTTTTATCATTAATAATTTTTTTTAACTCATCAATTTCTAGCTCATGATTTTTAGGATTAAACTTCCATTCAATTATTTTTGCACCAAATTCTTCAAGTTTTCTCCATGGACTAATATTTGCTTCATGATCCTGATTTGTAACTATAACTTCATCACCAACATTTATAAATTTTCTAAGAGCATTAGATAATACATACAAATTTATCGATGTAGATCCACCTATTAAAATTTCATTCTCCTGCGCATTGATCATATTTGCAAAAAGTTTTATGGCTCTATCCATATTTTCTCCTGCTATTTTAGACATTGGATATTCAGCATATGGTTGAACTTTAGTAGAAATCATAAAATTTTTTAAATTATCAATAACATTTTGTGGAACATAACTTCCTCCTGCATTTTCAAAAAATGACCAATCTTTTGAAAGAGGATCTTTGAATGCTGGAAACTGGGATCTTACGTATTCTATATCAAGTTTAATATTTTCTGGTGTCAATTTTTCCTCTTCTCGTATATTCTTTTAATCTAATATAGAAAAAAATAAATGTATAATTAATTTAAAAATCTTATTATTCATGATTGATAAACGAAAATTTTATATAAATGGTACTTGGATTAATCCAATTATAAAGAATGATTTTGAGGTTATTAATCCCTCTAATGAACAACCGTACGCTACTATTTCTTTAGGTTCTAAAAAAGATGTAGATCTAGCAGTAAATACTGCAAAAAAAGCATTCATTACGTGGAGTCAGGTAGATAAAAAAGAAAAAATTAGTTTACTAGAAAATCTACTTAAGATTTATAAAAGTAGATGGGATGAAATAACTCAAACAATGTCTGAGGAAATGGGAGCACCATTAGACTGGTCATCTTCTGCTCAAACTTCTTCAGGAGCAGATCATATTGACGATTTTATTTTAAGATTAAAAAATTTTGAATTTGAAAAAAGATTTAATAAAAATTCTAATAATTATATTGTTTATGAACCTATTGGAGTATGCGGTCTAATTACTCCATGGAATTGGCCTATTAATCAAATCACATTAAAAGTAATACCTGCCTTAGCAACTGGCTGCACTATGATATTAAAACCTTCAGAAATTGCACCCATGTCGGGGATCATTTTTGCGGAAATAATTCATGAAGCAGGCTTTCCTCCAGGTGTTTTTAATTTAGTTAATGGTAATGGAGATGGTGTAGGAACGGATTTATCATCTCATAAAGATATTGATATGATATCTTTTACTGGATCAACAAGAGCAGGAAAGCTTATTTCTAAAAACGCAGCAGATACTATTAAAAGAGTTTGCTTAGAACTTGGAGGTAAGGGGGGCAATATTGTTTTTAGTGATTCACATCCAGAAGCAGTAAGAGAAGGTGTTAGGAATATAATGAGTAATTCTGGTCAATCTTGTGATGCGCCAACAAGAATGCTAGTTGAAAAATCAATTTATAAAAGAGCAATAGAAGAGGCGGCTGATGAGGCAAATAAAATCAAAGTTGATATTGCTTCTAAGAATGGAAATCATATCGGTCCAGTTATTTCTAAAACACAATATGATAAAATTATTGATTTAATTGATAGTGGTATAAATGATGGTGCTACTCTCGTCGCTGGAGGATCTGAAAAACCAAATGGTTTAGAAAGGGGTTATTTTGTTAAGCCAACAATCTTTACAGATGTAACTAATGATATGAGAATCGCAAAAGAAGAGATTTTTGGACCAGTGCTCTCTATAATTCCATTTGAGGATGAAGATGAGGCTGTATCAATTGTTAACGATACATCCTATGGTTTAGGAAACTACGTTCAGACTCAAGATAAAGAAAAGGCAAAAAGAGTAGCAAGAAAATTTCGATCTGGAGGTGTATATATTAATGGCAATACTGCTGATCCAGGAACACCTTTTGGTGGTTATCGACAATCTGGTAACGGAAGAGAAGGTGGTGATTGGGGTTTAGAAGAATATTTAGAAATTAAAACTATCTGCGGATGGGAATGATCTAAACTTTAATATTATTAAAATAATTTAATCTTCCTATTATTTCATCTCTTTCAATATAATATCCTTGAAGATGTCTATTTCCAGAGTTTGGGTCAAATTCAGTTCTACCGTGTAATACTCTTCTATTGTTAAAACAAAAAATATCACCAGCTTCTAATCTAAAATTAATTTTAAATTTTTTGTTTTGAAGAAGTGATGCAAAATATTGATATGCATCATAAAACTTTTTCATTTTTTTGGGCTCAACATCTACAGCACCCATTGCAGCCATACTAAATCTAATATCATTGAAATCATTATCTTTTGTGAGTGTTATTATTGGTGAATGAAGAATTCTGATAGCTTTTTGAGTATAATCAGTATCTTTAAATTTTACATAAGTTTGTGTTAAAATTTTAAAAACATCTTTTTCATTTTTTTTTAAATAATTTGCAACTGCAAAACCATCCACAACAGATGATAATCCACCATTAGCTTCATTTACTAAGCAATGAAGAAATTGGTAACCTGGAGCATATTCAAAATAAGGTAAGTCGGTATGATTTCTTAATGCATCTGCTGTATAAGCAGTATTATTGGGTTTTGGAATATTAATTACTTCAAATGGTGTGCCAAAAAATGTTTCTCTATGATGGCTTATTCTATTTAATATTTTAAATGCAGATTTTTTTCTAGTAGGTGCATTTTTGATTAATGCAAAACCATAAGTATGAAGTAATTTTAACCATTTGCTTAAAAATTTATTATTTTTTATTACACTATTATGATCAACAATAATTTTCTTTAGGTTTTTTTTTAATTTACCATCCCAAAAAATATAAGGTGATTTATATTTTTGTTTATTTATTTCGGTATAACAATGATCTCTTAACCATTTTAAGTTAAATTTGCTAGTATGATCACCTTCACTCCAATCAATATGGAGTTTATTTTTTTCAATTTTATAATTTTTAGGAAATATATTTTTACTTACAGTTAAAATATTAAATACTCTCATATTTGCGGTAGAGTGTATTGCGGTTGGGCAATTATCTCTCAGCCACATAAAATGGAATTTACTTTTTAAGTTATCTTTCCATACAATACTTAAATGGTCATTCTTTTTTTCTAATTTTTTTACATGATATTTGCTACTCATTTTGAAATATTTATATCTGAATAAATTATCTTAGTATATTTAACAAATTAATGAAATCGAATAATAATAATCTCTTAGGAATTTCTTTCATGTTATTGTCCATGTTTTGTCTAAGTATAAATGATATCACGTATAAATATTTAAGCTTTCATTTTCCTGTATGGGAATCAATATTCTTCAGAGCACTAAGTGGAAGTATCATTGCAACTTTTTTAGCTATATATTTTGGATTTGATAAGTTAAAAACTAAAAAACCAGTTGGACATGCTATCCGAGCCCTGTCTTCTTCTGCTTGTGTCGTATTTTACATTTACGGAATTAATAATTTAATGTTATCTGAAAACATTGCTATTGCACATTCTGCTCCCATTATCGCTGCTTTTCTTGCTGTTCCAATACTTGGTGAGAGAATTGGGATTTTTAGAACAACTGCAATATTAATTGGTTTCATTGGTGTGTTAATTATTGTTAAGCCCGGTACTGACTTATTCAAATTAGAAACACTTTATCCTCTAATATCTGCAGCTTTTATGGCTTCTGTTTATTTATCAACTAGATCAGTAATGAGTACTGATTCGAGTGTTGCAATTATTTTTTATTACTCTTTTTCATTATTAATTACGTCAATAATATTTTTTCCTGATAATTTTATTATGCCAAATGGAATTCAATTAATTTTTGCTATGAGTTTAGGTGTGATGGGATCACTAGGACATTTATTTATGTCTCAAGCAGCTAAATACGCAGATGTTGCAATTACTTCACCCTTTGAATACTCAGCTTTCATATTTGTAGGAATAATGGGATATTTAATTTATTCTGAGGTTCCAACTTTAAGTATTTATTTAGGGGGAGCAATAATTATTGGTACTGGAATATTTATAGCTTATAGAGAAAGAAATAAATAGCTAAACTAAAAAATTATTTCTTTTAAATTTTTCTTCTTATATTTGTGATTTCTTATTTTATTTAAAATATTTTTTTTACCTCCACACATTAAAAATTTATTATCAATATCTTCGTCTTTTAAAGGATAATTATTTCCTCCTTTAATATGTGATATTTTTTCAATCAATATACTTCCATCATTCATTATTACTTTAATTATATCAGGATACTTAGGATCATAATCTTCAAAAGTATTTGGCACTTTGTAAGTGACTAGTTTAATCTTTCTAGTCATGTTTAAACTTTTTTTATTTTTAGAAATATTTAAACTATTTAAATCAAATTTACCATTAATGAGAGCAGTTGCTAAACAATAACTCAATGAAAATCTAGCTTCAGTAGAATTTTTAGGTATATGAAATTTTGATACTCTGAACCAAGGTTCTGGAAACTCAATTGTAATAGATTTAATATTTTTTTTTATAAAAATTTTTTTATTTAAAACTAATCCTCCTTGTATTACTCTTTGTGAATAACTACAAACTGGCCAAAACTTAATGAAATTTGGAAACTTAATTATAGCATTTCCTAAATCTGATTTTTTAATATTATTATTTAATTTTTTAGAAAATTTACTACCATACAATTCAATAAATCCTCTCTCAATATTCCAAATATCTTGATTAGCTGTACCTCCATTTTTTGCAAGTAAGGCTGACTGTACTCCTGCTTGAGAAGCAAACCCTACATGAAACGCTTTTATATCTGTGCCGAATTGCTGTTTTAAACCAGATGAAAAACTTGTTGCAATAGAAATTGCATTTGCCATTTGATCCGCATTTAATTTTAACACTTTAGATACTGCTGCAGCAGTTCCAATCACGCCTATTGTATTTGCTGAATGCCATCCTTTATAATAATGGTCATAGCTAAGTGCTTGTCCTAATTTTATTATTAATTCATATCCTACTACCCATCCCTCATATGTTTCTTCAATTGAGATATTTTTCATTTGAGCTACAGATATAAGAGCTGAAAAAATTGGGGCACTAGGATGAGATCCCACAACGTATTCGTAATCATCAAAGTCTATAGACGCTGATCTGACTCCATGTAAAAAACATGCTTCAGAAATAGATAATTTTTTTCCTCCTCCAAATATCTTAATGTTTTTTGAATTATTATTTTCTAAACAGTATTTTAAGGCAACCCTTGATTGTTTTTCTTTAACACCTGATAATATACAAGCCAGGGTATCTATGAATGCATTTTCTGCTCTTTTATAAGTTACCTTATTGATATTAATTTTTTTTTTTGACGCCCAATTACAAAATTTTTTATGAAAACTCATTTTTTATATTTTGCAATCATTGTAATTTCTTGTTTTTCATTAAGAATTCTTCCAATAATTTCATCATCTCGATTTTCACCAATTTCTACAAAGAAATTATTGTTATATACAAGAGGCGCTGTAGCTTTATATTCAAAAGAATTGAAATCAATCTTGTTTTTTCTTGCAAGATTTAAAAGATAAGTTGCTTGAAGAGGCGCATGGACTAATAACCCCATATGGCCCTCATAATTTTTTGTATAATCATTATCATAATGAATTTTATGTCCATTAAAAGTTAAGGCAGAATATCTAAATAGCAAAGTTGATGAATTAAAAATTTCTACTTTATCAATTAACTTTAATTCATCTTTTAATTTAGGAGTAATGGATTTTTTATTTATTTTTTCTCTATAAACAGCAGTTTGATCTTCTGATACTATTAATTTATTTTTATTTAAATATTCATGATTGATATTAACAAAACATAGGTTGCCGGATCTACCTTCTTTAAATTCAATACTTGAAATTGTTGAATTCTTTTCAATTTCAGATCCAATTTCAAGTTCATGAAATATTTTTATTTTACCACCAGCCCACATTCTAATTTTATAAGGTAACTCAGGTAAGAATATTCCTAACTTTGCATTTCCATCTTTCTCTAGATCATTTAACGGAGCTACATCTGGGCTTAAGCATAAAAAAATTCCCTCTGGCACGCTTTGACTACTTAAACATTTTTGATCGATTGTTTTTTTTAAATGATCAACTAATCGAGGAGTAATAATATCATTCCTGGAAATTTTCTTTCCAATCCAATCTTTGTAATTATCCATTTTTAATATACTCGAGTTTACTTATAAATTAATAATTAGTATAATTTATATTTTTAAAAAATGAAAAAAACATTTGACTATATAATAGCAGGGGGAGGTTCTGCTGGCTGTACATTAGCCTCAAGATTATCTGAAAATAAAGATATAAAGGTATTACTAATAGAAGAAGGGGGTTCAGGAAAAAGTTTATTCACTCAAATGCCTGGTGGCAACGGATACATTTTTGGAAACCCTAAATTTGATTGGGGTTTTGAGTCAATACCTCAACCTTCTTTAAATAATAGAAAAATTTTATACCCTAGAGGTAAAGGATTAGGAGGATCATCTCTTTTAAACGGTATGATTTACATGAGAGGTGCTCCAGGTGATTTTAATAGGTGGAGACAAAAGGGATTGGAGGGTTGGTCATATAATGATGTATTGCCATATTTCAAAAAATCTGCTTCAGCTATTCATAGAGAAAAAAATGAACATCACTCACATTCAGGTCCTTTACAACTTACACCAGCTGGTAATTACAATTCTATCGATAAAGCATTTATTGATGCATGTGTTGAAGCTGGGGCAGAAATTAATAATGATTTTTATAATGGCAATCTAAATGGAGTAGGTCGATATGATGTTAAAGTATGGAATGGAAAAAGACAATCATCTGCAGAAGCTTATTTGAAATTTAAACCTAACAACTTAACAATTTATAAAAATACAACTGTAATAAAAATTTTAATTGAGAAAAATAAAGCTAAAGGATTACTTTTATCAAATAGTGAAGTTTATGCATCATCAGAGGTAATATTATGTTTAGGAGCATTCGGTAGCCCCAAATGCTTAATGTTATCAGGAATTGGACCAGAAGAACATTTAAAAGAAAAAAACATAAATTTATTAATTAATTTACCTGGAGTAGGTGAAAACCTTCACGATCATCCTGTTATGCCAATGAATTGGGCTTTTCAAAACAATAATTTAAGTTTCTCTAAATATCAAAGGATCGATAGAGCTATTATTGTGGGATTAAAATATATTTTATTTAAAAAGGGATTGGCTGCAGCTCCTTTTTGGTCAACAAATCTATTTCATGCAATAAGAGAAAAAGAAATGCCTGAAATACAAGTATTCATGACACCTATGTGTTTTAAAGAAGAAAAAGATAACTGGTCTATGAGTTTAGATAATTTATTAAATTTTGGTTCATTATTTTTTTCTAGAGGTAAAAAAGCTTTTCCAGGATTACACTTTCAAATTAATTTATTAAGACCAAAGAGCACAGGAAGTGTAAAACTTAAAAGCTCAAATCCCAATGATGAACTTAATATAAATCCAAATTGGTTCATCGATCCATCTGATATGGAAGATATGATAGAAGGGATGAAGCATACAAGAGAAGTATTATCAAAACCCAGTTTAGCTAAAATTGTTTCGGAAGAATTACTTCCAGGAAAAAAAATCAAAAGTGATCAAGATTTAAAAGAGTCAGTTCGAAATCATGTACAAACTGGTCATCATCCTGCATCTACTTGCGCAATGGGTTCAAGTAATAACAAAATGGCTGTACTTGATAATAAGCTTAAAGTTAGAGGAATAGATAATCTAAGAGTAGTAGATGCTTCTTCTTTCCCAGATATGATAAGTGGAAATATAAATGCATCTGTAATTATGTTAGCAGAAAAAGCATCAGATATGATATTAAAAAAAATTAATTAATCATAAATAAGTTGACCAATGAAATTATTTAAGTTTAAATAAATTATGTCTGAAATTCAAACCTATAAATTTTATGCAGGAAATAGATGGCATGAACCTTCTTCTGAAAAATATTTTGAAAGTGAGGATCCATCTATAGGAAAAGTATGGGCAAAGGTCCCTGATTGTAATGAAAAAGATATTAATCTTGCAGTATCATCTGCTAAACATGCTTATTATGATGGTCCTTATGGTAAAATGCATCCAGCAGAAAGAGGGAGAACTTTAACTAGAATTGGAGATATTATTGCTAAAAATGCAGAACGCATTGGGCAAATAGAAACTAAAGACAACGGCAAACTTCCAAAAAATATTACCCCTTCATTAACTAGCTGGCAGACTGAGAGTTTTTATTATTATGCAGGTATGTGTGATAAGTATGAAGGTAGACTGATACCTTCAGAGGTTCCCTATATGCATAATTATTTAAAATGGGAACCGTTTGGAGTTGTTGCACTTATTTTACCTTGGAATTCACCAATTGGAACATTAATCTGGAAATTAGCGCCGGCAATAGCAGCAGGCAATACTGTCGTTATTAAACCTTCAGAAAGAGCATCATGCTCTACATTAGAGTTAATGAAAATTTTAGAAGAAGCCGATCTTCCAGAAGGTTTGATTAATGTTGTTACTGGTTTTGGTCCTACAACCGGAGCGCCTCTTATTGAACATAAAGATGTCAGGATGATAAGTTTTACAGGTGGAACAAAAGGGGGGAGTTCAGCTAGTTTAAGTGCATCTAAAAATGTTAAACCTATTATTATGGAGCTAGGTGGAAAATCACCACAAATTATATTTAAAGATGCTGATTTATCTTTATCAGTTAATGGAGTTGCATCAGGAATCTTTCCAGTTTCAGGTCATAGCTGTATTTCAGGATCAAGAATATTAGTACATAAAGATATAAAAGATAAATTTACTAATAATTTATTAGAAGTCGTTAAAAAAGCTAAAGTTGGTCACCCAAATGATACAGAAACACAAATAGGACCTATAGCAAATAAAGAACAATATGATTTTATTTTATCTAAGATAGAAACGGCTGAAAAAAGAGGTTTAAAATTATTAATTGATGGAAGAAAAGAACAAAAATCTGAAGGTTACTATATTGGACCAACTATTTTTGATAATGTTCCAAATGAAGATGATTTAGCTCAAAATGAAGTATTTGGACCTGTCGCTTCAATACAATCTTGGGATAATGAAGATGAAGTCATTAAAATTGCAAACGATACTATTTATGGACTTGCAGCAGGTATTTGGACTAAGGATACTAATAAAGCTATACGTTTAGCAGATAAGATAGAAGCTGGAACTATTTATATAAATAATTATTTTAATGCTTCTACTCAATCTCCAGTTGGAGGTTTCAAGCAATCAGGATACGGTCGTGAAAATGGATGGGAGGGAATGCAAAGTTACATGCAGACTAAATCTACATGGCTAGCTACCAATCCATCTCAACCAAACCCATTTTAAGAAGTAATTATTCTTTCCAGTTTGGCTCTCTTTTTTCTAAAAAAGCTTCAATACCTTCCTTGGAATCATCATGTAACATATTTTCCGTCATTACATTTGAAGTAAAAGTATATGCGTCTTCTAAACTCATATCTTTTTGTTTGTAAAAAGCTTCTTTACCAATTTTAATAGTATTAAAAGATTTAGACGATATTTTTTTAGCAATTTGAAATACATTTTCTTTTAAACTATCTTCTTTAAAGACATCATTTATTAAGCCAATCCTTAATGCTTTATTTGCATCTATAAGATCTCCAGTGAGAAGCATTTCCATTGCTTGCTTTTTACCTACAGTTCTTGATAATGGAACCATTGGTGTAGAACAAAATAATCCAATATTAACGCCAGGAGTTGCATATTTTGCTCTACTACTTGAGTAAGCTAAATCACAGCTAGAAATTAACTGACACCCTGCTGCACTAGCTATACCATCAACCATAGCTATAACTGGCTTATTATTTTTATTAATCATCAGCATAAGTTGAGAGCACATTTGAAATATTTTTTTAAAATAGCTTTCACCTTTGTCATTTTGCAATCTTTGTGAATTTAAATCTTTCAAATTATGTCCTGCACAAAAAATATTACCTTTTGATGATAAAATAATTACTTTTACTTCATTATCTTTATCAGCAATATCTAGCGCTGATGTTAATTCATTGATCATGTTTTCGCTTAAAGTATTTTGGTTTTTTTGATCATTAAGAATAATATTAAAAATATTATTATTTTTTTTGTTTAATATTAGATTAAAATTCATTTAATTGATTTGAATCTCAACATCTTTAGATAATGAATTAGCGATAAAACAATACTTATGAGATCTCTCTTTCATCTTTTTCATTTCTTCATCAGAAATAGTAAAATTATCTTCAAATACTATAGCTGGATTTAGTTCTATTTTGTTTACGTACATTCTTCCCTCTGCATTTTTTCCTAAATAAGAAATTGCTTTATCTTTATAATTAATAACTGGCCATTTCATTTTTGCAGCTAAAGCTAAGAATGTCATCATAAAACAACTACTTACAGCTGCAGCTAGTTTTTGTTCTGGATTAATATTAGTTTCACTTCCTCCATAATCTGGAGATGATCCCGCATCAATAGATACATTTTCGTTAAGTATTACTGTATGATCAGTTAAATACTTTCCAAATTCGAGTTTTTGATCTCCTAATTTCCACTTTAATTCGATTGAGTGACTCATTTTAAGAATAATTAAAAGGAAGTGAACACACTTTACCTTTTCTCTCAATATTGTCTGGTGTTAATACAATAACATCCTGCCCATCATTCCAATAATCTCTATCAACCATTGAAAGCCCAATATTGGTTTTTAAAAATGGTGAATAAATACCAGAGGTGATATTACCAATTTGAAATCTATTTTTTGAGTATACAGGAAAAGGTATTGTGCACGGAGGAGTCGGGGACCCATCAAAAGTAATTCCTTTTATTTTTTTTTCTATTCCATTTTTTATTATTTTTTTTAGGGCATTTTTTCCAATGAAATCATGAGATAAATTTCTACAATAATTATCAAAACCACATTCAATTGGATTATTTTCTAAAGTAAATTCATTACCATAAGATAATAAACCACCTTCTATTCTATCAATTAAATTTGGACATCCAGGTGAAATATTAAAATCTTTTCCTGCTTCCCAAATAGTTTCCCAAAGTTTTTTTCCTAAACTAAAACCTTTAAAATAAATCTCAAAACCATCTTGTTTGCTATATCCTGATCTTGCAATTATCTGCTTTGTTCCTTCAAATTCAAAAAAAGAAAAATGAAAGAATTTTAATTTTTTTATTTTCTCTCCAAATATTGAAGACATTAATTTTTCAGATTTTGGACCTTGAATTGCTAGAGGGTAAATATCTGGCTCTATAATATCAACTTTAAATTTTCTTCCTACAGCCAATCCTTTTGCCCAAAGAAGAACATCTGAGTCTGCAACTGATAGCCAATATTTATTTTCACTTAATTTTAAAAGTACAGGATCGTTTATCATCCCTGCATTTTCATCAATCATTGGATAATAGTAACATTTACCAATAGGCATATCTTTTATTGATCTTGGAGACATGAGTTGTATTAATTTTGTAGCATCTTCTCCTATTATTTGAACCTGTCGTTGACATGAAACATCCCAAATTTGAGTATTTTTAGATAAGTGCCAATAATCTTCTTCTACTGTTGCTTTATATGATTTTGGAAGAAGCATATGATTAACTACAGTAAAACCACTTACACCAGCCTCAATTACTTTCTCGGTATAGGGAGTCCTCCTAATACGTCTAGACATGTTTAATCCTGAATTACTCATTTTATTTCGACCACCATATTGAGTATCCATTTGGAGAAACAATTAAAGGTATGTGATATTTTTTAAGAGGATCTTTCATTTTAAATTTAACACTTATTGAATTAATCATTTCACTAGTATTTCTAAAATATTTACCAGAATTAATTATCATTTCATAATCACTTTCACAATCTTCTTTCGTTAATTCAAATTCTTTAAGCATTCTTCCAGAGCTATCTGTTTTATCTTCTAGAAATACAACTTTGTTATTATTATTTACTTTATAAATAACAATTTCTACATCACTTGCATGCGTACCATCTATTGAGTTTAGTAAATGTGTAGAAAAAATTGCCATAACCTACTCTATAGAAGCTTTATCTCTTTTATCACTAACTGCAGCAACTATTGGACTTATGACACCTTTAGCCTTAACATTTACACACGCAGTTTTACCACTTTCTAAAGCTCTTTTTAAAGCAGGGCCTAAATCTTCTCTTTTATTAACTAATTCTCCATGCCCTCCAAAACCTTCAAAAATTGAATGAAATGGAATATCTCTAAAATCAGTTGCAAAGTGTTTCCCACTTTCAAATAACCTTTCTTGTTGTTGAGAAATACAGTCAAGACCTCCATTGTTATCTATAACCACAACAATAGGCTTTTTTTCTTGAAATGCAGCTTCAATTGATAATCCCCCAGATAAAAATGCACCATCTCCACTTATTAAAACAACATTAGATTTAGGATTCAGATTTTTTGCTGATATTGCAAAAGGAACTCCAACACCTAACATACTGAAAGTACCTGGATGTAATATTCCTCCAAGTTTTTTACCTTTTGATCCAGCAATATTAATTGCAATCTCAGACCAGAAATGTGTGTTTCCACCATCAATAACTAACCAATCATTTTCAGTTAATTCTTCTTGAACATCTAAAGCTAACTGAAGAGGATGAATTTTCCCACCATTTTTTTTCGTCTCTTCAGTTTCTTCATTTAATTCATCTAATGTTTTATCAATCCAATTTTTTTTCTCTTTTTTATTTTTATCAAACCATTTATTATTTAATTTCCATTTACTATTTTTCTTTAATTCTACGAGTTTATCCAAAAAGACTCCAGGATCACAAAGTAAATTAATATCTGCAGCTCTATTTAATTCTATTTCTTCATGTGATCCATTAATACAAACAAGCTTTGTGCTTTTTGGAAAAAGTGGAGGATTACCAAAATTCATTTGATTATCAAGACGTGCACCAATCATTAGAACCAAATCTGATTCATTGAGAGCCATCTTTGATGGGGGGTATTGATGAATATCTGCTAGACCCATATATGTATCTGCCTCTTCCCCTAAAAGTTTTTGATGGTATGGTATATTAAATATTGGAATATTTAATTCAAATCCAGCTTGCTCTAATTTTTTTTCTGCACTAGACCACCAAACTCCATGCCCTCCAATAAAAACTGGTTTTTTAGCATTAATTGCAAGATCAAATATTTCATTTAAACTCTCAGGATCAGGCCAAGCTTTGGCAAATGGTATTTTTTGATGAGTAAATGGTCTTTCTTCTAAACCAGCATCATCTGCAAATGATGAAAACATTATATCTACTGGCACACTTAAATGTACTGCACCTGGGTAACCATTTGTTGCAATTCTATAAGCTTTATCTACGAACTCTCTTATTCTATTGCCATCTGTTATGCTAGCACTGTATTTTGTTAAAGGTGCTGCAATAGACACATCATCTATTTCCTTAAAACCACCTGCTCCTTGTCTTTTTAAGCTACTTGATCCAGTTATAAAAATAACAGGTGATCTTTCACCCCAAGCTTCCATCATTGAAGGTACTGCATTTGCAAAACCTTCGGGTCCTACAATACAAACGGATGGTTTTCTTGATATTCTAGTGTGACCATCAGCTAAATGACCAGCAATTTGTTCATGAGGACAATTAATTACATTAATTTGACACTCCATAAATCCTTCGAGTGCCGGATTACAAAAACCTCCAGAAAGTGTAAAAACATTATCAATACCTTTGTCTCTAAGAGCTCTTGCAACTAATGCCCCACCTCTAATCTTTTTGTTTCCCATCTTAATACTTTATATCCTTAAAAAATTTCTCTGCTATAATTTTTTTATCAACTTCATTTATATTGGTTAATCCTACTAAGCCAAGATTTGTACTTAACTCCTCTTTAATTAAGTTGATAATTCTTCGAAGACCTCTTGAACCATCTGCGCCAATGGCATACATTAGAGGTCTGCCAAACATAACAAAATCAGCTCCCAGAGCTAATGCACGTAAAATATCACTACCACTTCTAATACCACTATCAAAAAGTATTGGAAAATCATCTCCCAAAGATTTTCGAATTAATGGTAAAGCATTAATAGAAGCAGTAGCACTATCTAATTGCCTTCCACCATGATTAGATACTTGAATTGCATCAGCACCAGCTTCTTTAATTTTTAAAGCATCTTCAGAATTCATTACACCTTTGATTATTAATTTTCCTTTCCATGTGTCCCTAACTCTTTTTAGAGTATTCCAATCAGTTGCTCCTCTACTTTCTTTTCGTCGAAAAATTTGATCACCGCTATTAGAAGTAACATAATTCATTGGTTTTGGTGCTCCTTTTAATAAAGTTGTTAAACTCCATTGAGGATGTAGTGCAAAATCTAAAAATTGTTTTGGACCTATTTTAAAAGGATAACCAAAACCATTTCTGTCATCTCTAGCTCTTCTTGAAAGAATAGGCACATCAACAGTAAGAATTAAAACTTTGTATCCAATATTTTCTGCTCTTTTTAATAATTCCATAATAAATTCTTCACTTTGAAAAATATATATCTGCATCCATGAATTACCTTCTGAAAAAGTAAACATATCTTCAAGTGTTGTACTAGATGCCATTGAAACACATGTTGGAATATTATTATACGCACTTTCTTTTGCTATCATTTTATCTGCTTCAGGCCATGAAAGATTTGTCATTCCCATTGGAGCAAATCCAAATGGATAATTAAAATCAAAATCAAATATTTTTTTACTTAAATTTCTATTTTCGACATTTCTAAAAACTTTAGGTTCAAGTCTAATTTGATCTAATGCTGTACTATTAATTTCTGCAAGTTTATCATCTCCTGATGCTCCATCAATAAAATCAAAAACTAATTTTGGTAATCTTTTTTTAGATAATCTTATTGCATCATCTATTGTATGGATTTTAGTGCTAGGTTTAATGAGATCTTTCATTTTAATATTTGTATTCTAATACAATTTATAATTCTATTATAAAATATATTAGTTTTTTGAAATACCCTTCCAAGGTATTGGGCTGGACGGAATATTTTCTTTTAAACCTCTTTGTATATCGCCTTTCTTATCATACATTGGTAAAGTACAGATTTCACCTTTTTGCAAACTACCATCATCACAACTAACATCTACTATTGTTCCTGGTCCAAATTCTGCTTGATCCATATGAACTATAGCAACACCACAAACTTGAAATGGCGACCATGTACTTGAAGTTACAATTCCAATTTTTTTATTTTTAATAGAAATTTCAGAATCAACTAATGCAAAACTATTTTCCACTCTCATACCCCATGTTAAACAATCTTTGCTTGCTTTTAGTAAATAATCTCTTCCAATAAAATCCTCTTTATTAAAATCTATAAATTTTCCTAATCCAACAGCAAATGGAGATCTATCACTTGTAAAATCTCTCCCAGCAGATAACAGACCTGCCTCAATCCTTCTACATCTAAATCCTGGTGAGGCTGTTAGGATCATTCCCATTTCTTCACCTTTTCTTAATATTAAGTCTCCAATTTTTTTAGAATCATTTTGTGGTCTTAAATAAATTTCCCAACCCAGTTCATTCGTAAAACCTGTTCTACTTATAATTACTTCTTCTGAAGCAATTGAAGTTTCAATCCAATCAAAGTAATTAAAATTATTTTTTAATGATTGATCAACAAGTTTTTCTAATAGTTTCAGAGATTTAGGGCCTTGTATTTGACTGACCCAAACATTCGGATCTTTAATTTCAACATCTAAATTTTTCGAATGAGCTTTGTACCAACTATATAAATGTCCATCACCTTGTGCAAACCAAAATTTATTTTTTTCTAATCTCAATAATAATCCATCTGAAATCATTCCTCCATCATGGTAGCAAGCAAATTGATAAGAACATCGTCCAATTTTTACTTTTGAAATATCTCTAGGAAATATTTGTTGAAGTAAATTTTCAGCATCTGGACCTGAGATTTCGTAAGGATGCTCACCCGTATGACGTAAAATTATTTCTTGTCTAGCCTTCCAATACATTTCATCTGCTGTAGCATGAGATAATTTTTCAAGCGTAAATCTCCCATCAGCGTAGTTAGTATATTCTGGGTTAAGTGGTAACTCTTGATATGTAAGAGGATGTATTTTCATGGGTCTAGCCAAATCTAGAGATCTACCAGTTTCTTTAATAACTGGCTTTACAACAAATCTGTAATTTTTAACTAAATCTCCCATAAAATTATTCAATTTATCACAAAATAATGAAAAAAAAATTTTAAAATATATTCTTTATAGCTTCAATATGTCGTGGCTTAACTTCACAGCATCCACCTACTAGAGTAACACCTTTATTTAAAGAATTTAAAACAAATTTTTTATATTTTTCTTCTCCAAATTCTTCATTTCTAGTTCCAAGTAATTCAACAGGATCAATATAATCGTAATGACCCTCAAAACCTTCTGAATTGAATTCATTTTTATCACTAGTAGGGAGTTGTTTAAATAAATTCATTTTGTACCCAAAAGGAAGCTTTTGTTTATTGAATATAGGAATACTTAAATTAATGATTTCAGGTGATACGCATGCTGATAATATACCACAACAGTTAAAA
This sequence comes from uncultured Alphaproteobacteria bacterium, assembly GCA_902521325.1. Classification (GTDB taxonomy): domain Bacteria; phylum Pseudomonadota; class Alphaproteobacteria; order HIMB59; genus CACPNW01. Next base: position 17,386 of record CABYRE010000005.1, read on the forward strand.
TTTTGAATAGTTTCAAATAGTTTATCAAGACTTTCTCCAGATGGTAATTTTCCATCATAACGTAAGTGCACACCTACAAGAACCTGTTTATTAAATTCTTTTGAAGCCTCTAAGGCAATTTTTATTTCTTTAATTGAACACAAAACATCTAAGTAAAATATATCTACGTAATCTCTTAATATTTTTGTAATTTCGTGAAAATAATTAAACATTGTTTCATCAGTTTCAAAATGTATAGGCGAATATGTATTACCTTGATTTGGTAATGAGCCAGCAACAATAACATTTTTATCACTTTCATTTTTTGCTTTTAATGCAAGTGCTCCAGCAGATCTTATTCCAAATTCAAACTTATCAAGTAAGTTATATTTTTTTAATAGCCTCCTTCTAACACTAAAATTTGAAGTAACGATTAATTGTGATCCTGCATTTATAAATTTTTTATGCATATCTACGACCATTGAGTGATTATTTTCATTTAATAAAGCTTGTGCAGACCAAAGATCACCAGTTGTTTTTAAACCCATTTCCATTAAAGTTTGTCCGGAACCTCCATCAAAGAGGTATTTCTTATTTTTTAAAAACATTTTTTTGAAAGATTAGTAGAAATTGTGTGGCGCATTTAAATGCGCCACAAAGAAAATTAAAATTTTATGCAAACCACCAACGTTCAGAAAGTTTGTTTCCATCACTTTCCCAGTTACCAGCAACATCTTCACCGTGAGCAAGTTTTTTAGAACCAGCACCAACATATTGGTTAAATGCATAAACAATTGCACCACCATCGTAGTTACAAAGAGCTTGAGCTTCCCAGTACATTGATTTTCTTTTTTCTGCATCAAGTTCAGATCTAGCACCTCTAACAAGTTCATTAAAACGAACAGTTGAATCAGTTTGAACCAGATTACCCCAAGCAGCTTCATTCCACTCAGTATCATCTGTAAATGCAGCAGACCACATCATATCTTCTGTAGGTCTTCCACCCCAAGAACTCATACTGAAACCTTTAGTGTTCCATACGTTACTCCAGTAACCATCTTCAGGCTCTTTTTTAACTCGAAGATCGATACCACATTCTTGAGCAGATGCTGCTATCAAGTTAGTTGCATCTGTACAACCTGCATAAGGAACCTCAGAAGTACTAATTTCAATTGGTCCGCTTACACCAGATTTTTTCCAGTGATAAGAAGCTTTATCAGCATCGAACTCTCTCTGCTCTAAAGCATTATTATGATATGGGTGAGCAGTAGAGATCGGGTGATCATTACCCACTGTTCCATATCCTAGCATTATCTTATCAACAATTTCTTGCCTTTTGATTGCAAACTTCATTGCCATACGAACATCAAAATTATCAAATGGTGGCACGTTTAATCTCATAGGAGCTGTATAGTGCGCATATCCTGATGCTGCAGTAATTTCAACATTTGGATCTCTTGTTAATAAATTTGCAGTTCTTAAGTCAACACCGTTCATCCAGTCTATTTCACCATTTAATAATGCTGCTTGTCTGGTAGCTGGATCATTAATTCCGATTACTTCAACTGAATCAAAGTGTGCAACACTATCACCTTTGAAATAATTTGGATTTCTTTTTCCAAATTTTGCTCCAACACCTGGATTGAATTCATCCATAATATATGGACCAGTTCCAATAGTAGATTGAGCATCAACAACCCCATCTTTTGTTGGTTTAATCATAATGTGATAATCAGTAGTTATTGCAGGCCAGTCAGCATTTGCACCTTTTAGCTTAAAAATAACTCTGTCATTTCCATCAGCAGAAATAGTTTCAATTTGAGATAACAATCCACCTGCTGCCGAAGCGGTATCTGGATTCATGTGATACTGATAGTTGAGTACAACATCTTCTGCAGTCATTGATTTTCCATTATGGAATTCAACACCCTTGCGAAGATTATATACCCAAGTTTGAGCATCATCAGATTCAATTGACTCAGCAAGCTCTCCAACAATAGTATGATCTGAATCAACAACTGTTAAACAGTTTTGATATGACCAAGCTGTAGCTTGCATGAATGAACTTTGATAAGTAGCGGGATCAAGTGTATCTGTAGTATCAGCTGCACCATTAGCCCATCTTAAATGTCCACCTTTTTTTGGAGTAGCAGCAACAGCTTTATCAGCGAGTGATAGAGCTATTGGCAGAGTTACACCAGTAGCAAGGACAGACATCATGAACTGTCTTCTGTCGATAAGCCCTTTTGTAAGCTTTGAAGACTGTTCTTCAATGTATTTGTCTATTTTCTTATTTTTCATTTGTCCTCCCTTATAATTGAACAAAAACCTAAGATTTTTGTTCATAATTTCTAGAAATTTAACAAAAAACAAACTTAAGTTAATATATAAAAACATATATAACGGTTAAATTCAACGTATAAATTATTAATTTTAGCTTGTATGTTGACCTAAATTAGACAAAACTTTAAGAATTAAAATTGTATCTTTAAGGAGGGCAACATTTCTAGAATTCATCCAATATTTAGAACAATTTTATTAAGACTAAGTCTTGGTTTTGTTACTGTTTTTGCATTTTCTGTAATTATATTTAGCACATTCTCTTTTTTGCCAGGAGACTTTGCTACAGAAATACTTGGTCAAAGTGCAACAAAATCTTCAGTTAAAGCTCTAAGAGCGGAATTAGGTTTAGATAAGCCTCCCGTAACTAGATATCTTGATTGGTTAGGAAATGTTTTTCAAGGTGATTTTGGAAGCTCTTTTTCTGGAAGATCTAAAGTACAAGGAGATCAAGGTGATAGATCTAGGGAAGTTGTTGGTTTAATTGTTCCCAGGTTGAAGAATACTTTGTTTTTAACTGGAGTTGCCGCCATGTTGGCTATTCCTCTGTCTTTAATTTTAGGAATATCTTCAGCTTTATATAGAAACTCTTATTATGATAGATCAGCAACTGGAGTCAGCTTAGTAACTGTATCATCACCAGAATTTTTTACAGCATATATTTTTATTCTTTTATTGGCGACCCTCTTCCCAGTTTTTCCAACTATTTCTAATGTAGACGAAAATACAACTTTAGTTGAAAGATTTTACAGAACTGCTCTTCCAGTTTTTACGTTGACATTAATTACTATGGGTCACATGATGAGAATGACAAGGTCAGCAATAATAAATATTTTATCAAGTGAATATATTGAAATGGCAAAATTATCAGGAGCTTCTAGATATGAAGTGATTGTTAAGCATGCACTTCCAAATGCTTGGGCACCTATTTCTCAAGTAATTGCAATAAACTTAGCTTATATGTTAATTGGTTCAGTTGTTGTTGAATATGTTTTTAATTATCAAGGCATTGGCAGGCTTATGGTTGGATCTGTATACAATCGAGATCTTCCAGTTGTGCAAGCTTGCGCATTAATTTTTGCTTCAACTTATGTAATACTAAACTTAATTGCTGATTTGATTGGCATTATTTCTAACCCGAGGTTGTTATATCCAAAATGAGTGAAAATTTATCTTATTCTGCAAAAAGTGAAGCTGCTAATTTAATTAAAAGAAGAACTAGATTAGAAAGATTAAAAATTGCTTTATCAAAAGCTCCAATGTCAGCGTGGTTTGGAATGATTGTACTTTTTATATATTTTTTTGCTGCAATATTCGCACCTCTAATTGCTCCTCACGGAGAGGCAGAAATATTTCCTGTTGCTTACGCTCCCTGGGGTGATGGCCACATATTTGGCACTGATCAAATTGGTAGAGATATTTTTTCTCGCATTATTTATGCTGCAAGAAATACAATTGGTATTTGTTTATTAGCCACTTTTATTGCTTTAGGAATTGGAACAGTGTTTGGAATAATAGCTGCTCTAGATAGAAGGTATTTAGATCAGCTTTTAAGTAGAATAGTCGACACTCTCATGGCGATTCCTGTAATGATTTTTACTTTCATTCTTTTATCAGTATTTGGCCCTACAAATTTTAATTTAATTCTTATTTTAGGAATTTTAGAGTCTACTAGATTTTTTAGAATATCAAGATCAGTTGCAGTAGGTCAAGTTGTTTTAGAATATGTTGAAGTAGCTAGACTAAGAGGAGAAAATTTATCTTATATTATTTTCAAAGAAATACTTCCTAATATCGCTTCACCTTTAATTATTGAATTTGGCTTAAGATTTATATTTATAATTTTTACTATATCTAGTTTAAGTTTTTTAGGAATTGGAATCCAACCTCCTTCTGCAGATTGGGCATCAATGGTACGAGAAAACGCAATACTTATTCAATACGCACAATATGATATAACAGCAGGCTTAACTCCTTTAATTCCAGCTGCCGCAATTGCTTTACTTTGTGTATCAATTAATTTTGTTGTTGATTGGTATTTGTACATAACAAGTGGATTAAAAGATGACATCAAATAAATCAAAAGAACTTCTTCTTGAAATGAAAAATATTCATATTGATGGATTCTCAGATGAAAGGTGGCATAAAATATTAAAAGGTGTTGATTTAAAGTTATACAGAGGTGAAATCTTAGGGTTAATTGGAGAGAGTGGTGCAGGAAAATCTACAATGGGCAAAGCTGCAATGGGCTATACTCAGCCTGGCTGTAAAATTATTAAGGGTGAAATTTTATTTAATGGTCATGACTTAGCAAATCTCTCAGAAAATGAGAAAAGAAAGATATGGGGAACAAAGATTTCATATGTTGCCCAATCTGCTGCTGCTTCTTTTAATCCAGCACATAGATTAATGGATCAAACAATAAGTGCAGCTAACAGATTAAAGATCAACCCAACAGATGTATTAAAAAAAGATGCTGTTCAACTTTATGAATCACTACAACTACCTGATGCAGAAAATATTGGAGATAGGTATCCTCATCAAGTGTCTGGAGGGCAACTACAAAGAATAATGACTGCAATGGCTATGTCGCCTAGACCAGAGTTAATTATATTTGATGAACCCACAACAGCCTTAGATGTAACAACTCAAGTTGAAGTTTTATCTGCAATGAGATCTATAGTAGATAAATTTAATACTGCAGCAATATATATTACACATGATTTAGCAGTAGTTGCGCAAATGGCAGATAGAATAAAAGTTTTACGATATGGTGAAGAAGTTGAAGAAGCCGAAACAAGAGAAATGCTTTCTAATCCAAAAGAAGAATATACTAAATCACTCTGGTCAGTCAGATCACTTATTAAGCCAGAAGAAACGAATCAAGATTACATATTATCAATAAAAAATATTGATGCTGCGTATGGCTCATCAAAGGTTCTACACAATGTTTCTATAGATATTCCTAAAGGTAAAACGGTAGCTATAGTTGGTGAAAGTGGCTCTGGAAAATCAACAACAGCAAGAGTAATAACAGGATTACTTCCTCAATTAAAAGGAGAAATAATTTTTGATGGAAAAAAATTGTCTCCAAAACTTGAACAAAGATCAAAAGAAGAATTAAGAAAAATACAAATAATTTTTCAGATGCCAGATACTGCAATGAACCCTCGCCAAACTGTAGATGAAATTATTGGAAGGCCAATAGAATTTTATCAAGGTATAAAAGGGAAAGAAAGAGAAGCAAAAGTTATTGAATTATTAAAAATGATTGAGTTAGATGAAACTTTTTTAGATAGATTACCATCCGAATTATCTGGAGGTCAAAAACAGAGAATATGCATTGCAAGAGCTTTAGCGGCTAACCCAGATTTAATTATTTGTGATGAAGTGACATCAGCGCTCGATCAAATTGTTCAAGAAGGAATATTAAAATTACTACAAAAATTACAAAAAGAGCTTGGTGTGACCTATATTTTTATAACTCATGATATAGCAACAGTTAAAGCAATCTCAGATGAAATAGTTGTTATGTATCAAGGTGAGGTAGTGGAACAAGGTTTGAAAAGTAAAATTTTAAATCCACCATATCCTGATTATACAGAACTTTTATTGTCTTCAGTCCCAGAAATGGATCCTGATTGGTTAACTAATCTCTTGAATAAAAGATCTTCATAGTCAATCTATATTTTAAATAATGAATATTTTGAAATTTTTATTTAATTTTTTTTCAAGTAAAGAAAATAGAATAGATAATCTTGAAGCTCGAAATATAATGATCAGTGAGAATAATTTTAATAAAGATAGTTTAACATTAGGTTCTATTTACAAAGTAAATCAAAATATAAAACTAAAAAATTTTAAAAATAAAATTCTCGAAGACAACTTAACAATAGTAGTTACTGACAATAAAGGTAAAACTATTGGATATATTTCTAAAAAAGAGATAGATAATATTCAATAAATGAAAATCAATCTTAGTAAAAAAAATTATGTTATTTCTGCTGGTGCAGATGGTTTAGGTTTTGCTATAGCAAATAAAATAATCACTTCAGGTGGAAAAGTATATTTATCTGATATAAATAAATCAAAAATTGATAAAATTAATTCAAATAAAAAATATCGTAATAAAATATTTGCTAAACACTTAGACTGTACAAATCCAATTGACATTAAAGAATATTTTAAATCTCTATCTAACTTAAAAAAAATAGATGGATTAATAAATAATATAGGTATTGCAGGACCAACAAAGTATCTTCAAAATATTTCAATAGAAGAATGGGATAACACAATAAAAACCAATTTAAGTTCACATTTTTATTTCGCAAAATTTGCTATTCCATTTTTAAAAAAAGCTAAAAAAGGATGTATTATTAATTTATCTTCAACTGCAGGTTTATATGGTTTTGCTCAACGTTCACCATATGCATCAAGTAAATGGGCAATAATTGGATTAACTAAAACATTAGCTGTTGAATTAGGAAAATTTAAAATACGTGTGAATACAATTTGTCCTGGTTCTGTTAATGGCGACAGAATGGATAGGGTAATCAATGCAAAAGCTAAATTAATCAATTCTTCAAATAAAAAAGTAAGAAAAGAATTAGAGTCAATGGTTTCATTAAACACATTTGTTGAAAAAAAAGATATTGCTTCAATGGCTTTATTTTTATTAAGTGATGCATCAGAAAATGTATCTGGTCAGATTATGACTGTTGATGGAAATACTGAAAGAATGAATTAGTGGATAAAAACGCTGACTACATCATTGTTGGAGCAGGGTCAGCAGGTTGTGTTTTAGCTAACAGATTGTCTTCACAATCAAAAAATTCCGTAATTTTATTAGAAGCTGGTCCATCGAGTAAAACCTGGAAAGTTGATATGCCAAGCGCACTTCTATATGCAATGCATGATCCAAAATATAATTGGAAGTATTATACGGAACCTGAACCATTTCTAAATAATAGATCTTTATATTGCCCAAGAGGTAAAATGATAGGAGGATGCTCTTCGCATAACGGCATGGTTTTTGCTAGAGGTCATAAAGAGGATTTTGATAGATGGTCTTTAAGTGGCTTAACTGATTGGTCTTATGAAAAAGTTGTACCTTTTTTTAAAAAATTAGAAACTTGGTCTCATAATAGTAATGAAAGAGGTAATGAGGGGCCATTAAAAGTAAATAAATCAAATATAGATAAAAAATACCCTTTATTTAAAAAAGTTTTAGAAGCTGCACAAGAAGCTGGATATAAAATATTTAATGACTCTAATAATACTGATAATGAAGGTTTTGGAACTTTTGATGTAACAATAAATAACGGTGTCAGACAAAGTGTTGCTAAAGCATATTTAGAACCAATACAAAATAGAAAAAATCTTAGAATAATAAATAATATTGATGTGAAAAAAATTCTTTTTAAAAATCAAACTGCAATTGGTGTTGAAACAATTAAAAAGAACATAACAAATAAATATTTAGCAAATAAAGAAGTCATACTTTGTGCAGGTTCAATTAATTCTCCTAAAATTCTTCAATTATCCGGAATAGGTAATGAAAAACATCTTAAAAGCTTGGGAATAGAAGTAGTTAATAATTTAGTTGGGGTAGGAGAAAATTTACAAGATCATTTAGAGATGTATATTCAATATAAATCTAAAAAAAATGAAACATTACATTCTTTAGCAACAAATTTTCTCTATCAAGCAATTGAAGGATCAAAATGGTTTTTATTTAAAAAAGGTAGGTTGGCAAATTCACACTTAGAGTTAGGAGGTTTTGTTAAATCTGACAAATCATATAATCATCCAAACTTACAATTTCATTTTTTTCCATATTTAGTTATTAATCATGGTTTAGAAAATCCTAATTTTGAAGCTTTTCAATTTCATGTTTGTGCAAATAGACCAAAAAGTAGAGGGTTTGTTAAAATTAAAACAAATAACTATAAAGATGATCCTAAAATACAATTTAACTATCTTAAGCATGAAGACGATTTAAAGCAAATGAGAGAAGGTGTAGGAATTGCGAAAAAAATTTTGTCTCAAAAAGCACTAAAAGAATATGTTGGCACAGAAATTAGGCCTGGGAAGAATGTATCTAATCAAAATGAGTTAGATGAAGTTATTAAAAATACATCTGAATCTGCTTATCATCCGTCATGCACAAATAAAATGGGTGAGGACAAAACTTCAGTTGTAGACCAAAACCTAAGGGTTCATGGAATGCAAAATTTAAGAGTTATTGATGCTTCTGTAATGCCAGATATTGTTAGTGCTAATTTAAACGCAACAACTATTATGATTGCTGAAAAAGCTTACGACCAAATAAATAGTAAAGTTAGCTAGAGAAATAAAATCTAATATAATTAGATAGTTTTTCTTCTAAGAGTCCAACCGTATCTTTCGCTGTAGTATGCTTCGATACCATCAGCAAGATTAAGGTCATAATTTGAGTCTATAGATCCTTCAAGAACCTTCTTCTCAATAGAACTCTTTTCTAGGCTTTCTTTTTGGTTATTAATATTTTCTGTTAATTTACTGTTCATATTTACAGATTTTACAAATACATAATAATTTAAAAAAAAACTAGAGTTTTTGTCAATTTTAATGTAAAGAAAATTACTTTGAATTTATTATTTTTGTAAATTTTGTAAATGAATATTGAATCTGACATAAATTTTGGCCCAAGGTTAAAAAAACAAAGGATAAGCAAAGGTTTTTCACAAGCTGAATTATCAAAAACTATTGGAATATCTCCTAGTTATTTAAATTTAATTGAAAGTGGAAAAAGAAAAATACCACTTTCATTACTAATTAAAGCAGCTGATAAATTAGATTTATCAATTAAAGACTTCTCAACAGAATCTAGCAAACGACTTCTTTCAGACGTAATGGATGTTTTAAGCAATGAGATTTTTGATGATTTAAAGATAACCAATCACGACACAAGTGACTTCATTGGTTCAAGCCCTAACATAGCTAAAGCATTACTGACAATAAATGATTCTTTTAAAAGTTTTAAAGAAGATATGCAAAATCGACTTGAAACAATGGATGTCAATGCAAATCAAATAGAAAAACCAACAAGACTACCAGTTGAAATCGTTTCAGACATTCTTCAAGAAAATAAAAATTACTTTCATGATTTAGAAGTAAGTTCTGAAAATCTAAGAAAAGAAATAGGTCTTGAAACTGGACCCAACATTGGTTCTGGATCTAAATTATCACTTTATCTCAAAGAAAAATATGGAATTGAAGTTAAAATAGTAACCATAAACGAAGATGAAAAAATAGTTAAAAGATTTGATGAAAAATCCAAGATTTTTTATCTTTCTGAAATGTTAACTTATACATCTAGAAACTTTCATTTAGCATCACAAGTTGCTTATTTAGTGGCTAATGATGTTATCAATAAAGTTATTAAAGATAATAATGTTGAGTCAGAAGAAGTAGAACCTTTGCTTAAACTATCTTTATTAAATTATTACGCTGCTGCTTTTATGATGCCTTATAACGATTTTTTAAAGAGTGCTAAATTACATAAATATGATGTGGAAATTTTGATGCATCATTATGCTTGTAGTTTTGAACAAGTTACACATAGATTAACAAATCTTCAAAGACCTGGAAACGAAGGAGTGCCATTTCATTTTTTAAAAACAGATATTGCTGGAAATGTGTCAAAGCGATTCTCTTTATCTGGTATTCATATACCAAGACATGGAGGTTCTTGTCCTAGGTGGAATGTGTATACTGCATTTTTAAATCCTGGAAAAATTCATCCTCAAATATCTAAAATGCCTGATGGACGAGTATATTTTTGTATAGCAAGAGCTTTTGAGAAAGGAATTGAAAAACATGGAATGCCTAAAAGTTTTGTTTCGATTGGTTTAGGTTGTGATATGAAATACGCTAAAGATCTAATTTATTCTGAAGGAATTGATCTAAATAATAAAAAATTACAAATGCCAATTGGAGTTTCGTGTAGGATATGCCCTAGAGTGGAATGTCAACAAAGAGCTTTTCCGCCAATTGATAAAGAACTCAAATTAGATATAAAATATCGAGGGACGTCTCCCTACGTTACAATTTAGTTAAATTTTGACTAACATTTTACCTAAATTTTTACCATTAAGCAGATCAATAAATGCTTTAGGAGCATTTTCTATATTTTGATAAATTGTTTCTTTAAATTTTATTTTTCCTTCTGAAATCCAATTTCGCATATCAGTTTCAAAAGGCTCATTATCATTTTCATGATCAAAAATTAAAAAACCTTTTATTGTTAATCTTTTTACTAATACGTGAGCCATATTTTTTAGTCCAGCAGGAGCAGAAGTTGAATTCATTTGAGAAATCCTTCCGCAAATAATAATTCTTCCAAAATTTTTCATTCGAAAAATTACAGACTCTAAAAAATCACCTCCAACATTATCAAAGTATAAGTCAAATCCTTCAGGACAAATTTCTTTAAGGTGAAGAACAAGGTTATCAATTTTTTTATAATTAAATGCTTCATCAACATTTAATTCATTTTTTAACCAATCAACTTTTTCATCTGATCCTGTACTAGCATAAACTTTACATCCTAAATTTTTTGCAATTTGACAAACTGTTGATCCAACACTTCCACCTGCTGAAGATACAAGAATAGTTTGTCCTTTTTGTATTTTTCCATGATTAAAAAGACCGATGTATGCAGTCTGCCCTGTCATTCCTAAAGGTCCCAGATAAGCTTGCAATGGAAGATCAGTATTTTTAATTTTTTTTAAATCACTGCTTTTACAAATGAAGTTATCTCTCATTCCAAAATTACTGAAAACAATATCTCCTTCTTTAAATTCTAAATCTCTGGATTTTTGGACTGAACCAATCGCGTAACCTTCCATTTCTTCCCCTAGTAAAAAGGGCGGTTTATAATTTTTACGTTCTGTCATTCTTGCTCTCATATACGGATCAACAGATATCCATGAATTAAGAACATGAATATTATTTGTTTCATCTAACTCTAAAGTTTTAGATTTAATTTCAAAATCATCTTCTTTAGGTAATCCAGTTGGGATATAATTTTTTAAAGCTACATATTTTGAGATTATTTTCATAATTATAATTTATATTTTTTCTTTAATTCTAGCAAATCTATTAAGAAATTATCTCTTATGTTACTTAAATCTTTTATAGAATGATTATTTGATTGTTTTTTTGTTCCTTTGATGATTTTTTCTTTAAGTTTTTTTGATAATTTTGGAGACTTGAGTTTAGTCCATGGAAGTTTCAATGCTGGTCCAAATTGATCTAACATGTGTTTCATACCCATTTCTCCTCCAGCTAGATGAAATGTAAGAAAAGTTCCCATTAGAGCCCACCTCATACCAGGACCATAAGTAATCGCTTCATCTAAATCTTTTGTTGAAGCAAATCCATCATTTACAATATGTAATCCCTCTCTCCATAAAGCTTCTTGTAATCTATCAGATAAAAAGCCTGGCAATTCTTTTTCTACCAATAATGTTTTCATTTTAATTTTTTGATAAAATTTTTTTGCTTTATTAAGATATAAATTTGTAGTTTTTTTCCCTTTTACAATTTCAACCAATGGGAGAATATATACAGGGTTAAAGGGGTGCGCTATGATTAATCTTTTTGGATTAATACATTTCGATTGTAAATCTGATGGAAGTAAACCAGATGAACTTGAAGCAATTATTGAATTTGATGGTGAATATTTACTTATATTTTTTATAACCTCTTTTTTTAAAGATAGTCGTTCAGGTACATTTTCCTGAATTAAATCTACATTTTTCACTGCTTCCTCAATATTGTCTACGATTTCCAAATTTTTGAAATTGATTTTTGTATTATATAATTTTTTTATAATTAAGTTTGTTCTTGTTATTTCATCTTTCAGAAAATTTATTTGTTGAGAATTTTTATCAAATGTTTTGACTTTTATACCATTAGCTAGAAATCTAAGTATCCAGCCAGTACCAATTACACCAGTTCCAATGACAGCAATATTTTTCAAATTAAAAATGTTTTTTTAGTTTTAATTTCTCTCTTGTCTGTTGTGGTGATAAAATAGAAGCTCCCATATCTTCAACAATGCATCTTGCCTTTTCAACTAACTGAGCATTTGATGCAAAAACTCCTTTTTTTAAATAAAGATTATCTTCCAGTCCAACACGAACATTTCCTCCTAAAATAACCGCTTGTGCAGCCATTGGCATTTGAGATCTTCCTATTCCAAATCCAGACCAAAAACCTTCACTAGGTACCATTTCAGCCATCGCTTTCATTGCACTTGTTGTTGCTGGTGATCCCCAAGGTATACCAAGGCATATTTGATAAAAAGGAGGGCCATCAATTAAACCTTCTTTATAAAGTTGGTTAGCAAACCATAAATGACCCATTTCAAAAGCTTCCATTTCCGGTTTCACTCCAAGCCCCTGCATTTTTTTTGCCGCAGCTCTTAGTTGTATCGGTGTATGAATAAATGTCATGTTTGAGTCACCAAAATTTAGTGATCCGCAATCTAAAGTACAAATTTCAGGTAATAACTCTTCAACATGTTCTAATCTGCTTAATGCATCGATCATATCTGTATTTGCTCCCACCGGATTTAAAGGATCTTTTCCAGTCCCAACTTCAAAATCACCACCCATACCTGTTGTAAAATTTAAAACTACATCAGTTTCAGAAGAACGAATTCTATCTGCTACTTCTTTATAATAACTTAAATTTCTAGAAGGTTTGCCATCAGGCTCCCTTACATGTATATGCGCTATTGCTGCACCTGCTTTAGCTGCTTCAATTGAAGCATCAGCAATTTGTTTTGGTGTTATAGGTAATTCAGGATGTTTACCTGCTGTATCACCAGATCCTGTTACAGCACATGAAATTATCACTTCATTATTCATTATTTTAAACTACTATATTTTTTAAATTAATAAAGAAAAACAATGAAGATATATTTAAATTCAGGAAGAGTTAAAAAGGAATGGACTGATTACAATGGTCATATGAATTTGGCATTTTATATTCATCTTTTTGATACCGGATGGGAAGTTCTTTTACAAAAATTTAATATGGGTGAAACTTCTGCAAAAACAGAGAAGAAAACCACATTTGCAGTAGAGTCACACACAACTTATGACAAAGAAGTGAAAGAGGGTGATGAAGTAGATATTAATTTGTTATTTCTTGATAGGGATAAAAAAAGATTAATTTATAAATTAGAAATGACACATAAGCTTGAAGGTTATAGAGCAGCAACAACAGAGGTTTGTTCTTTATATGTTGATTTAAATATTAGAAAAGTTTCTGAATTAGAATTAGAAAAACAAAAAAATATAGACAAATTTATTCAAGAAAATAAAAATAACTTTGATGCAGGTAACCTTACACTAATCAATAAGCTAAAAAAATAATTATAAATTTCTATAAGGTGTTCTATTAAATATTCTTTGAACCATTGGAACAAAATCTTTTAAGGGAATTGTATCATAATTTGGATCAAATGATGCTTGATCCCATCTTTCACAAAAATCTATAGTGTCTTTAAAGAATTCATGACCTTTGAATTTATCTCTTAGATTGCTATCTTTTCCATAATAATGATTATAGTAGTAGGCTTGAAACAAACCGTGTTGTTCTACAATCCATCTTGTTTTTTCAGACACAAACGGTTTTAATACTGCAGCGGCAAGTTCAGAATGATTAAGAGGTGCAATTTCATCACCTATATCATGCAATAAAGAGGCTACCACCATTTCTTCAGAAGCTTGTTCACGTAACGCCCTTGATGCAGTTTGAAGAGAGTGTTCTAATCGAGATACCTTATAGCCACCTAAAGAATTGTCTAAACTTTCTAGCACTCTTACTATTCTATCAGCTGTACCTTCAATAAATTTATCTTCAAAATTAGCAAGAAGTTCATAATCCTCTTTATCGCCATGTTTCATTTCAGTGAATTTTACTTCATCTTTAGACATGAAATAATTATACATATTTTTAAATTTTATGAAACTAATTCCTGAATGGTATGAACACCAATATTGTTTGATTGCTTGGCCGTGTAATAAAGATCTTTATGGTAAAATTATTAATAAGGCCAGAGATGAAGTTACAAATGTAATTAATGAAATTGCAAAAACTGAGCGTGTTATTGTATTGTCAAATAAAGAAGACATTAATGAAATTGAAAATAAAACTGATCATAAAAATATAGACATTGTAGAATGTAAATTAGATGATTCTTGGATGCGAGATATTGCACCGATTTTTTATAACGAAGATGAAAAATTAAAATCAATTAGTTTTGAATTTAATGGTTATGGAAAGTATCCAGATTATTTAAATGATAATAAAATATCAAAATTTATTTCAAATTATTTGAATATCCCAACAAAAATTTCTGATTTAGTCATTGAAGGAGGAGCCATAACTTATGATGATAAAAAAAATTTATTTAGCACTAAAAATGTAATATTTAATAAAAATAGAAAACAAAAACATAATAGTGAATATATTATTAAAGAATTAAAGCTCTTGTTTGACTTAAATTATATTTTTTTATTTGAAAATGGGCTAATGGAGGATGATACAGATGGTCATGTAGATAATTTATTATGCCCGATAGGAAAAAATAAATATTTAATTGCTACAACTCACAAATTAGATCCTAATTATGAAATATTAGAAAAAAACAAAGCCGATCTTATTAAATTTTTTATAGATACTAATCAGACATTTGATTTAATTGAAGTTCCTTTACCTACAAGAAAAAAGATTAATAATAAGAATATTATTAGCTCATATATAAATTTCTATTTCAGTAAAAATAAAATTATCTTACCTAAATTCAATGTTAAGGAAGACAATGAGGTAAAATTAATTTTTGAAAAGTTATTTCCAAATCGAGAAATTATAATGTTGGAAACAGAAAATATAAATTATGGTGGAGGAAATATTCATTGTATAACAATGAATGTGCCAAAAATATGAAAGTAAAAGTAGCAACATCACAATTTAAGGCTCTTAAAGGAGACTTTGATGCTAATTTAAATAAAGCAATTAGTTTAGTTGAAAAAGCTTCAAATGAAAATGTTGATATTTTACTTCTGCAAGAATTATTTCAAGATTATTATTTTTGTTCAACAAAAAATGATCAATTTTTTGATCTTGCTATTGATTTTCCTTCCCATCCAATGTTCGAAAAATTATCTAATATTTGTAAAGATAAAAAAATTTCATTACCAATTAGTTTTTTTCAAAAAAAAGAAAATAAGTTTTTTAACTCTCTAGTTATGATTGATTCTTCCGGTAAATTAAGTGAAGTCTACAATAAATCTCACATCCCTGAAGGGCCTGGATATAATGAGAAGTATTATTTTGAAAAAGGCAACACAGGTTTTATGGTTTTTGACACCCCTCTAGCAAAAGTTGGCTGTGCAATTTGTTGGGATCAGTGGTTTCCTGAATGTGCAAGAATATTAACGTTGAAAGGTGCAGATTTAATTTTATATCCATCAGCAATTGGCTCTGAGCCGCACATGCCTGAATTAAATTCAAAGGATCATTGGATTAATACAATGGTAGGACATGCTGCTGCAAATCAAATCCCTATAATAACCTCGAATAGAATAGGGAAGGAGGTCGAAGCTGATATTGAATTAAATTTTTATGGTAATTCTTTTATATTGGATCATCTTGGAAATGTAATAAATCGTATGAATGATAAGGATGAGGGATTAATAACTGCGACTTTAGATTTATTAATTTCAAGAGAATATAGAAAATTATGGGGTAACTTTAGAGACAGAAGACCCGATCTATATAAAAAAATTCTCGATTTTTAATTTATTTTATTTAATGTAATTTTTATTTAGGAGGGGAATAATGCTTAAGTATTTTATATCTCTATTAGTTTTAATTTCTTTTTCAGCTCAGGCTAAAGAAGAATTATTTATTTACAATTGGTCTGACTATATTGCCGAAGATACAATTGAAAATTTTGAAAATGAATTTGGCATTGATGTAACTTATGATGTTTTTGATTCAAACGAAGTTCTTGAAGCTAAACTTTTAGCTGGTGGGTCTGGCTATGATATTGTCGTGCCTTCTGGTTCTTTTTTAGAAAACCAAATCAAGGCTGGAGTATTCCAAAAACTTGATAAATCTAAGCTTTCAAATATTGGTAATTTAGATCCTGATGTTCTTGCAAAAATTGAAGCACACGATCCAGGTGGTCAATACTCAATAAATTATATGTATGGTACTACAGGTATTGGCTATAATACTGATAAAGTTGATGAAAACGATATTACAAGTTGGAGTATTTTGTTTGATCCAGCTATTGCATCTAAGTATGAAGATTGTGGAATCGCAATGTTGGATGCCCCAACAGAGGTTATGGAAATTGCTTTGAAATATGTTGGAAAAGATCCTTATACCGAGGATGAGAAAGATTATGAGGTTGCTCTCACAATGTTGCAAGAAATTAGACCTTATATAAGATATTTTGATTCATCTCAATATATCGATGATTTAGCAAATGGAGAGATCTGTTTGACTATGGGATGGTCTGGTGATGTTTTCCTAGCTGCTGATGAAGCTGCAGATGGCGTAGAAGCTTGGTACTCAATTCCATCTGAAGGAACTGTAATATGGTTTGATATGATGGCTATTCCAGCTGATGCAAAAAATGTTGAGAATGCCCACAAATTTATAAATTATATTTTAAGACCTCAAGTTGCTGCTGATATTACAAACTACGTTTGGTATTCAAATCCAAATAAAGCTGCCAATGAACTAGTTGATCCTGAAATTTTTGAAGATCCTGCTATTTATCCAGATGAAGCAACTTTAAGTATGCTTTTTGCTGATACTGCAGACTCTCCGAAAAAATCTAAATTATCAACTAAATATTTTAATAAATTTAAAGCAAATTAAAAAATATACTTCATTTCAGCACTAATATATTAATATTAGTGCTGATTTAAGATGGATAATAATTTTCTTGTAATTGAAAATATTTCTAAATCCTTTGGAGATAACAAAGTTTTAGAAAATATTAATTTAAATATTTCAAAATCTGAATTTTTTGGTCTCTTAGGATCTTCGGGTTCAGGCAAAACTACATTACTAAGAATACTAGGTGGATTTGAGAAGCCAGATACAGGACGTGTAATACTTGACGGAATGGACATAACAAACCTTGAACCTTTTGATAGACCATTAAACTATATGTTTCAATCGTATGCTCTATTTCCTCACTTAAACGTATTTAATAATTTAGCTTTTGGAATAAAAGAAAATTTTACCCAAAAAGAAATTGAAATAAATGTAAGAAATATTGCTGAACTTTTATATATTGAACATTTGTTAAATAGAAGAATTAAGCAACTATCAGGCGGAGAACAGCAAAGAGTTGCCCTTGGAAGGTGCTTAATAAAAAAACCTAAGTTATTATTATTAGATGAGCCTCTTGCAGCACTAGATAAAAAACTAAGATCAAAAACACAATTAGAGTTAACAACACTCCAAAAGAAGTTAAAAATTACGTTTGTTTTTGTCACCCATGATCAGGAAGAGGCAATGTCCTTATCTGATAGAATGGCAATAATGAAGAATGGTCTTATTTTGGAATGTTCTAGCCCTGAAGAGATTTATGAAAATCCTAAAAGTCTTTATACTGCCAATTTTATAGGAATTGCAAATATAATTGAGATTTACAAGAAAGATAAAAATTTTTATTCTGATAATTTAGGTATAAATTTTAAATTAAACAAAGAATTAAAAAATACGAAAACTAATATTTTACTAAGACCAGAGAAAATAAAAATACAATCAATCAATAATTTGAAAACAAGTTCATTTAATTCCTTTAGTGGGGAAATTTTAGAAAAATCATATTTGGGAAGCTTTACTCGTTATGAAATTAAAATTAATAATATGATAATTTCAGTTTTAGATCAGAATTTTAACTCCAACTCAAATTATAATTTCCCAAAAGGGGAAAAAGTAATTTGTAGTTGGGAAAGTGAATCAATTAAGATTTTAGAGGATTAATTGAAAAATAAATTATTTGAAAAATATTTCGTTTTTAGTCCTTACTTTTGGCTCGTTCTATTTTTTTTTATTCCATTAGCTATAATTTTTAAAATATCAATTTCGATATCAGAATGGGGAATGCCTCCTTATCAAGATATTTTTCTTTTTGATAATGGATTAAAGATAAATACTACATTTGAAAACTATGTTTATATATTTAGTGATTTTTACTACATTGGATCTTTTTTAAACTCTATGATTCTAGCTCTAATATCTACTATTTTTTGTTTACTTATTGGTTTCCCGTTAGCTTTTTATATTGCGACTTCAAATATAAGATTAAGAAATATCTTATTAGTTTTAGTAGTTATTCCATTTTGGTCATCATTTTTATTAAGAGTATATGCATGGAAAATAATTTTACAGAATAATGGAATTTTAAATGTAATACTTCTAAACCTAGGCATAACATCTGAGCCACTTCAATTATTATACAATCAATATGCTGTCATCATGGGAATTGTATACACTTACTTACCTTTGATGATTTTACCACTCTACGGGTACTTAAATAAATTTGATTTAAATTTAATTGAAGCGTCAAAAGATTTAGGACTAAATCGTTTTAAAACCTTTTTTAAAGTTATACTTCCTTTGTCTGTTCCAGGAATTGTTGCTGGATCTTTATTAGTTTTCATACCTGTTGTTGGAGAATTTATTATACCTGAAATGTTAGGCGGTAGTGATAGATTGTATTATGGAAAGATATTATGGGAGGAATTCTTTGTTAATAGAAATTGGCCGGGTGCTAGTGCTTTAGCTTTTAGTGGAATTATAATTTTGGTTTTACCAATTGTTATTTTTCAAATACTTTATTCTCGTTGGAGTCAAAAAAATGAAATCTAGTTTAATTAAAAGTACAGTTATTTTTTTAGGTTTATTTTTTTTATATTTCCCAATTTTAGTTTTAATTTTTTACTCATTTAACGAAAATAAGAGAGTAATGGTTTGGAAAGGATTTTCTTTAAGATGGTACAATGAATTATTTACTAATGAACAAATAATTGAGTCATTTATTATTAGTATTAAAATTGCAGCTTTTTCTGCAACGTTTGCTACAATTTTAGGAGTTATGATTGGATATTCACTTGTAAGAATAAGAAAAATTCCTTTTAGATCATTTTATATTTTTCTTTCTTCAACACCTTTGGTTTTACCAGAATTAATTTTAGGTCTTTCAATGTTACTTTTTTTTATAAGCTTAAATAATGTAATTGGATTTCCATCATCTAGAGGACAATTAACTATTTTTATATCTCACGTTACTTTTTGTATTGCATTTGTGGCAATTATTATTCAAGCCAGATTAACTGACTTTAACAAAAATATTGAGGAAGCTGCTATGGATCTAGGCTATAATTATACCAAGGTGCTCTATAAGATAACTTTACCAATAATTTTGCCTTCTATTATTGCTGGTTGGTTACTAGCTTTTACAATTTCTTTAGATGATCTAGTAGTTGCGAGTTTTACTACTGGTCCTGGAGCTAACACATTGCCAATTGTAGTTTTTTCTAAAGTCAGATTAGGATTGAGTCCTGAAGTGAACGCATTATCAGCAATTTTAATGTTTGCTTTGATAATAATTGGTTTATTTTATTTTTATTTTAATAAAAAATTTAAACATTAAGTAATAAATATTCTCGCTCCCAAGAACTTATTACTGATAAATAAGCTTGATACTCAACTCTTCTTATCGCAGCAATCGACCTTACAAATTTTTCATTAAATATTGATTTTATATCTTCATCATTTTCAAAGAGACTTAACGATTCATCCATATTTTTAGGTAGATTAGAATTTTTATCTTTAAATGCACTATCTTTGGTTTCTGGATTTGGTTTTAAATTGTTTTTCATTCCTAAATATCCTGAAGCTAAATTAGCTGCAAAAACTAGATATGGATTTGTATCAGATCCAGGAATTCTATTTTCAATACGCATATTCCTCTCTTCAATTGATGGAATTCTAAATCCACAACTTCTATTACCTATACCCCATTTAACATTTTTAGGAGCACCCCAAGTTGCAAACAACCGTCTAAATGAATTTATATTTGGAGCGTATATTGGCATTAATAATGGAGTATATTTTTCCAAACCACCTAAATAGTTTTTCATTTTTTTTGAAATTTTAGATGATTGATTAAAAAAAATATTTTTATTTTTTTCATTATATATCGATTGATGTATGTGCATTGCGCTACCAGGTTGGTTCTCCATTGGTTTTGCCATAAATGTTGCATGAAGTTTGTGTTTTAAAGCCGACTGTCTTAGAGTTCGTTTAAATAAAAATACCTGATCCGCTAGATCTAAAGGATCACCATGCTGAAAATTAATTTCCATCTGAGCTGAGCCAGACTCATGATTAATAGTATCAATTTCAATATTTTGAGCTTCACAATAATTATATACATCCTCAAAAAGATGATCAAATTCGTTCACAGCATCTATACCCAAGGCTTGCTTACCTGTTTCTTGTCTACCTGATTGACCTACTGGCACTTCAAGAGGGTAGTCTGAGTCAGCATTAGGTTTCACTAAATAAAATTCTAACTCTGGCGAAACAATTGGAGTTAATTTATCTTTTTTATAAAGTTTAAGAATATTTTTTAGAGCATTCCTGCTAGAATTTATAACATCATCACCGTTAAGATTTATTGCATCACAGATAATTTGTGCAGTAGGGTCGTCGTACCATGGCACTACTCTCATTGTATCAAAATCTGGTTTTAAAATTACATCAATATCAGTTGGATTGTAAACACTTCTTGGTAAAGCACCAGCCGAGTCCTCAGTTGCATAATCTCCTGATATTGTTTGAATAAAAGTTGACTGTGGTAATCTGTGACTTTCATCTTCCAGTCCTTTTAAAAATTTATTTGTTGGTAAAATTTTTCCCCTTGCTATACCTCCAAGATCTGGAACTAAACATTCAACTTCTGTAATAGAGTTTTCGTGAAACCAATTCTGAAATTTTTCAATCATATTGAGACTGTTTGTTTACTAATTATTGTTAAACCATTAAAGATAAGTAAATGTTTACTACAAAAAAAAGGACCTTTAATCAACATGATAATGAAAAAGAGAGTTTTTATAAATTTTCAGCACCTAATTTTTCTAATCAAAGTAAATTAATTGAGAATATTTCAACTGATGTATGTATTATTGGAGGTGGTTTAACAGGTATTTCTTCAGCATTAAATTTATCTAATCAAGGTTTATCAATAACTATTTTGGAAGCAAACAAAGTTGGATCTGGTGCCTCTGGTAGAAATGGTGGTCAACTAGGAATTGGTATGAGAAAAGATCAATTTTACTTAGAAAAAAAATTTGGTATTGAAAAAGCAAAATTTTTTTGGAAAGTTGGATTAGATGCTGTTTCAAATGTAGTTAATTTAATTGAAAAATACAAAATTGATTGTGCACTTAGACAAGGTGTTCTTCATGTAGGCAACACAAAAAAAGATTATAAATATTTTCAAGATGAAATTGAGCATATGCAGAAGAATTATAATTATAATAACTATGAATACTTTGACCACAATTCAATAAGAGATGAAGTTAATAGTGACAGATATTTTTCTGGAATGCTTTTAAAGGATTCTTATCATTTAAATCCATTAAAACTGACATACGGCTTAGCAGAACAGTGTTTGGCAAATGGTATAAATATATATGAAAATTCTCCAGCTGATAAAATTGTTGATAATCAAAAAGAAGTTATAATCCACTCTGGAAAAAATATAATTAAAGCGAAGAAAGTAATTATTGGTTGCAATGGTTATCTTGACAATCTTTTAGGATCAAAGAGAAATTATTTTATGCCTATAAATAATTATATTATTGCAACAGAACCTCTCGGAAAATATCTAGCAAGTAAGTTAATCAAAAGAAATTGTGGCGTAATAGATTCTAGATTTATGATTGATTATTATAGATTTTCAGAAGACTATAGACTTCTTTTTGGAGGACCTGAAACAATTACATCGCATTTTGTAAAAGATGCAAAGAGTTTTGTCTCTAAACGAATGTATAAAGTTTTTCCTGAATTAAAAAAATTTAAAATTGAATTTTCTTGGGGAGGTACCTTGGCAATATCAATTAATAGATTACCTATTTTTGGAACTATTATGAATCAAAAGTTATATTATGCTCATGCTTACTCTGGGCATGGGTTAGCTATGAGTATTATGGGAGGAAAAATGGTAGCTGAAAAAATTTTAAATAAATCAAATAACTTTGATATGTTTGAGCAAATTAATCATTTTAAAATTCCGGGCGGCAACATATTTAGAAGACCATTGTATTCTTCTGCCATTATTTATTATAGGTTAATGGATTATTTAAATAGATTATAATTATTTAATTGCTCTTCTTAATCTGTCATTTATAGTTTTGCCAAGCCCTTTATCAGGTATTTCTACTACAGCAATTTTTTTGCATCTACTTTGATCTAATTTATGAAGATAATGATAAAAATTTTTTGCTGCTTGATTTAAATTTTTTTTATTACTCAAATTTAAATTAATTATTTTAGACTTTAATTTATTATTTCCAAAATTTAATAAACCTTCATTTTTAAGTATTCTTTTAGCATTCATTCTTATTGGTTTTAAAGTTGAATAATGTTTTTTTAAATTGCCAGGAGAAATGGAGGATTTCTTTTTAATTTTTACTTTTGCATATTTATTTAGTTCTTCAACAGTGATGCTGCCATATCTTAATACTTCAATTTTATTATTGGTATCTATTTTAACAACTGTGGATTCTAGTCCATGAGAAGACTGTTTATCTTTTAAAACAAAAATTTTTTTTTCTAGAACCGGGTCGATATCCATAATATTCGTTACGGAAGTTCTTTCTGACAGATTAGCACTAGGAGCTGCAATAGGTAGGTCAAATAAAGTTATTAATTTTTTAGCTAATTTATTACTGGGAATTCTGCAGCCTACTAACGTTGATTTATTAGAGACTAATTTTGATATTTTAGAATTTTTCTTTTTCTTTAATATTATTGTCAAAGGACCAGGCCAAAATTTTGAACCTAATTTTTTTTCAAATTCACTTAAAAAAAAATATTTTTCTATTTGTTTAATACTTTTAAAGTGACAGATAATTGGATTAATTCGTGGTCTTTTTTTTACTTTAAAAATAGATTTTACAGCCTCATCATTTGTTGCATCTGCTCCAAGACCAAATACTGTTTCTGTGGGAAATATTACAAGTTCTCCACTGCTTAATAAATTTTTTGCAATATCTAACTTATTTTTTTTCATATTTTTTTATAAAATGTTTCCATCTATCTTTAAAATAGTTATTATCAATACCTGTATATGGGAAAAGTTATAGCATTTTCGAATCAAAAAGGTGGTTCAGGTAAATCGACTCTTTCAGCAAATTTATCAGTTTTGTGGAGCAATAGTGGATACAAAGTAGCTGTTATAGATGCTGATGCACAAAAAAGTCTATCATATTGGCTTGAAGCTAGAAAATCTTATTATGGTGAAGATGATATTGGAATAACTCAATTAAATTTTGATATAAGGAATTTAATAGATGAAATCAAAGCAATAAAAAGAAAATACGATTTTATAATAATTGATAGCCCTCCATCTATAACTTTTGAAACAATGCAGGTTGTAAAAGCTTCTGATAAAGTATTTGTTCCAGTACAACCAAGTCCAGTAGATTTAATGGCTACACTGCCTTTTTTAAAAATTGCAAAACAAGAAAGAAAAAATCCAATAATTATTCTTAATAGAGTAATGCCAAGAGCAAAATTAACTGACGCAATGATTTTGCGCTTAAGATATGCTGGTGCTAAAATTGCCCGCTCCCGACTGTCTAGCAAAGTATTATTTGCAGAAACATTCTCAGTTGGAAGAGGTGTAGTTGATATAAGTGTTACATCAGACGCTGCTAAAGAAATAATTAATGTTGGAAACGAAATTTTAAGAAATTTCTAACTTTAATGTCTGATATTACAACTGTTATACTTGCTGCAGGTAATAGTACAAGATTTAAAGCAAGTACATCAAAGCTTGTTTATCCATTATGTGGGTTACCAATTGTTTCACATATTTTTAATATTGCAAAAAAAATATCAGGTAAAAATATATTAATTGTATCTAATGAGAAAAATAAAGAAGAATTAAAGTTAATATTAAATACCTCTAAGTTAGTTATTCAAAAAAAACAAAAAGGAACTGCTGATGCAATTGAGCAAGTTAAAAAATATGTAAAATCAAAAAATATTTTAATTTTATTTGGCGATACACCTTTAGTTGAAGTTAAAGATATAAGAAAACTAGTAAGTAAATTTAAAAAAAGTAAAGCTAGAGCTTCATTAATTGCATTTAATACTTCAGAACCATATGGTTATGGTAGGTTATTATTAAATAATAACTATGTTGAAGAAATAATTGAGCAAATCAATTTAAAACCGGAACAAAAAAAAATCAATTTATGTAATTCTGGTATTTTGATAGCAAATACTAAATTATTATTTGATAATTTAAAAAATATTAAAGAAAATAAAATAAAAAAAGAAAGATATCTTCCTGATATATGCAAAATTTTTTCAAAAAAAAATATTCCTATCAATTATATTGAGTGCAACAAAGAAACAATGTTGGGCATAAATACATTGGATGATTTTAATGTTGTACAAAATATCTTGCAAAAAAAATACATAAAAAATTTTATAAAAAATGGAGTCAATTTTTTAAAACCCAATACTTGTTATTTAAGCTATGACACAAAAATTGAACCTAATGTTACAATTGAAAGCAATGTTACAATCAAGGAAAAAACAATTATAAAAAAAGGTTCATTAATTAAAAGTAATTCATACTTAGAAGAGGTTACAATAGATGAAAATTCACATATTGGTCCAAGTGCTAGATTAAGACCAAAAACAAAAATTGGCAAAAAATCAAAGATTGGTAACTTTGTTGAAATTAAAAATTCGAAAATTGGAAATAATGTTTCTATTGCTCATCTTTCATATGTTGGAGATTCAGAAATAGGAAACAATGTTAATATAGGTGCTGGCACAATAACTTGTAACTATGATGGAAAGAAAAAACACAAAACGATAATAAAAGATAATGTATTTATAGGTTCAAATACGTCACTTATTGCTCCAGTTGTAATTGAGTCTAAATCTAGAATTGGTGCAGGTAGTGTTATTACTAAAAATATTCCCAAAAATTCACTTGCTATTGAAAGATCGGCCTTAAAAATTCTAAGAAATAAAAGGTCTAAATAATAAACCTTGTTTCAAAATATATTAGGGTTTATGAGCCTTTTCAAAATATGAACGATAAATGGTCACCCAATAGTTGGAGAAATAAAGATGCTCTTCATATGCCAAACTATCAGAATGAAGATCATCTAAAAAAAACTTTAAATGAAATCTCCAAATATCCACCTTTAGTTTTTGCTGGAGAAGCGAGACTATTAAAAAAGAAACTTGGAGAAGTTGCAAACGGAAATGCTTTTTTATTACAAGGTGGAGATTGTGCGGAAAGTTTTGCAGATTTTCATCCAGATAATATTAGAGATACATTTAAAGTTATTTTACAAATGGCTGTTGTTTTGACGTTTGGTGCTTCTTGCCCAATTGTAAAAGTAGGAAGAATTGCCGGACAATTTGCAAAGCCAAGATCATCTTCTACAGAAGTTATTAATAATTTAGAACTTGAGTCTTATAAAGGTGATATAATTAATGGGATCGACTTCAATAAAAAAGAAAGAGATCCTAATCCAGATAGATTGATTCAAGCCTACAATCAGTCTGCATCAACACTTAATCTTTTAAGAGCTTTTTCTCAAGGCGGTTTTGCCAATTTAAATAAAATACATCAATGGAACCTAAATTTTGTTAAAGGTGAGAATGCTACTAAATTTAGAGAGATATCTTCTAGAATTGACGAATGCTTATCTTTTATGGAAGCATGTGGAATAAATGGAAACAGTGTAAGACAATTAAATGAAACAGATTTCTTTACAAGTCATGAAGCTTTACTTCTTCAATATGAGGAAGCATTAACAAGAATAGATAGTACTTCAGGTAAGTGGTATGATGTTTCAGCTCACATGTTGTGGGTAGGTGACAGAACACGACAACTAGATGGAGCACATATTGAATTTTTAAGAGGTATTGAGAACCCTATAGGTATTAAAGTGGGTCCAAGCACAAAGACAGAAGAACTATTAAAGATATTAGATGTATTGAATCCAAGTAATGAAGCTGGAAAAATAACGCTCATATGTAGAATGGGTCATGAAAAAGTTACTGGAATACTTCCAAAAATAATTAGGTCAGTTAATTCAGCTGGTAAAAATGTTGTTTGGACTTGCGACCCCATGCATGGAAATACTATAAAATCTAACACGGGTTTTAAAACTAGGCCATTAAAAGATATAATTTCTGAAATTCAACAATTTTTTCAAATTCACAGAAGTGAAGGAACATATCCTGGCGGTGTTCATCTAGAAATGACTGGTCAAGATGTTACAGAATGTATGGGAGGTCTTCAAGAAATAACCGATGAAGATCTAAAAAATAGATACCATACATACTGTGATCCGAGACTAAATGCCTCGCAGTCTCTAGAATTGGCTTTTTTACTATCAGATTTTTTAAAAGAAGAAAAATTGCTCTCAAAGCAATCTTCAAATTTATAATTTTATATTTATATAATACTCATGAAAACAAAAGATAAAATTATATATATTTCTAATTGGATTAAAGAATATGCTATATCCATAAATAAAAATCCAACTACCCTAGTAATAGGAGTGTCAGGAGGAGTTGACTCAGCTCTTACTAGCACATTATGTGCTCGTACTGGTTTAAAAACCATAGCTGTTTCTATGCCAATTAAACAAAATTCATCACAACATGATTTAAGTTTAAGACATTTAGAGTTTTTAGATCAAAATTACCCAAACGTAGAAATAAAAATAGTTGAGTTAGATAATGTTTTTAAAACTTTTCAAAACACGATGCAAAATTTTGATAGTGAGCTAGCTTTTGCAAATTCAAGATCTAGATTGAGAATGGTAACTCTATATCAAATAGCTCAAAGTAATAATGGAATAGTTGTTGGTACTGGAAATAAAGTTGAAGATTTTGGTGTTGGATTTTATACAAAATATGGTGATGGAGGTGTAGACATATCGCCAATAGCAGATTGTACTAAAACTGAGGTATGGGAATTAGCTGAAGAAATTGGGGTTATAAAAGATATTATTAGCGCAGCACCGACAGATGGTTTATGGGATGATAGTAGAAACGATGAAAGTCAGTTAGGTCTTTCATATAAACAATTAGAAGAAGCAATGGAAAATAAGTCTAGTGAATACTTCAGCAGATACGAAGAAATTAGAAAGCCAAATCTTCATAAGATGAAACCAATTCCCGTTTGCGAAATTCCTAAAGAATAATATGAAGTGTAGGTTCGCTCCTAGCCCTACAGGAAAAATACATATCGGTAATGCTAGATCAGCAATTTTGAATTGGATTTTTTGTCAAAAAAATCAAGGTGAATTTGTATTAAGAATTGATGATACTGATGCCAATAGGAGTTCTAAAGAATTTGAGATAAGTATCAAAGATGATCTTAAATGGCTTGGATTAAATTGGAGTTACACTTTTAACCAGTCCTCTAGACAAGATATTTACAATGAGAAAATCCAAACTCTAAAACAAAAGAAAAGACTTTATCCATGTTTTGAAACAGAAGAGGAATTAGCTTTAAAGAAAAAATCTTTGTTATCATCTGGGAAACCGCCTATTTATGATAGATCATCATTAAATCTAAGTGATGAAGAAGTAGAAAAAAAAATAGAATCTGGAATTCAGCCCCATTGGAGATTCAAATTAGATCATGAAAATATTGGCTGGAAAGATATTATTAAAGGAGATGTTTCATTTGATGCAAAAAATTTGAGTGATCCTGTTTTAATTAGAGCTGATGGAACATTGTTATACCATTTACCTTCAGTCATTGATGATATTGAAGAAAAAATTACACATATTATTAGAGGGGAAGATCACATAGCTAATACCGCTTATCATATTCAAATTTTTAAGGCTCTTGAATCTTTTATTCCATCATTTGCTCATCATCCATTCTTAGTTGATGAAACTGGTAAGGGTTTTAGCAAAAGACTTGGAAGTCTTTCAATTGAAAATTTTAGAGACGAAGGATACGAAAATATATCTTTACTTAATTATTTTCTTTTTATTGGTTCGAGCAGTAATATTGATCCAATCAAAGATTTAAATGAAATAGTAAAAAAATTTGATATTCAAAGCTTATCTAGATCTTCTGCTAAATTTTCAATTGAATCCCTAAGAAATCTTAATGAAAATACCATTAAATTATTTAGTTATAATGAGATTAATCATAAGTTAAAAAATATAAAATCTAATTTTCAAAAAGAGAGTTTTTGGCGGTTTATTAAAAACAATATTTCATTTATTAATCAAGCTAAAGAATGGGAAGAAGTAATTACAAAAATAAATAATGCTAAAGATTTAAATATTGATGATAATTTTATTAATACGGCAGTTGATGAATTACCTGAGGATCCTTTTGATGAAACAACATGGGATCTTTGGACATCAAAAATTAACAAAAAAACTGGGCTTAAAGGAAAAGATTTATTTATGCCTTTGAGGTTGATTTTGACAGGAAAATCTCATGGACCCGAATTAAAATATCTACTACCATTATTTGATAGAAACGGAATTTTGCAAAAACTTGGAAAAATCTAGTAAATTTTAATTTATACTCTATTAGCGATCTAGTAATTATGGAAGACAAAGTATATTTATTTGATACCACACTTAGAGATGGTCAGCAAACAACAGGAGTTAATTTTTCTGTTAGTGATAAAATGAATATATCCCAACATCTTGATGATTTAGGAATAGATTACATTGAAGGCGGATGGCCGGGAGCAAATCCTACGGATAATGATTTTTTTTCAAGAAATACAAAATTTTCAAAAAGTAAATTGACTGCCTTTGGTATGACAAGAAGACCAGGTAGAAGTGCAGATAATGATCCAGGATTAAATGCACTTATTAATTCAAGCGCAAGTTGTGTTTGTATTGTAGGTAAATCATCATCATTTCACGTAAAAAATGCTTTAGAAATATCTGAAGATGAAAATTTAAAAATGATCAGTGATAGTATTCAATCAATAAAAAATAAAAACAAAGAGCCAATTTTTGATGCAGAACATTTTTTTGATGGCTTTAAAGAAAATAAAGAGTTTGCATTGAATTGTATTAAAGCAGCGTATGAGGCTGGTGCAAGATGGGTTGTTCTTTGTGATACAAATGGGGGAACTCTTCCAGATGAAATTTACAATATTGTTTCAGAAGTAGTAAAGGACATACCAGGTCAAAATGTTGGTATACATGCTCACAATGATACTGATAATGCAGTTGCAAATGCATTAGCAGCTATTAATGCTGGAGCAAGACAGATACAGGGAACGATTAACGGTTTAGGAGAAAGATGTGGAAATACAAATTTAATTTCCTTAATTCCATCTTTGGTTTTAAAAACAAAATATAAAACAAATATTTCAAAAGATAAATTAAAAAATTTAATTCATATTTCTAGAACATTAAATGATATTCTTAACATGCCTTCAAGAAAAAATGCTCCTTATGTTGGAAATCATGCTTTCTCTCACAAAGGCGGATTGCATGCATCTGCAATAGAAAAAAACTCTTCAACTTATGAACATATTGAGCCAGAAATAGTTGGAAATTCTAGAAACGTCGTAATTTCTAATCAAGCTGGAAGATCGAATATATTAAATCAATTAAATAAGATTAATATTGATCTACCTAAAAATGAAATTAACAATATCTTAGAGATTATCAAAGAAAAAGAATCAGAAGGTTATTCATTTGATACTGCTTTAGCTAGTTTTGAATTATTAGTAAGACGTCACCTTGGTCATTTTGAGGATTTTTATAATTTAGAAAAATTTAGAGTCACAGATGAAAGAAGATGGAATGCTAAAGGTGAAATTGTTACTGAAGCAGAGGCTACAGTATTTTTAAAAGTTAAAGATTCAAATATGATGACAGTGGGTACTGGAAATGGTCCAGTAAATGCTATTGATAGTGCATTAAGAAAAGCTCTAATTGATTATTATCCTAATCTCAAAGATTTAAAGTTAACTGATTACAAAGTTATGATTCTTTCTTCAGAAAAAGGCACTGGGGCTATCACAAGAGTTTTAATTGAATCATCTGATTCTACTAATACACATTGGACAACTATTGGCGTATCTCCAAATATTATTGATGCATCTTATAGCGCTATTTTTGATAGCATTACTTTTAAGTTGTTTAATGATTCAAAGAATAAAAATTGACTTCAAAAAATCCAAGCATAATTTTAGTTAGACCTCAACTTCCTGAAAATATTGGAATGGTTGCTCGTGTAATGCACAACTTTGGTCTAAAAGATCTAATTGTTGTATCGCCAAGAAATAATTGGTTAAACAATAAATCAATAAATGCAGCAAAAAAAGCAACGAAAATTATTAAGAATATTAAAGTTTATAATGATTTAGAAATTGCACTTTCTAACTTTTCTTATGTTGTGGCCACGACTAATAGAAAAAGATATTTGGAAAAAAATTCTACTAACGATTTTAAATTCATTAAAAGAAAAATTATTGTTAATAAAAAAACAGCAATACTTTTTGGCCCTGAAAATTCAGGACTTTCAAATGAGGATTTGAAATTATCTGATATTATTTTTACTATTGAAACAAGTAGTAAAAGTAATTCATTAAACCTTTCTCATGCAGTTACTATTTTAAGTCATAAATTATTTGAATTGAATAATTTTAAAATTACTAATTCAACTTCAATTGAAAAGGATAATATTAGTAAATATCAATTATCTAAATTCTTAAATTATATGATTGAGCAACTTGAAAATAAAAAATTTTTTATTCCAAATGAAAAAAAAGAAAGCATGAAAAATAATATTTATAGCATTTTCACAAAAATACCTTTTAAGAAGAAAGAATTACAGACTTTATGGGGAATTACAAAAAAACTTAATAAATAAGCCAAAAATTGATTATATTAAATTTGACATAGTACTTTAAATCACTATATACCCCTCATAATAATGACAAAAAGACATAGCGCTAAATACAAAATTGATAGAAGGTTAGGAGTAAATTTGTGGGGTAGACCTAAAAGCCCCTTTAATAGAAGAAACTCTAAGCCTGGTCAGCACGGTGTACAGGGTCAAAGAAAAAAACTATCAGATTATGGTAACCAATTATTTGCTAAGCAAAAATTAAAATTTTATTATGGTGATCTGACTGAAAGACAATTTAGAAATATTTTTAAAAAAGCCTCTAATATTAAAGGTGATACGAGTCAGATTTTAATTGAACTTTTAGAAAGAAGATTGGATGCTACAGTCTACAGGATGAAATTTGTACCTACAATTTTTTCAGCAAGACAATTAGTTAATCATGGTCATGTAAAAGTTAATGGAAAAAGAGTTAATATACCATCTTATAGTGTCAGTGATGGAGATGAAATCTCAATAAGAGATAAAAGTAAAGAAATTAACTTAGTTGTAGAATCAGTTAGTTCTCAAGAAAGAGAAATTCCAGAATATCTAGAAGTGGATATAAAAGAGTTGAAAGGTCGCTTTTTAAGAGCACCTCTAATTCATGATGTTCCTTATCCTGTAACAATGGAACCAAATTTAGTTATTGAGTATTATTCAAGATAATTTCTTTTTTATAGCTATCATAAATATAGATTATTATTGCTATCCAAATAATTATAAAAGATGCTAATTTAATTTGTAAAATTTCTTCATTAAGAATAAATACTGAAGTTATAAAATGAAATGTTG
The DNA here is from genome assembly GCA_902521325.1 of uncultured Alphaproteobacteria bacterium. Taxonomy (GTDB): domain Bacteria; phylum Pseudomonadota; class Alphaproteobacteria; order HIMB59; genus CACPNW01. The sequence goes on from CABYRE010000005.1 coordinate 49,751, forward strand.
GTGCTAGATAAAATAAAACTCCAGCAAGACCTAATTGAATAAATTTTAAGCCCAAGTTAAAAAAAAATAATGGAAAAATTGTTACAGCTCCTGTTAGAATTAAAAATAATGATGTCTTCAAATCAATACTGAAGATACTATTTTCATTTTGCCAAAATAAATATATTAAATATGGTATAGATATTAAAGATATTATAAAAGTTTCATAAAGTAAACCAATTGAAGGGTTAACATTAACTTGTTTTCTTAATAATCCATATACTGCCCATGAGGTTCCAATCCAAATTATTAGGAATGGAAATTGATTTAAATTAATAAACAAAAATAATATTCCTGAAAACATAAGACATACAGATATAAATTTAGGTTTAGTTATTTTCTCATTTAAAAAAAAATAACCAAGAACAATACTGATCATTGGAGTAATAAAATAACCCATTGATGCATCCTGAACTCTTTCTTGCCCGACAGAATAAATAAAACCTGACCAATTACCTGCAATAAGAAAAGATGTAATTGTTAAAATAAAAATTTTTTTTCTAAATTTGAATATTTCAATAAAATCATTTATGTTTGAAATCACTATTAATAATAAGAATAAAAAAATAAATGACCAGAAGCCTCTATGAGCTACCACTTCAATAGTCTCAACGTGATTTAGTTCATTAAAAAAAAGAGGTTGTGGAAGTCCCCAAAAAATTGCTGCAATACAGGAAAATATTACACCTTTAGAAAATTTATTATTTAACAAACTAGGATGGGTTTACGTCTATTCCATTTGTATTGAATAATTCTAATAATTCACCACTTTCAAACATTTCAGTTATAATATCACACCCACCTATAAATTCTTTCTTAACATAAAGTTGTGGTATGGTTGGCCAGTTAGAGTATGTTTTAATACCTTCTCTCATTTCGTCACTCTCTAAGACATTTACACTCCCAAATTTAACACCTACTTTATTTAATATTTCAACTACTCTTGCAGAAAATCCACACATTGGAAACACAGGGGTGCCCTTCATGAAAAGCATTACATCATTTGAGTTAATTTCATTTTCTATATTTTGAGATACATGGTCGTTATTATTCATTATTACTCCGATACAGTTTTTAGCTTAAGTGCGTGCAAATCACTACCCATTTTACCATTAAAAGCATCATAAACCATCTTATGTTGTTCTACTCTTGTTTTTCCTGAAAATGATTTTGATATTACAGTAGCGCTGTAATGATCGCCATCTCCTTTAAGATCTTCAATTTCAACAGTTGCATCTGGTATAGCTTCTTTAATAAATTGCTCAATTTGTTCAACGGTCATTGGCATAACTATAAAATAGTTCAGATATTAATAAAAATAAAGACTATTTAATTTTATTTTTAAAAATCCAATCTATTTTCTTTAGATCTTTATCATCTTTAATGATTTTCACGATTTCTTTTGAATTTAATATTTTATTTAATTCTTTATTTTTTTGAAAAACTTGGGAAAAATTCTTATTATTATTCCATGTTTCCATGGCACTTTCTTGAACAATTTTATAAGCTTGTTGTCTTTTCAGTCCTTTTTCAATTAATTTTAACATAATATTGTGAGTTCTATGTAAGCCACCAAGCATATTCAAATTTTTCAACATATTTTTTGGATAGACTTTTAAATTCTTTATAATTCCATTTAAACGATTCAGAGCAAAATCAGTTGCAATTGTAATATCTGGCGTCATAATTCTTTCAACACTTGAATGACTAATATCTCTCTCATGCCAGAGTACGACATTTTCAAGAGAGGGCATTACACCACTTCTAACATACCTTGAGATACCTGTTAAGTTCTCACTAAGTACTGGATTTCGTTTGTGAGGCATTGCAGAAGAACCTTTTTGATTAGAAGAAAAACTTTCTTCAACTTCTAATACTTCTGTTTTTTGTAAATTTCGAATTTCCACAGCAAATCTTTCTATAGAAGATGCTAAAATTCCTAATACAGAGAAAAAATATGCATGTCTATCTCTTGGTATTACTTGAGTTGATATATCTTCTGAATTTAGCTTAAGTTTTTTTGCTACATAATCTTGAACTCTTGGGTCTATAGAATTAAATGTGCCAACAGGTCCAGAAATAGCACAAACAGATATTTCATCAATTGCCTGATCAAGTCTTTCTAAATTTCTTTTAAACTCAAAATAAAAGGAAGATAATTTTAATCCAAAAGTAATAGGTTCAGCATGTATCCCATGACTTCTTCCAATCATTAATGTGTCTTTATATTTTTTAGATTTAATTTTTAAACTTTGAATACATTCTACTAAACTTTTTCTTATTATTTCTGAGGTTTGCTTTAGTTGTACAGAAAATGAAGTATCAATAATATCACTTGATGTTACACCAAAATGAAAATACTTTGATGAGTCGCCAATATATTTGCTTACATTATTAATATAAGCAACGACATCATGTTTTGTTTCTTTTTCAATTTTTTCTATTTCTTTAACATTAAATTTTGCTTTATTTCTTATTTCTTTTGAAGCTTTTTTAGGAATAACGCCGAGCATTGCTTGTTTTTCTGCAATCAAACACTCAATCTCTGTCCAAATTGTAAATTTATTTTCTAATGACCAAATCTTTTCAATTTTAGGTCTATTATATCTAGGTATCATTTAATCTACTTATACATCCTTTATTGGAAAAGCTGTATTATTTTTAGATAATGTAAATATTTCATTTCCTTCTTCTGTTATTCCAATTGTATGCTCGAATTGAGCAGATAAAGATTTATCTTTTGTTACAGCTGTCCATCCATCATTTAGTATTTTTGTTTGCCACCCACCTAAATTAATCATTGGTTCAATTGTTAAAAACATTCCAGGTTCTAACATAGGTCCCTCACCTGGTTCTCCAAAGTGTAAAACACTAGGTGGAGTATGAAATTCTTTTCCAATTCCATGACCACAAAAATCTCTTACTACAGAATAACCTTTTCCTTCAGCAAGTTTCTGAATTTTATTTCCAATATCACCAATATGCTTACCAGGTTTAGCTTCACTAATACCAATTAATAAAGATTCATAAGTTGTTTTTAAAAATTCATAATTTTTTTTATTTGTCTTGCCTGCTACAAACATTCTGGAACTATCACCATGCCAACCATTTAGAATAACTGTTACATCTACATTTACTATATCACCATCAGATAGAATTTTTCTTTCAGAAGGAATTCCATGACAAACAACATGATTTACAGATGTACAAACTGATTTTGGGAAACCTTTATAATTTAAAGGAGCAGGTATTGCTTTATTTTGAATAATTTGATCATGACATATGTCATTTATTTCTTGAGTACATATTCCTGGAGCAATCTTTTCACTTAAAGAATCTAGAACATCAGCAGCTAAAGAACCAGCCTCCCTCATGCCCTCAAAATCTTTTTTCGTATGTATTGGGATATTGTTGTTTCTCATTTAAAAAATAATTACTTACGATTAATAAATAATATATAGAAAATATCAATTAATCATATGAGTTCTTTTACTGCAGGTGTTATTGTTATTGGTGATGAAATACTTTCTGGTAGAACTCAAGATACAAACTCAAATTATATTGCAAAAAAATTATTAGAAGCTGGTATTAAGTTAGAAGAAGTTATTGTTATTCAGGATGATAAAAAAACAATAATAGAAAATGTTTTAAAATATAGCTCAAAATATTCTTATGTTTTTACTACTGGAGGAATTGGACCAACTCATGATGATATAACTTCAGAAAGTATATCTGAAGCCTTTAATTTACAATATGAAACAAATAAAATGGCTTTTGAGATTCTTGAAAATTATTATCCAAAAGGTGAATTTAATGAAAGTAGGCAAAGAATGGCCAAAATGCCATATGGTTCAGAGCTTATTTTAAATCCTATGACTGCTGCACCTGGATTTATTGTAAAAAATATTTATGTTTTACCCGGTGTGCCAGAAATAATGCAAGTTATGTTTGAGGAATTATTGAAAAAAATTAAAAAAGGTAACCCCAAACTTGTTACAACAATTAATACTAATTTATACGAAAGTAAAATTGCAAAAAATTTAAAAAATATTCAAAACAATTATATAAATGCATCAATCGGTAGTTACCCATATTTTAATCTTGCAGCTAAAACAGGTGGTGTTAACATAGTTGTTTCATCATGGGATATGAAATCTATCCAACCAATAGTTGATGATATAACTAAGATGATTGAATTAAATGGTGGAAAAAGTTCTATAGTTTGATATTAATCCAAAATAGGCCTCGTGGTGGAATGGTAGACACAAAGGACTTAAAATCCTTGCCCTTTTGGGAGTGCCGGTTCAAGTCCGGCCGAGGCTACCAATATATAAATTATGTTTGCTTTTATTACCATTGGAACAAATAATTTAAAAAAATCATCTTCATTTTATAGTAAAATTTTAAAACCTCTAAAAATTAAAAAAATTTTATCTCATAATCGTTATTATGGTTATGCTAAAAAAGAAACTCCTAAAAAAATAGAATTATACTTGATTAGACCTCATAACAAAAAAAAAGCAACCATAGGAAATGGTACAATGATTACATTTAAAGCTAATTCTAAAAAAACTGTTAATGAATTTTATAAAATTGGAATTAGTCTTGGAGCAAAAGATGAAGGAATGCCTGGGCCTAGACATGGTAAAGATTATTATGCATATTTAAGGGATTTAGATGGCAACAAGATTTGTATTTTTAAAAAAATTTGATCTTAAAAATTAAATTGTTCATTCAAAATTTTATCTTCAATAGAGTGTTTACTATCGAACAATACAGTACATTTATTTTCATCTGAAGAAACAATATTGACTCTACTAATATCTCTAAATTCAACATTGTCTGCAGTTACGCTAGATGAGCGTTCATCATTATTTAACACTTCAAAATCAATTTTACTAATTTCAGATAACAGAGCACCTCTCCATCTCCTTGGTCTAAAGGCACTGATTGGAGTTAATGCAAGTATATTTGAGTCTAAAGGTAGAATACTGCCATGAGCGGATAGATTATAAGCTGTACTTCCAGCTGATGTAGATAACAAAACTCCATCACATATCAATTCTTCCATTTTTACTTTCTCATTTATCTTGATTTTAATTTTTGATGCCAAATGAGTCTGTCTCATAAGAGAAACTTCATTATATGCATATGCCTCAAAGATTTCATTATTAACACTTTGTGCAGTCATTTTTAATGGTTTAAAAGTAGATTTTTTAGCATTGGTAATCATGTCATTTAAATTTTCATTACTAAGATTATTCATTAAAAACCCAATTGAACCAAAGTTTATTCCAAAAAATGGTTTGTTTAGTTGATTAAAATTATGAAGTGATTTTAAAAGCAATCCATCGCCTCCAATTGGAATAATGTAGTCGGCATCTTCCACAGAATTTTGTCCAAATAATTCTGTTAGTTTTTTTTCTGTATTTTTTGCCTCAGGATTGTTTGATGATAAAAAATGAAATTTCATTATCCACCTGTTACGTTCATATGTCTTTTCATATATTTATTAATTTTTTCTCCAATCATAAAATCATGTTGTTTTGGTTTAATATTAAGAGCAAACTTAATTTTTTCTTTTATATAATCATCACTATAATCTTTTCTCATTATTTCTCTAAAATCAACAAAGTCATTCTGACCAAGGCACATAAAAAGTTTACCAGTGCTTGATATTCTTACTCTATTGCAAGAGGCACAAAAATTATTTGTTAAAGGACTTATAAACCCAATTTTATTAGACACCAAATCACTAGTATAAAATCTAGCTGGACCTCCAGTACTGTAATCAATTTTCGAAAATTTATATATTTTGTCTAGTTTTTCAAAAGTGTCAGATAGTGAGATAAACTGATATTCTCTCGATATATCAGTTTCTTCCATTGGCATTACTTCAATAAATGTAAGATCAATTTTTTTATTACTAGACCAATTAATTAATTCTTCAATTTCATTTTCATTAAAATCTTTAATTACTACAGTATTAATTTTTATTTTTATATTGGCATCAAGTGCTTCATTAATTCCATCAAAAACTTTTTCAATATTTCCAAATCTTGTTATTTTATTATATTTTTCAGGATTAATTGTATCTAGAGAAACATTAATCCTATCAACGCCATTTAGCTTAAGTTGTTTTGCATATTTTTTTAATAATGTGCCATTTGTTGTGAGTGTTATTTCCTTTAGATTTGTTTCTTTTTTTTTGGTATTAAGTTTCCCGATTAATTTTATAATATCATTTCTTACCAAAGGTTCTCCTCCAGTTAATCTAATTTTTTCAACTCCGAGTTCTATAAAGTTGTCACACAATCTTTCAATTTCTTCTAAAGTGAGTATGTCTTTTCGTGGGAGAAATTGCATTTTTTCTTTCATACAATAAACACATCTCAGATCGCATCTATCTGTAACAGATACTCTTAGATAATTTACTTTTCTTAAATATTGATCAATTAGTTGCATTTATATTAATTATTTTTAATTCAACTTCTCTAGGGTTAATAGTTTTTTTTCCAACATTTTCAAAATTTATTGTAACGATATTGTTAATACATGATTGCACTTGACCAATTCCCCATTCTTTTTCTTTGCTGACATTTACAACAAAAGTACCTGGTGTAAGATCACCTATATAAAAATCTGACATTAAAAAAAATTAACTTATTCTTTTTTCTGCTTTTTCATGCATTTCTTGAGCCTCTAAACTCAATGTTGCAACTGGTCTTGCTTCTAATCTTTTGATACTGATTGGATCACCTGTTTCATCACAATAACCATATGAACCATCTTCAATTCTTTGAAGGGCGGCATCAATTTTATTAATTAGTTTTCTTTCTCTATCTCTAGTTCTAAGTTCGAAAGATCTATCTATTTCTTCAGATGCTCTATCAGTTATGTCAGGTTTTGTTTCATTCTCATTCTGAAGATTATTTAAAGTCTGAGATGATTCCTTGAGTAAATCTTTTTTCCAACTTACTAATTTTTGCCTAAAATATTCTTTCATTTTGGCATTCATGAATTTTTCTTTCTGAGTTGGTTTATAATTTTTAGGTAATTTAGTCATAATTTTAAAACGGTGCTGATTTATCAAATGATTTTATTTATTCAAGCAATATTGAAATTTTATTAATTATAAATAATTCATATTTTTCAATATGTTAATCAAATTTTCATAAAAGAACAAAAATAGAACTTTTAAAAATAGAACAAAGCGTGTACAAGTAAACATCATTTGCAAGAATCTTAATAAAAACATAGGAAATTAATGGAGAAATTTAATGTCTCAAGCTAAATTAAAAGTAGTAAATAACGAAAATTCAATGGATAAAGAAAACAGAAGTAAGTCTCTAGAAGCCGCTGTAAGCCTTATAGAGAAAAATTATGGAAAAGGCTCAATAATGAAATTGGGCTCTAAAACAAACGTAGATATTGAAGCAATATCTACCGGTTCATTAGGACTTGATATAGCTCTTGGTATTGGAGGAGTTCCAAAGGGGAGAATTATTGAAATTTATGGACCTGAAAGTTCTGGTAAAACTACTTTAGCTACTCATATTGTTGCAGAGTCACAAAAACAAGGCGGTAATTGCGCATTTATAGATGCAGAGCACGCTCTAGATCCAGCATATGCAAAGAAACTAGGTGTAAATTTAGAAGAATTATTAATCTCTCAGCCTGATACAGGAGAACAAGGTTTAGAAATTGCTGATTCTTTGATTAAATCTGGAGGTATTGATGTGCTAGTTATTGACTCAGTTGCGGCACTTGTACCAAGAGCTGAATTAGAAGGCGATATGGGAGATTCATTACCTGGTTTACAAGCTAGATTAATGAGTCAGGCTTTAAGAAAACTCACAAGTTCTATTGCTCAATCAAACACTCTAGTTGTATTCATAAATCAGCTTAGAATGAAAATTGGCGTTATGTTTGGCAGCCCTGAGACAACTACAGGTGGTAATGCTTTAAAATTTTATTCTTCTGTTAGAATGGACATTAGAAGAATTGGTGCAATAAAAGATAAAGATGAAATCATTGGAAATCAAACTAGAGTTAAGATAGTTAAAAACAAAGTCGCGCCTCCATTCAAAGTTGTTGAATTTGATATAATGTACGGAGAGGGGATATCTAAATTAGGTGAATTAGTTGATTTAGGTGTCAAAGCAGAAATTATTGATAAATCTGGATCATGGTTTGCTTACAAAAATACTAAAATAGGACAAGGTAGAGAAAACGTTAAAAACTTTCTTAATGACAATCCCACTATAGCTAAAGAAATTGAAAATCAAATTCTGCAAAATGCTGGAATAGTTGAAAAAGCTATGATGGAAGGAAAAGTAGAGAATAAAGAAAAAGAAAAAGAAGCCAAAGAAGCTGAAGAAATAAAAGAATAGTAAATATTATTTTTGTCTGGCGCCTATTAAAAAATAGGCGCTTTTTTATTTAGACAATAGAGTTTTCAAGTTATAATACCTTTTCATGAATTCAAATCAGATTAGGTCAACATTTCTTAATTATTTTAAAAAAAATGGACATGAGGTTATTCATTCTAGCTCTTTAGTACCAGATAATGATCCTACTCTAATGTTTGCTAACTCTGGAATGGTACAATTTAAAAATATTTTTACAGGTAAAGAGACAAGAGATTACAACAGAGCGACTACTGCTCAGAAATGTGTAAGAGCAGGTGGTAAGCACAATGATTTAGAAAATGTAGGATATACTACAAGACACCATACTTTTTTTGAAATGTTAGGTAATTTCTCTTTTGGAGATTATTTTAAAGAGTTGGCTATAGAACTAGCTTGGAATCTAATTACTAAAGAATATGCAATAAATAAAGATAGACTATTAGTAACTGTTTATTCTGATGATCAGGAAGCTTTTGATTTATGGAAAAAAATAGGTGGATTGTCAGAAAATAAAATCATTAAAATAAGTACATCTGATAATTTTTGGTCAATGGGTGAAACTGGTCCTTGCGGTCCATGTTCTGAAATATTTTATGATCATGGTGATAAATACGAAGGAGGTCCTCCAGGTTCTCCAGACGAAGATGGTGATAGATTTATAGAAATATGGAATTTAGTATTTATGCAATATGAGCAAATATCTAAATCTGAGAGAATAAATCTACCTAAACCTTCCATTGATACTGGAATGGGATTAGAGAGAATGACAGCTCTTCTAGATGGTTCTAACGATAATTATTCAACAGATTTATTTCAACCGATTATAAATGAATCAACAAAACTATGTGGCGAAGAAAGTTCAATAACAAATCCTAGTCACAGAGTAATTGCAGATCACTTAAAATCTTCCTCTTTTTTAATTGCTGATGGAGTAATGCCTTCAAATGAAGGTAGAGGATACGTCTTACGAAGAATAATGAGAAGGGGAATGCGACACGCTCATTCTTTAGGTAATAAAGAGCCTGTATTTCATAAGTTATTTCCTATTTTTTTAGATGGAATTAAAAATTCATATCCTGAATTAGATAGAGCAAAAGATCTCATTACTAATACACTAATGAATGAAGAAACTAAATTCAAGGAAACTGTTGAAAACGGAATAAAAATTTTAGATGAGGAAATTTCAAATTCAACAAATATATTTAATGGAGAAGTGGCATTTAAATTATACGATACCTATGGATTTCCCTTAGATTTAACACAAGATTATTTGAAAAGTAAAAATATTGAAGTCGATATAAAAACATTTGAACAAAAAATGTTAGATCAAAAGGAAAGAGCGAGACAAAGCTGGAAAGGTACAGGAGACATCGAGGATGAAGGCATTTGGTTTGAAATAACTTCTAAAATAGATCCAACAGAATTTTTAGGATATTTTGATATGGAAGCTGATTGTAAAATAATTTCAATCATATCAGAAAGTAAGTCAGTAGATAAAATTAAAAAAGATCAAGAAGCAATTATAATATTAAATCAAACACCTTTTTATGGAGAAAGTGGTGGTCAGGTGGGTGATCAAGGTTTTTTTGAAAATGATAACTTTAAGTTTGAAGTTATCAATACAACAAAAATATTTGAAAATTATTTTCTTCACAAAGGTAAAGTAATTAGAGGTGGATGCAAAGTTGAAGATATCATTACAGCTAGAATCAATACAGTGAATAGAGATTTTATTAAATATAATCATTCATCAACTCATTTATTACATGCTGCTCTAAGAAAAATACTGGGCAAGCATGTCACGCAGAAGGGTTCACTTGTAAATTCAGAAAAACTTAGATTTGATTTTAGTCACAATAATCCAATTGAAAAAGATCAACTCATAAATGTTGAAAAAATTGTAAATGATCAAATTCAAAAAAATGGAATTGTTGAAATTAAAATTGTCGATCAAAAAAAAGCTATTGAAGAAGGTGCGACGGCATTATTTGGAGAAAAATATAGTGATGAAGTAAGAGTAGTAACAATGGGTCATGAAAATGAACTATTCTTTTCAAAAGAATTATGCGGAGGAACTCATGTTCTTAGATTAGGGGAAATAAGTAAATTTAAAATAACTAATCAATCTAGTGTTGCATCTGGAATAAGAAGAATAGAGGCTGTATCTAATGTTGCAGTAGATAAATATATTAAAGAAATAGAAAAAAATTTATTAGAAAAAAATAAAAACCAAGATAATCAAATTGAAGATTTAAAGAATAAAATTAAAAAGATTAATGCTGATTATAATTTTAAAAATCAATCTGAAGACAAAGGTTTGTTAATTAAAGAATTAAATCAAATACACGAAAAATTGAAACAAAATATGTCTATATCAAAAAATATTGACAATATTGTTGTAAAAAAAATCAAAGAATTAAGTTTTATATACTTGATTGCTGAAGACTACCCTAATAAATCTTTGAAAACATTTATTGATGAGCAAAAAAAACAATATAATAAAAATAGTGTTTCGTTAATAATTTCAAATAATGAAAACAAATTATCTATAGTGCTAGGAGTTACAGAAGATATTACAGATCTTTTTGATGCTTCAAAAGAAATTAGAGAAATTTCGATTATTCTAGGTGGAAAGGGTGGGGGTGGTAGAAAAGATCTTGCTCAAGGAGGAGGATCAAATGTTAGTCAAATTAACGAGAGTATAAAATACGTAGAAGATAGATTAAATTCTATTATTTAATTTGAAAATTGTTTTTTATTGCGCTTAAAAAATCTTGAGTGTTTAACCATTTCTGATCTTTATTAATTAATATTGCTAAATCTTTTGTCATTTCACCACTTTCTACAGTTTTGATACACGTTTCTTCCAATTTTTTTGCAAAATTTATTAATTCATTATTACTATCAAATTCTCCTCTAAAACTTAAACCCCTTGTCCAAGCAAAAATTGATGCAATAGGATTAGTTGAAGTTTCTATACCTTTTTGATGATTTCTATAATGCCTAGTAACAGTACCATGTGCTGCTTCAGCTTCTACTGTTTTACCATCAGGGGTCATCAACACACTTGTCATTAAACCTAGTGATCCAAATCCTTGAGCAACAGAATCTGATTGAACATCTCCATCATAATTTTTACAAGCCCAAATAAAATTACCTTCCCATTTTAAAGCTGAGGCCACCATATCATCGATTAATCTATGCTCATAAACTATGTCTTTTTCATTAAACTTATTTTTAAATTCAGTATCAAATACATCCTGAAATAAATCTTTAAATCTTCCATCGTAGACTTTTAAAATAGTATTTTTAGTAGAAAGGTAAACTGGCCAACCAAGGTTAAGACCATAATTAAAACAAGCTCTAGCAAAGTCTTTAATTGAATTATCTAAGTTATACATTGATAGGGCTACACCAGATTTTTCAAATTCATATACATCTTTTGTAAATCCTTCAGATCCATCTTTAGGTTCAAAAACCATTTTAAGTGTCCCTGGTTTATTAATTAATGTGTCAGTTGCTCTATATTGATCTCCAAAGGCATGTCTAGCAACTACAATTGGATTGTTCCAGTTCGTGATTATTCTTGGAACATTTTTGCATATAATTGGTTGTCTAAATATAGTTCCTCCCAGTATATTTCTTATTGTTCCATTTGGAGAACGCCACATTTTTTTTAATTTGAATTCCTCTACTCGATTTTCATCAGGTGTAATTGTTGCACATTTTATGCCTACACCATATCTTTTCACCGCCTCGGCAGCGTCTATGGTGATTTGATCATTGGTTTCATCTCTTTTCATTACTCCAAGATCAAAATATTTGATGTCTATATCAAGATAGGGCAAAATTAATTGTTCTTTGATGTACTCCCAGATGATTCTGGTCATTTCATCTCCATCCATTTCAACTACAGGGTTTTTAACTTTTATTTTTGCCATTTAATTATTATATTTTTTAATTGATGAACCGTATCTATAATGTGAAAACTGTTTTGTAAATTTTTATTTGAAAATTTTTCATCTTCAAAAAATTTAAATTGTTGAAACAGATTATCCCAGAAATTATTTTTATTAAAAAATATTATTGGCTTATTATGAATCCCCATTATTTTCCAAGATACAACTTCTACAATTTCTTCTAAAGTTCCTGTTCCTCCAGGTAATGCTAAATACGCATCACCTAACTCAAAGAGTAATTTTTTTCTTTCAGACATATTATCCACTATTTTTAACTCATCTATATTTTCAAAAATTATTTCTCTCTCAGATAAGAAATTTGGAATTACTCCAATAACTCTATTTTTATATTTTTTTGCTGTCTTAGCAACCACACCCATAATACCAACTTTTGCCCCACCGTAGACAATATTTATTTCAAATGATGATATTAACTTGCTAATTTCTTTTGCATCTTGATAATATTTATTACTTAATTTATCTGAAGATGAGCAATAGACAGTAATAGATTTAATAGTCATATATTTAAATGTTTATTAGAAAAAATTTAACTAGAAATTTTATTCTTATACCAATTCTTAATGTTTTCTCTAAACATTAATGCTGATGGAGTTACAACTAATGTAAGAAATGTTGCAAAAAGTAGTCCAAATACTATAGCTGTTGATAATTGAACCCACCACTGAGTATCTGGCGAACCTCTGGTTATTTCTCTAGATATAAAATCAACATTTGTCATTGTAACCATTGGTAATAATCCTAGTACTGTTGTAGTTGTAGTAAGTAAAACTGGTCTAAGTCTCTGTGCTCCTGTTTTGATAATGGCTTCTCTTATACTAGATGTTTTAGTCTTTAAAAAATCAAATGTATCAATCAAAATAATATTATTATTTACAACTATTCCAGCAAGAGCAATTACTCCAACTCCTGACATAACAATACCAAATGGCTGTGCTGTCACCATTAAACCTATAAATACACCAGCAGTAGACATTACTACTGCAAAAAGAATTAAGAATGCACTATAAAAGCTATTAAACTGCAAAAGAAGTATCATTAGCATTAAAAATAAAGCTACACCAAAAGCTCCTGTTAAAAACTCTTGAGCTTCTTTTTGGTCTTCATTTTCTCCAATAAGTTCTGCCCTTACTTTATTATCTAATTCATAACGTGGTAAATCTAATGTTCTTCCTCTCCAAGATGGAACAGTATCTGAAATTCCTAATACGTACTCAAGTTCTCTAACTTTACCATCAGGATAAGTTCCAGGCTCTACATCTGCCTGAATATTTATAGCATTTTTTGAATCTACTCTGATTATATTTCCTGTTCTGCTATTTGGAACAATTTCTACAAAATTGGATATTGGAACTAAACCATTTGAAGTAATTACTCTTAAGTTATCAATTCTATCCAATGTTCTTCCTTCGTTTGGATAACGAAGATAAAGTGGTATACTTTCATTACTATCATCAGGTCTATATTCACCAAGTTTAAGACCGTTTGTTGCAAGTTTAATTACATTACCAATTGATGTAATGTTAGCTCCAAATTTAGATGCTTGTTTTCTATCTACATTAATTTCCCATTCTATCCCAGGTGCTGGTAAATTATCTTCTACATTCATTAAGTTTGGATAACTATCCATAAATTTTTTAAGCTTAGTTCCTTCAGCAATTAAAAGTTGTTTATTATCACTGGTTAATTTAATGTTAATTGGTTTACCTTCACCAGGACCACCTTGTTGTTCTCTTGATTCAACTTTAATACCGTTTATACTTTTTGTGGCTTCCAAAATTTCTGCTAGAATTACTTTTGATTTTCTTCTTTTATCCCAATCTGTATATTCTAAACTTATTGATCCTATAAAGTCTTCTGATGCCTCTGATTGTTCACTTACATTTCCACTTAAGGAATAAATATTTTTAAATTCCTGTCTTTCTGATTGAAGTTTTAAAATAATATTCTCAACTCTTGATACATAATCTTTTTTTTCTTCAACAGAAAGATTACCTCTTGCAAAAACTACGATTTTTGCGAGATCTGGTTCAACATCTGGGAAAAATTCAACACCTTCTCCAACTTGAGTATAAGTGTAGTTTACAGCAATTAATATTACTAAGGCACTAATCATCACTTTTAAAGGATGAAATAATAAGAAGTTTAATATTTTTGCATAAAATCCAACAAAACCAGTAACGTTTAAAACAGGTTCATTTGATTCTGAAGATAAGATTTTTGCATTTTTAGAAACTAATTTATCTGTAGAATTTACATTTTCTGAAATTTTATAAACCCTTGGTATAATTCTTATAAATACAAATATAAATAAAGCGAAGCTGAGCAAATATTTTCCAATTGTTATAAATAAACTAAATCTTTGAAGGTCTAATAATCCAAATCCAAAAGATAACAGATTATAAAAAATTAATGATATTAGTAATGGAACAATAAATTGTAGAAGTATTCTTGATACAGTATTTAAAATAGATCCTAAAACCGGTACAAACAGTAGTGCCATAAACAAAGAAGAAATAAGAACACATATAAGTGTTATTGGTAAATATTTCATAAATTCACCAGCTATACCAGGCCAGAATATTAATGGTAAAAAAGCTGCTAGAGTAGTTGCAGTCGATGATATAATCGGTAGTGACATTTTTTTTGATGCGTTTGCAAATGCATCTTTTACACTAAGGCCTTCTTTCATTTTTCTATCTGCATATTCAACAACAACAATTGCTCCATCAACTAGCAAACCTACAGATAAAATTAGAGCAAATAATACTACTATATTAATAGTAAAACCCATTACAGACAGGGCTAATAAACCTGATAAAAACGAACCTGGAATAGATACACCAACTAATAAACCAGATCTAACGCCTAATGCACCTAAAATAATAATTAGAACAAGGATTATAGCTGCTATGACGTTATTTTGCAGACTATTTAACATAGTTTTAATGCCTTTTGATTGATCATTTCCAAAAGAAATTTCAACATTTTCAGGAAAACTTTTAGCAGTAATTGCAGTTATTCTTTTTACTTCTTCAATAGTATTAATAATATTTTCACCAATTCTTTTAGAGACATCAATAGTTATTGAATTAGATCCATTTACATTTGCATAAGATTGCCTATCTTCGAATGTTCTTTTAACTTCAGCAATATCCCTGAAAGTAATAACTGAATCTCCGTTAGTTTTAACAGGAGTATTTAATACATCTTCAATAGTTTCGTATAAGCCTGGAACTTTAATATCAAAACTTCCGTCACCAGTGTCTTGACCGCCAGCAGATACCATTTTATTATTTTCTCTAACGATATTAATAAGACTCTCAAGATTGATGCCATAGCTATCAACTGCAGTTGGATTAATTAATATATCAACCTGCTCATTTCTTTTACCACCTATTTTTGCTTCTAAAACACTAGGAATTGTTTCTATATCATCTTGCAAAATATCAGCTAAATCTTGAAGAGTTCTATTAGGTACATCTCCACTTAAAGAAATGGATAAGATAGGAAATGTACTTATATTAACCTCGTTAACTGTTGGTTCATCTGCTTCACTAGGTAGATCACCCTTAGCTCTATCAACTTTATCTCTGATATCAACCATAGCTTGATCAGAATCAAATCCAGCATCAAATTCTAATAAAACATTGCCTCCACCTGAATAAGCTGTTGATCTTACTTCTTTTACTCCTTCAACAGTTTTTACTTCGTCTTCAATTGGTTTAACTAAAAGCCTTTCAGAGTCTTGTGCAGAAATACCATTTTGACTTAGTGAAATATAAACTATTGGTATGCTTACATCAGGAGATGATTCTTTGGGCATAGTGATGTAAGTAGATGCGCCTGAAAAAATAATAAAAATAAGTATTCCCATGAAAACTCGGGAATGGCTAATTGCATAGTCTATAATATTAATTTTCATTTAGATTAGTTTATTGTTTCACCAATACTTATATATTCTTGACCACTTATAATTAATTTTACTGTCTCAGGTAATCCAGAAACCCACATACCATCTATTGTATCCTTAATTGTTTTAGTTGGATAGAAAGTAACTTTATTATCATTATCTACAGCTTTAACACCTACAGTACCATCGTCTAACAAAGTTAATATAGAAGGAGGTATTTTGTGAGCTTTAAGTTCTGAGCCTTTGATAACAATTTTAGTGGTTATACCACTTTTATAAGAGAGATCTTTGTTATCAGCTTCAATTGTAATTTCAAATGTTCTAGTACTAGTTTCAGCTGATGGAGAAATAAAAGATATTATTCCATTTTTTTTAATACCATTACTATCTTCAATTAGAGCTTTAGTGCCAACACTCACTTTATTTACATCAAATTCAGATAAATAACCTTCAATCTTGATAGGGTCTAAATCAATTATAGTAAATAGGGGAGTGCCTATAGAGATGAATTCAGTTTCCTCAACCATTTTTTCTGAAATAATTCCATCAAATGGTGCCTTGATAAAAGTTTTTTCAATATCAAGTTTTATGTTTTTTAAAATTGACTTTACATTTGAAATTTGAGCTTCAAGGTTTGCTAAGGTAGATTCAAATTTTATTTTAATATCTTCTCTATCAGTTTGAGCATTAGCAAGATTAAAAGATGCTAAACTTAATTTTGATTTTGAACTTAAACCTTTATCAATAAGTTGTTTTGCAGATGCATATTCAATTTCATACAATTCAATTCTTTCAACATTTTGTCTAAGTAGATTATCTCTGTTTTTTTCATTTAAAATTAATTCTTTATTAAGTCTTTCTAAATCTTTTTTTGCACTAGAAAGCTTTTCATTTCTATCTTCTAGTGAAATTGTAATCATTTCAGCATTTTGAGATACTCTATCTCCTCTTGAAAATTCAATATTATCTATGTTGCCAGATGTTTCAGATTTAACATCAATTTTTTTATTATGAATAGTTTGACCTTGTAATTCAATAGATTGATCTATTAGACTAGAAGTAAATACTTTTGTTTCAACAGAAAATGTAAATTCTTCATTATCATTATTTTCTGTATCTTGAAAATATGAAGTTTCTGTTTCGGTGCTAGTTTCTGTATTATCGTCTTGCGCAACAACATTGTTTGAAAATTGACCAGAACCAATCCATCCAACAACAGCGGCAAGTATTATGAAAGCTATAAATATTGATCTTTTCATTAAATATCGTACATGTCATATATATTAAAGTTACTAAAAAAACAATTTTTTGTTAACTTTATTATCTTTTATGAAATCAAAAAACTGGGTTAATAGACAAAAAAATGATCAGTTTGTAAAGAAAGCTAAACAGTTAGGGTATATAAATCGAGCTGCGTTTAAACTTGAAGAGATTGAGCAAAAATATAATATAATTGAGCATTCTAAAGAAATACTAGAACTTGGATCTTCTCCAGGAGGTTGGACTCAAGTCATCTTAAATTACAATCCAAAAACTTATATAACCTGCTTTGATTTATTAGATATGAAAATGAATCATCAACGTGTAGCTTTCTATAGAGAAGATTTTTTAAAATATAATTTTACTAATTTAAAAAATAAATTTGATTTAGTTTTATCAGATGTAGCTCCTAATACAACTGGTCATCAATCAACAGATCATCTGAGAATAAGTCAATTAATATATGAAGTTATAGACAGATTAGAAATAATATTAAAAAAACAAGGATCATTTATTTTCAAAATTTGGAAGGGAGAGGAAGAAAAGGAAATTATAAAGATGCTTAAAAAAATTTTTGATAAAGTTGAGTATTTTAAGCCAAAATCATCAAGACAAGAATCAAGTGAAATATTTATTATATCAAGAGGATTTAGATTGTATGAGGAGTAAATTAGAAACTATTTTAATTGTAGATTATGGATCTCAATACACACAGTTAATAGCAAGAAGAATAAGAGAGTTAGAAGTCTTTTGTCTTGTCTATCCTTTTAATAAAATTACAAAAAAAATTTTAAATGAAATCAAACCATCGGCATTTATATTATCTGGAGGACCTAGATCAGTACTAGACAAAAATGCTCCTATATTAAATCAAGAAATTTTAAAAATGAAAAAACCAGTTTTAGCAATTTGCTATGGTATGCAATTAGTAACAAAAAATTTGAAAGGTGTAGTAAAACGTTCCACGCATAGAGAGTATGGTCACACCATAATAAATATTAAGAAAAAATCACTTTTATTTAAAGGAATTAATAAACAAAAAATCAAAGTATGGATGTCTCATGGAGATAATATCAATAAAATACCAAAACTTTTTTCAATAACATCTTTATCAAATAATAAAATTATTTCATCTATTGAAAATTATAAAAATAAAATTTATTGCCTTCAATTTCATCCTGAGGTCTATCACACAGATTTTGGTTCAAAAATAATTAATAATTTTATTTTCAATATAGTAAATATAAAAAATAAATTCAAAATTCAAAAATTTATTGAAAATAAAGTATTAGAATTAAAAAATGAAATTAATAATAAAAAAATAATTTGTGGTTTATCTGGAGGTGTAGATTCTACAGTTACTGCATATTTGTTAAGCATGGCCGTTAACAAAAATCTTTATTGTATTTTCGTTGATCACGGTCTTTTAAGGAAAAATGAAGCTAATGAAGTTGCAAAAATATTTTCCAAAAAATTTGGAAAAAACTTTATTAAAATAAATGCTTCTAATATTTTTTTAAAAAAATTAAAAAAAGTTTCTGATCCTGAGAAAAAAAGAAAAATAATTGGCAAAACATTTATAGAAGTTTTTGATAAAGCAGCTAAAAAAATATCAAATGTAGATTATTTAGGGCAGGGGACTCTTTACCCTGATATTATAGAAAGTATTCCATTTTTTGGAGGTCCAACAGCTAAAATAAAAAGTCATCATAATGTTGGGGGTTTACCAAAAAAAATGAAATTAAAAATTGTGGAGCCATTAAGAGAATTATTTAAAGACGAGGTAAGAAATGTTGGAAGGCAATTAAAAATAGATAAACAGTTACTTTTAAGACATCCTTTCCCAGGTCCAGGTTTAGCAATCCGAATACCTGGGTTAATTGATAAAAAAAAGATCTTAATTCTTCAAGAGGCAGATCATATTTTTATTGAGTATTTAAAAGAAAAAAATCTTTATAATAAAATTTGGCAAGCTTTTGTTGTTCTTTTACCAGTAAAATCAGTAGGTGTTATGGGAGATGAAAGAACATACAATTACTCTGTTTCACTTAGAGCTATTACTTCAGTGGATGGAATGACAGCGGATTTTTATATGTTTTCAAATAATCAACTCAAAGAAATATCTTCTCGAATAATTAATAATGTTAAAGGTATTAACAGAGTATTATATGACTTTACTTCTAAACCTCCAGGAACCATTGAATGGGAATAATATTACTAATTGATTTTGTTATATTTTTAAATTTAAGATTTATGTATGCATTTTAAGAATTACTAAATTGCCTATATCGTATTATTAAAAAAACACATTTAAACTAACCTCAAATTTATATTAGGAGGTATAATCAAATGAAAATATTTTTAATATTTATTACTTCAGTACTCTTATCTTTCAATAGTTTTGCAAATACTAAAATATCTTTTGCTTTAGATTGGAAATTTGAAGGACCAAGTGCACCTTATTTCTATGCAATAGATAAAGGATATTTTGTTGAAGAACAATTAGAAGTTGAAATATCTGCAGGTAAAGGATCCTTAGATGCAATTCCAAAGGTTGCTACAGGAGCTTTTCCTATTGGCTTTGCAGATATAAACAGTTTAATAAAATTCTTAGATCAAAATCCTGGAGCGCCAGTTATGGCAGTTATGATGGTTTATGATAAACCTCCATTTGCAATTGCTGGAAGAAAAAGTCTTGGTGTTACAACTCCATCTGATTTAGAGGGAAAAATTCTTGGTGCACCACCACCTGATGGTGCATGGGCACAATTCCCACCATTTGCTAATGCAAATAATATTAATGTTGATAATATAACAGTGGAGCCAGTAGGTTTTCCAACAAGAGAACCGATGTTAGCTGAAAAAAACGTTGACGCTATAACAGGGTTTTCATTTTCAATGTTTTTAAATTTAGTTCGTCTTGGTGTTCCTGAGGATGATATATCAATTATGTTGATGGCAAACTATGGATTAGAATTATATGGTAATGCCATAATAGTTAACACTGATTATGCAGATGCAAATCCTGAAATAGTTAAAGGTTTTTTAAAAGCTGTATCTAAAGGATGGGCTGATGCTATGAAAAATCCTGAAGATGCGGTGAAGAGCATGGTTGAGCGAAATCCAGCTGCTGATTTAGCTTTAGAGACAAGAAGATTGATATTAGCAATAGAAGGAAATGTTAATACTGATTACGTAAAAGAAAACGGTATGGGTAATATTGACATTGCAAGAATGGAAAAAGCTTTAGGACAGTTAGCAGAAACATACGAATTCTCATCTGATCCAGAGATTTCATCATTTTTTACCGATAAATATTTACCTTAATAATTTTATATGGGGTAGACTATTTCTACCCCATATACTAATCATTACTTATGCATATCAATATTGAAAAGGTTTCTCATCAATATGAAACTAGACAAGGTATGCTTCCTGTTTTAAAGGATCTTTCCCTATCAGTTAAAAGAAAAGGTTTTACTGCTATAGTTGGGCCTTCAGGTTGTGGAAAATCTACAATAACTAGATTAATCAGTGGATTAATTAAACCAACTCAAGGTAATATTTTTATTTCAAATAAAAAAATTACATCCCCACTTTCTACTATAGGAATGGCTTTTCAAAATCCAGTTTTGTTAGAATGGAGAAATGTAATTAAAAATATAATTCTTCCACTTGAGATAGTATCAAAAAATATGAATTATAATCAAAAGAGATCGAATGCATTAGATCTACTTAAGTTAGTGGGATTAGAAGAATTTGAAAATAATTTACCATCTGAATTATCTGGTGGGATGAAACAAAGAGTTTCACTTTGTAGATCTTTAGTTCATAGTCCAGAGGTCTTAATTTTAGATGAGCCTTTTGCAGCTCTAGATGCATTTACAAAAGAAGATTTGTGGGACGTTATGCACAAATTAAAAAAAGAAAGAGACTTCACATGTATTTTAATAACTCATGATTTAAGAGAAGCTGTTTATTTAGCTGATCAAGTAATTGTTTTATCCGGAAGACCAGCTTCATTACAATACGACGTCAAAACTAATTTTAATGAAGAAAAAAAAATCTCTGATTTATATTCATCAGAAGTTTCACAATTACTTGCAACACTTAGAAATCAAATCGAAATAGCTCAGAATAAAAATGATTAGAATCAATAATTTTATTATACCTTTATTTAGCCTTATAATTTTTTGTTTGTTATGGGAATTGTTGGTTTGGTATAATAATTGGCCAAATTATAAAATGGCTTCCCCTTCAGATTTATGGCCAGCATTTTGGAAATTTAAACATCTCTTTTTAATCTACGGTTGGGAAACTTTTTGGAGAACTGTTGTAGGATTAATATTGTCTGTTTTGGTAGGATTAAGTTTAGGTATTTTGATGGGGTTTTCAAAAACTATTAGAATAGGCTTATATCCCATTCTTGTTGGTTTTAATGCTATTCCTAAAGCAACAGTAGTTCCAGTAATTGCATTAATATTTGTCGGTATGCACAATATGAATACAATTATAATTGTAATTCTTATTTCATTTTTCCCCATTTGTGTTTCAATTTCGATTGGATTGTCAACTTTGGAAAGAGAATATGAAGACATACTTTTATCTTTAGGAGCGAATAAATTTGAGATTTTTTATAAAATTGCTTTACCAAAAACATTACCAGAATTTTTTGGAGCATTAAAAGTATCAACAACACTCGCTTTTATTGGAACTAATTTGATGGAGATTATTGAACCACATGGAAAAGGATTAGGACATTTGTTTGATAGTGGAAAAATTAGTGCAGATTATCCATTAATGTTTGCAGTATTGATCACCTTGGCTGTTATGGGAATATTTTTATATTATATTGTTGTTTATCTTGAAAATATTTTTGCTGGTTGGGCAATTAGAAAATAAAGTGTAGAAAGATTAAGTTTAATAATACAAATTATTAAACAAAATTATTAATATTAATTTACTAACTTAAAAATGTTTCGATTTAAAGATGATATAAGTGCGTCTAAACTTTCAAATTTCTTATTTTGATTTTTAGATTTTAAATTGTAAAAAATTTTTCTTTTTTTTCTCTCCAATGATTTATTAAGTATGCATTCTGGAGCCGCTAGACTATGCTTAAATATATAAAAAAATGCATTATTTTTATTAAAATCAATAGCATAATCTTTCCACTCACCATTTGAAACTCCTTTAGAATAAAGATTTAGGATTTTGGCGAGTTCATCTTTGGAAAAGTAGAGATTGTGATTGTTAGTTGAAGCACTAGATGTTACTAAGCCCATAAATTAAGAATATAACAAAATTTTATGCCTGTAAATGCCCCAAACGACAATTTAAATGTATTAGCGCCATCATTTAATCTTAAAAATATTGATCATAAGATGGTTTCTTTAGATAATACAAAAGGATTAAATGGTACTGTTATTGTTTTTATATGTAATCATTGTCCATATGTTAAAGCAATTGCAAGTAGATTAAAAAAAGATGCTG
Organism: uncultured Alphaproteobacteria bacterium; assembly: GCA_902521325.1. GTDB lineage: Bacteria > Pseudomonadota > Alphaproteobacteria > HIMB59 > CACPNW01. The sequence goes on from CABYRE010000005.1 coordinate 72,844, forward strand.
ATGAGTTACTAGAGCACTCAATAAATACAATTGCAATTATGTCTAATGACGTAATTAACTATCCCGATGATTCATTTGATAATATGAAAATTTTTTCTGATAAATATAAATTTAATTTTCCATATCTTTATGATGAAACACAAGAAGTGGCAAAAAATTATAATGCTGTTTGTACTCCAGACTTTTTTGGTTTTGATAAAGATCTTAAATTAAAATATAGAGGTAGAATAGACTCAGGTGTAATGAATGCAAATCTAAATTCAAATATTGAAAGAGATCTTTTTAATGCAATGATTAAAATCAAAAATGAGGAAGTAGGCCCAACTAATCAAATAAATAGTATTGGTTGTTCAA
>CABYRE010000006.1 GCA_902521325.1 uncultured Alphaproteobacteria bacterium
CAGGTTTACTACCAGGTAGCTTTCTTGTTCCTTCGGGGAAAATAATAATTGAAGATCCAAAAGATAATTTTTTTTGAACTTTTTGTAACATATCTCTCATAGCTTTTGTTCCACCATCTCTATTGATCGCAACCATATTAGACTTGAATAAATATTGTCCAAAAATTGGTATAAAAAAAAGCTCTCTTTTATGAACAAAGAAACAATCTTTTAAATAGTAATAGAGTGCGAGTGTCTCAAATGCAGACTGATGTTTAGACGCAATTAATACACTTTCATTTGGAATATTTTCTAAACCCTCAATTTTATGTTTAATATTACATATAAGATTAAGAAAAACAAAAATAACACGTATCCAAAGTTTGGTTGGATATTTAAGTAAATAACTTGGTAATAAGAGAAAAGGTAAACATACAATACCCATCAACACAGTCCACATAACCAAGGAAATATAAAATATTATACTTTTTAAAATTAACATACTTAATGATTTTGTTTTATATACTAGCCTGACTGATCTATATATAATTTATGTTCATTGTTTGCTCTAATTGTGAATTCAAGTATTTAGTAAATTCTGCAGATCTTAAACCAAATGGTAGAATGGTTGAATGCGCAAATTGTAATCATCAATGGTTTCAAGAATCAGATGATACTGACATTACATCATCAGTCCCATCTACAAAAAAAGAAGAATTAGATCAAAATTTAAAAAATAATAAACAAAAAGAAAAATTAGAAAAAGGTCCAGTCAGAAATTTACCAAGTACAGTTGTAAGACAAGAGAAACCAAGTGTTATTAATTCAACTATAGTAATTGCTCTAGCTACAGTTGTGATTTTAGCAATATGGATTTATCGATCCTACGGTGTAAATACTTTTATTATTATTGATTTTTATATTAGGGAATTTTTCTTTAATTTAAATTTGATAATTTCAGACTTAGCTAAAATTATACACAGTACTTTAAATTAGTGACAACCAACTCGGAATAGTATCAGCTTCAATTGTTTTCTCAATTTTCTCTGGAGAATAAATAATTGCATAATTATCATTGTGTACTAAAATTTCAGAGGGCAATGGTCTAGAGTTATAATTTGAAGACATTACTTTTCCATAGGCCCCTGTATTTTTTATAACTAGTAGATTACCAATTTTTTGTTTAGCCAATTTAATATTTTTTAAAAATATATCTGAACTTTCGCAAATTGGACCAGCAATGGCATAATTCATAAATTCTTCTGAGTTTACATTTATCGCTGATATTTCATGATGAGCACCGTACATAGCTGGACGTATTAATGTATTCATGCCAGCATCAACAATTAAATAATTTATACCTCCATTATTTTTAATTGTAATAATGGAAGTAACAGTAATTCCTGCTTCAGCAATTAAATACCGACCAGGTTCAAAAGATAATTCATAGTTTGTTTTTGTAAAACAATTATCTAGTTCCTCTTTTACCATCCCAATATTAAAATCTGGATCAGAATCCTTATATTTAACATGGAATCCTCCACCCAAATCAACATGTTTTATATTAATACCTGATTCAATAAACTTATTGGCAGCCATCTTCATTTGATTAAAAGTATTTTTAAAAGCTTCAATTTTACTAATTTGACTTCCAATATGACAGCTAATACCAACTAAATTTAAACTTTTACAACTTTTAACTAATTCAACAATTTTGTCTATTTTATCAATTTCGATACCAAACTTATCCGTTTTTTTGCCAGTAGAAATTTTATTCAAAGTTTCTCCATCAATATCTGGATTAAGCCTGACACCAATATCAACAACCCTATTTTTTTCTGTTGCTAAACTATCGAGCAATTTAATCTCTTCTAAAGATTCAGTATTAATTAATCGTATATTTTTATGCATAGCATAGAGTAAGTCTTGTTCAGATTTTCCTACGCCTTCAAAAATAATTTTATTTGGATTAAAGCCAGCCTCTAAAGCTCTTTTAAGTTCACCAACTGAAACTACATCTGCTCCAAGATCTAATGAGTTCATTAATTTCAAAATAGCTTGATTTGAATTAGACTTAATTGAATAAAAAATATTGTTGCCTAATATTTCTTTAGTTTTATTTACTTGATTAATAATTTTTTCTTGTGAATAAACATAAAAAGGGGTTTCACAAACTTTCACTAAGTCATGCAATGAAGTACCCTCAATATGTGGGTCATTATTTTTATAATTAAGCATTTAATCAGTATTTATAACAACAGATTGTTGACGTTTTTTTTCTTCTTCTAATTTCTCTAAACATGCTTCGTCACATGGGTATGTAATTACTGATTTGTCTACTTGATCCTCTGGTAAGCTTAATGGGCCAACTTTTCCACAACTAAAAGTAAACAACAAAAATGATAATAATATTAGTCTGATCATTATAGGTATTTTTTTATAGCAAATTTTATCATTTTTTTAGTAATTTTGGGAGCTGTTCCACCAAAACTAGTTTTTGAGTTTACACTATTAATAGCTGATAGCACTTTTTTTGCACCTGCGGTTATATTTTTGTCAAACTTTCTTAATTCATCAAGAGATAATGAATCTATATTTATTTTTTTTCTTGAACAATAAGCAACAACCTTTCCTGTAACATTATAAGCATCTCTAAAAGAATAACTAAGATTTTGGACTAACCAATTAGCTAAATCTGTAGCAGTGGCATTTGAATTGTCTATCAACCCTTTCATTTTAGTTTTATTAAATGTTGATTTTGATAAAATTTCATTAATAACTTTTACGCACAAGAAAACATTGTCGTATGAGTTAAAAGTTAATTGTTTATCATCTTGTAAGTCTTTACTATATGAAAGAGGCAATCCTTTAACAATATTAAGCATTGAACCTAAATTGCTAATAATAATACTTGTTTTTCCTCTGACAAGTTCTGCGCCATCAGGGTTTTTTTTCTGTGGCATAATTGAACTGCCAGTTGAAAGATCGTCTGGTAAATTTATAAAATTAAATTGTTGGTTTGACCAAAGTACAATTTCCTCAGCTATTTTTGACAAATGAACAGCGATCAAAGATAAAACAAATAAAAATTCTATTACAAAGTCTCTATCTGAGACTGTATCCATTGCGTTTTTTGTTGGTTCTCTAAATCCTAATTCTTTAGATGTATATTTTCTATCAATAGGGAATGAAGTTCCTGCAAGTGCAGCTGCACCTAATGGACTTTCATTTAAACGATATAAACAATCTTGAAGCCTTGTTCTGTCTCTACTAATCATTTCAACATAAGCTAAAACATGATGAGCTAATGATATTGGTTGAGCAATCTGTAAATGTGTATAACCAGGCATAATTGTTTCAGTATTTTTATTTGCAATATTAATCAAAGTTTTCTGAAATTTCTTTAGTTCACTATCTAAGAATTTTGACTCTTTTTTAATCCATAATTTTAAATCAGTTACTACTTGATCATTTCTAGATCTTGCCGTGTGAAGTTTCCCTGCAACCTTTCCAATTTTTTTAAATAATAAACTTTCAATATTCATATGAATATCTTCAAGTTTTTTTGAAAAAACTACTTTGTTTTTTTCAATATCTCTTTCAATTGCTTTAAGCCCAGAGACTATTGCACTTTGTTCTTTTTTGTTTATTATTTTTTGCTTCCCTAGCATTTTAGCATGCGCAATTGAGCCTGCTATATCTTCCTCATAAAGACGCTGATCAATATCTATGGATGAATTAATATCATCTAAAATTTCACTTGGTCCTTTTGAAAAATGGACATTTCTTGAAGGGTTTTTTTTCATTTTCCGGGCCTATAAGAGATATTTATATTAATTTCCACCCTTATGCTTAAATTATTTTCATACATCAAATTTTTCTTATATAAGCTCAGCTTTATAGAACTCATATGAATATTAAAAAAGTAGTAGTTATAGGATCTGGGACTATGGGTAGTGGGATTGCTGCACAGGTTGCTAATGCAGGAATTTCTGTAACTCTTCTTGATCTACCTTCAAATGAAGGATCAAGAAATCAAATAACAGAAAAAGCTAAAGAAAGAATTATAAAATCAAGACCTCCACTACTTGTAGAAAAAACTAAGGCAAAACATATTGAAACTGGAAATATAGAAGACGATTTCTCTGCTGTCTCAGAAGCTGATTGGGTTGTTGAAGCTGTAGTAGAAAGAATTGATATTAAACACTCTATATATTCTAAAATACAAGATGCACGTAAACCCTCTTCTATAATCTCATCTAATACCTCAACTATTCCTTTGAAAGTTTTATCTGCAAATATGTCCGAGGATATGAAGAAAAATTTTTGCATCACACATTTTTTTAATCCAGTTCGTTACATGGCTCTTTTAGAAATTGTTACTGAGCCAATTAATGATACTGAAAAAATTAATTTCTTAAAATCTTTTTGTGATGAACAACTTGGAAAGGGTGTAATCATTTGTAATGATACTCCAGGATTTATTGGAAATAGGATTGGTGTTTATGCAATGCAAGTTGCTATGACTGAAGCATTTAAAATGAATATATCAATTGAAGAAGCAGATGCGGTATTTGGCAGACCAATGGGTATTCCTAAAACAGGTATCTTTGGTTTGTATGATTTGATCGGTATCGATTTAATGGCAGATGTCTTAAAAAGTTTCATTAAAGAATTACCAATTGAAGATCCCTTTCACGAAGTTGCTCAAGAAATTCCGTTAGTAAAAAAACTAATTGATACAGGTTATACTGGAAGAAAAGGCAAGGGTGGTTTTTACAGAATGAATAAGTCAGATGGTAAAAAAACTCTTGAAGCAATTAACCTGGAAACTGGAGAATACTCTCCTAGCAAAAAAATAAATTTAGGATTAGGTGATAAAATAGATATTAAAAAATTAATCGAAAGAGATGATAAATATGGCAAGTATGCAAAATCGATACTAACAAAAGTAATTAGATATGCTGCTTTTCTAATTCCTGATGTTTCATCTAAATATATAGATATTGATGATGCTCTAAGATTAGGCTTTAATTGGACTATTGGTCCATTCGAGATGTTATCAAATATAGAAACAAATTCTTTTATTCAGGAAAATACTGACATCAACTATTTTGAAACAATTCAAAATAATTTTAAATTTGAGAAGAGACCAGGCTATCTTGATCCTAATATTGACAATCTTAGATCTCTTAAATTAGACAAAACATTTCATAACGCTTCTGCAAACGTACAAGATTCTTCATCTTTTCAAATTGTAGAATTTACCACTAAAGCCAACGCTCTTAGCACAGACTCTATGCTTGCTTTAAAAGAAGCTGCACAAAATAATAAAAGCACAATTATAATAAATGAAGCAATGCAATTCTCAGCAGGTGTAAATTTAAATTATGTAATGGATTTTGCTAAAAATAATGAGTGGTCAAAAATTGAAAAATTTATCTTAGATTTTCAACAAACTTGTAAGGCAATCAAATATGCAGATAAACCTTTTATTGCAGCACCTTCTGGTTTAGCAATTGGAGGAGGATTTGAAGTAGTTCTTCACTGTGATTACTCTGTCTCACATACAAATGTTGTTCTAGGTCTTGTTGAATCTCTAGTTGGTCTAATTCCTGCAGGTGGTGGGTGTAAGGAAATGTTGTGGCGTTGGCTACAAACACCTGAAGGAAAAGAAAATTCAGAATATGCTTCTATGAAAGTCTTTGATCTTATTGGCTATGCTATTACTTCAAGTTCACCAAACGAAGCAAAACCTAATCAATTTTTTCTTAGTAAAGATAAGGTCGTAATTAATAGGGATAGACAACTTACAACAGCTATTGAATTACTTAATAATATTGAAAGCAGTTATATCAAACCCAGCGAACCTACATTCAGACTTGGTGGAAGTTCTGTAAAAGATAAAATGTTTGAAAAGTTAGAAAAACTTTACAGTGAAAAGAAAATAATGGATCATAGCTTAGAAGTTGGAAAACAAATTGCTTTTGTTTTAAGCGGTGGTGATACAAATATGAATTCTGATCTAACTGAAGATGATCTATACAATTTAGAGCTCGAAGCATTCATGAGACTTATCCAGATGTCTAAAACGCAGGAAAGAATAAAACACACATTAGAAACAGGAAAACCATTAGTAAATTAATTTGATTTCTTGTAGTATCGATTAAAATTTGGAGGAATGGATGAATAATTTCGATACAAATCTTGATAAAAATACTGCTAATTTTGTTCCTTTATCTCCCTTAAGTTTTATTTCTCGTGCTAAAGATATTTATCCAAATTATGAGTCACTTGTTTATGGTAAAAGAAGTTATACTTGGAAAGAAACCTATAATCGTTGTACGAAATTTGCTAGCGCCTTAGAAAAACAAGGTATTGGTAAAGGAGATACCGTTTCCATAATTGCAGCTAATACACCTGAAATATTTGAGGCTCATTATTCTATTCCCATGATCGGTGCTGTAATTAATACAATTAATACAAGATTGGATGCAGAAACAATTGCATACATTCTAGATCATAGTGATGCAAAATTATTAATCACAGATACACAATTTTCACCTACTATGAAAAAAGCTTTAAGCCTTTATGGAAAAAATATTCTTATTATTGATATTCATGATGATCAAGCAATATTCAAAGAAGGTGAGGGTGAAAGAATAGGTAAATGGACTTATGAAGATTTTCTTTTAACTGGAGATGATAATTTTGAATGGTCTTTACCTGATGATGAGTGGCAGGCTATCTCTTTAAGCTATACCTCAGGAACAACAGGAAAACCCAAAGGTGTTGTCTATCATCATAGGGGTTCTTATCTAATGTCAACAGGTAGTGTAACGGCTTGGAATATGACTAATAAATTAACTTTTTTATATACAGTGCCAATGTTTCATTGCAATGGATGGGGTTATCCATGGACTGCTGCATTAATTCACGCCAAGGTTGTTTGTTGCCGATATATTATTGCGAAAGATATTTACAATTTGATTGATCAACATAAGGTTACTCATTTTGGAGGTGCGCCAATAGTATTAAGTTTAATCGCAAATGCAGATGAAAAAGATAAAAAAGTAATCAATCATAAGGTATTTGTTCTAACTGCTGGTGCGCCACCTACAAGTGCCATCCTTGAGAAAATGGATAACCTAGGTTTTGAGGTAATGCATGTTTACGGATTAACAGAAACATATGGACACATATTACAATGTGCATGGAATGAGGAATGGAATGAACTTCCTAAAACAGAAAAAGCAGATATTAATTCTAGGCAAGGTGTTCGTTATCCTAATACAGAAGAAGTTATCGTTGCCGATCCAGAGAGTCATAAACGTGTTCCAATGGATGGTAAGACAATGGGTGAAATACTTATAAGAGGTAATGTTGTGATGAAAGGATATTATAAAAATAAAGAAGCAACTGAAACATCTATGAAGAATGGCTGGTTTCATTCTGGAGATTTAGCCGTTGTTTATCCTGATGGTTACATTCAAATTAAGGATCGCTCTAAAGATATTATTATTTCAGGTGGAGAAAATATTTCATCAGTCGAGGTAGAAAATGTTGTAGCAAAACATGACTCTGTTTCTCTTGTTGCCGTTGTAGCTAAACCAGATGAAAAGTGGGGTGAAACTCCTTGTGCATTTGTTGAATTAGCCCCTGGAAAAAATGCCACAGAAGATGAAATTATACAGTTTTGTAAAGAAAATATGGCTGGATTTAAGAGACCAAAGCATGTAATCTTTGGTGAATTACCAAAAACTTCAACTGGGAAGATACAAAAATTTGAATTAAGAACAAAAGCAAAGGAGTTATAATGGATCCAAAAACTTATAAATTTGACACACTAAGTCTACATGCTGGTTATCAACCAAGTAAAAACGCTGGCTCAAGACAAGTACCAATTTATCAAACAACTTCATATATGTTTGATGATGTTGATCATGCGGCAGCACTTTTCAATTTAGAAAGAGGTGGTCATATTTATAGTCGTATGTCCAACCCAACAGTACAAGTTCTAGAAGAAAGAGTTTGTGCACTTGAAGGAGGAACAGCTGCTCTTGCAACTGCATCTGGAATGAGTGCAATATTTTTAACTATTATGACTCTATGTAACGCAGGCGATCACATGGTTGTGTCTTCACAATTATATGGAGGTACAGTAAATTTATTTAGATTAACACTTCCTAAGTTTGGCATTAAAACAACTTTTGTAAAACCAAGAGATACAGAAGGTTTTAAAAAAGCTATTCAGCCAAATACTAAAGGTATTTTTGGTGAGCTTGTTGGTAATCCTGGTAATGAATTAATGAACATGCCTGAAGTTTCAAACATAGCAAAAGAAGCAGGTATCCCACTAATAATTGATAGCACTTATCAAACTCCTTATTTGTGTAGACCTTTTGAACACGGAGCTGACCTTGTTGTACACTCACTAACTAAATGGATGAGTGGTAATGGTTCTTCTATGGCAGGAATATTAGTTGAAGGTGGAACTTTTGATTGGATGCAAAATGATAAATTTCCTTCTATGACAGAACCTTACGAGGGCTATCATGGATTATCATTTGCAGAAGAATTTGGCCCAACAGCTTTTACAATGATGGCAAGAGCTGAAGGTATGAGAGATATGGGGCCTTGTTTAGCACCACAAAATGCATGGAATATTTTACATGGTTTAGAAACTCTCTCTCTTCGAATGGAAAAACATTGTTCTAATGCTTTGAAAATGGTTGAGTATTTATCAAATCATGAGAGTGTTGCTTGGGTTTCTCATGCTAGTGCACCAGGACATCCAGACAAAGAACTAGCAGAAAAAATTCTGCCTAAGGGTACGGGGTCAATGATCGCCTTTGGAATTAAAGGTGGCAAGGAGGCTGGAGCTGCATTTATTAACAATGTAAAACTTGCATCTCATTTAGCAAATGTAGGTGATGCGAGAACACTAGTTATACACCCAGCATCTGCAACGCACTCACAAATGGATGAGGCAACTTTAAAATTTGCTGGATTATCTCATGATATGATTAGATTATCAGTTGGCTTAGAAGACTTTGAAGATATTGTAAATGATTTCGAAGATGGATTCAGAGCAGCAAAAAAACCTCGTTTAGTTGCAAACAAATAAATGAAGTTTAAAGTTCGAGGTATTAATACGTTTGCCTCCACTGGAGGCAGACCTTTTGATAAAAATAAACCTCTTATTATATTTGTACACGGTAGTGGACTAAGTCACATGGTCTGGGTTTTACAAACACGCTACTTTGCATTCCGTGGATATAGCGTTTTAGCTGTTGATTTACCAGGTCACGGATTATCTTCTGGTGAAAGTTTAAAAACTATTGAAGAAATGGGAAACTGGGTTGGCGATGTAATTGGAGCAGTTGGATGTAAAGAAGCTTCACTAGTTGGGCATTCTCAAGGATGTCTTGTAACAATGGAATGTGTTGCGCAACACCCAGAAAAAATTAAAACCTTAACTCTTATGGGTGGCGCATCCGCAATTCCAATGAACCCTGAACTATTAAGACTTGCTGAAGAGAGTAATCCCAAGGCTGTTGATCTTATGATGGATTTTGCGCACGGTCCAGCAGGACATTTTGGCGGTCATCCTGTTCCCGGTTTATATCACCTAAATGTTGGCTCTATGATTGTTCAAAATAAAGAAATTAAAGATACCTTAGGTGTGGATTTTAGAGCATGCGATAATTATAAAAACGGACCTGAGATTGCAAAAAAATTAGATTTACCAACTCTTTCTATATTAGGTGCACAAGATAGAATGTGCCGTTTAAAAGATGGAAAAATTCTTGCTGATTATATTAAAGGCTCGGAAGTAAAGATTATTGAAGATTGTGGTCATATGATGCTCCTAGAAGAAGCAGATCAAACATTAGAAATTTTAAAGAAATTTATAGCCGAACATTATCCTTTACCCAGTTAGTAAATTTTAAAAATTTTTAGTAATTAATAATTTTGCTATTACTGATTTTCTTCTTTATCAGGCCTTGTAAGTTCTTCAAGTTTACGCATTTCCTCTTCCATTTTAAGCTTTTCTTGCTCTTCACGTTTTTTTTTACGTTCCTCAGCCTTCATTTTTAGCTTAAGCTCTTTCTGCATTTTCCGGTCTCCCGCTTTAGATTTGTGATTAAAGTGAATGCCCATATAAACCTGTCAACTGTATACTAAATATTATAAAATTTTTCTAGAGTCTAAATACTAATTTCTTGCCAGCCAGACAATTAATACAAAAACAAATATAGCTATTGCTTGGAAAAGCACCCTCAGGCGCATTAGTTTATTACTGTGATTTTTATTTAGCTTTCCATTTACTGCCATTGCTATGACCCCAATGACTACGACTGCTAGAGTTGCAGCCATAAATAAAACTAGTACTATCTGCATTGTACCCATATATATCTATATAAAACTTTTCTTGAATGAAGCAAGAATTCATACATAAGGTCAGTATGGACAATATATTATTAGGCCCATCAATATCAAAACACGATAAGCCTAAGAAATTAATGGTAATGCTTCATGGTTATGGTGACAATGCTGCTAATTTTATTCATTTAGCAGAACCTTTAGACCTAGATGAATGGGAAATGCACTATGTAGCTTTAAATGCACCAAGTATTATGCCTGGCAATCCAATGGGTTATCAATGGTTTGATTTATACCTGAATGGCGTTTATATTTCTGATGTTGGTCCAAAAGAATTTGAAAATGTTAGAAATTTAATAAATGAAAATGTTAAAAAAATTTCTAATACGATATCTCTTCTTACAAATGATTTAAATATTGAGATGAGTGATTGTTTTGTTATGGGCTTTTCCCAAGGAGGAATAATGGCGTTTGAATTAGGTCAATCTCTTAATCAAAAATTAGCTGGTATAGCAATTATCTCTTCAAGAATAATTTCAAGAGAATTTGTTCCTAAAAATTCATTTTTAGAAACACCAATATTTATTTCACATGGCGAACTAGATAATGTATTGCCTGTTTCAAATTTTAATCAATCAGTTGAAATTCTAAAAAATTATAATTTCAAATTTGAATCTTACCTTTTGCCAAATGATGAGCATACTATGTCCCAAGAAACAATAACTTTATTCCAAAATTTTATTAAAAAAAATATTTAAAGTAATCGAATCTTAATATTATATTACTATCTGAATAATATGACTTGGGTGAGTAAAAAATAATATGAGTACTGCAGAAAATCCGGCTTTGGTTCTTAATGCTGATTTTCGGCCACTGTCCTATTACCCACTTTCCTTATGCTCATGGCAAGATGCCATTAAAGCGGTTTTTCTTGAAAGAGTTTCAGTGATTGAAAATTATGAGCATGAAGTTCATTCTCCAAATCTAACTTTTAAGTTACCAAGTGTAATTGCACTTAAAGATTATGTAACACCTCAAAGAAGACCTGCGTTCACTCGTTTTAATGTATTTTTAAGAGATAATTTTACTTGCCAGTATTGCACTAATCGTTTCCCTGCTAATGAACTAACATTTGATCACCTAGTACCTAAATGCTTAAATGGTAAAACTACATGGGAGAACGTAGTTTCTGCTTGTACGTCCTGTAATTTAAAAAAGGGGAGAAAATTAATTCACAATACAGATATGAAACTTTTTAAAAAACCTCTTCGACCATCATCAATTCAATTACAAAATAATGGTAGGAATTTTCCACCAAATTTTTTGCATGAAACTTGGAGAGACTATTTATACTGGGATACAGAATTAGAAAATTAAATTTTTTTTGATATCGCGATTGCTGTTTTACATCCGATCTCTATTACTTTTGACATAATTTTATATCCAGGTGCATTTTCAGCATCATGTTCTATTCCAATATCATGATGTTCAAGCTCATCATCTCTAAATTTGGAAATTGTTTTTTTCAAATCTTTGTGATCATCTCCTAAGAGTTCCAATTGTTCTTGATAATGTTCACCAATAACTTTTTCGACAGCAACTGTACATGCCATCGCAGCTTTTTCACCCATTAAGGCAGTGGATGCGCCAAGCGCATAACCCGCAACATTCCACAAAGGAAGAAGAGCAGTTGGTCTAACTTTATGTTCCAATATTAATTCATTAAATTTATCAATATGCTCTTGTTCTTGGTCAGCCATATGCTGAATGGTTTTTCCAAGCTTTGAGCTTTTCCCAAAAATTGCTATTTGGCCATTATATATTTTAGTTGCGCCATATTCACCGGCGTGATCGACTCTTATGATTTCTTCTAAAACTTCTCTATGAGTTATTTTACTTGATGAAGAATTTTTTTTAGATGTTTTTTTCTTTTTTAAAGCCATTGTTTCTATACAAATAAATAGCATTAAAAATAAAAATAACTAGTAAAACAAGTGTATTAATTGAAGCAGCAGAAATTCCAAACAAACTCCAAATTACTTCATCACAACTGATCACTTGCTTTGATAATATCTGGGCTTTTAGGTCGGAAACACTCTCACTGCTTGTTAGCATTGCTGAACAACCCGCTGGTCCTTTTAGAATTTTATTTTCAACTCCAACATGCCATATAGAATAAAAAAGTCCATATACTGATGCAAATTGAATTACTAAATAAAGCCAGATTTTATATAAATTTTTCAAAAAAAATATGAAAACTAAACATATTAAAATTAAATAATATGGATGTCTTTGCTTTAAACATAATTCACAAGGCTGAAGATTAAAAAAATATTCCGCAACTAAAGCTGATGATATTGAGATGAACGAAATTACAAATAGAAGCTTGGTCCAATTACGAATTATCATATAAATCTAATTATAAATACACTTCCGAGAAGTAAAATAAAAAAAACAATAGTTAAAATATTAAAATATTTATCAATAATTAACTTAATTTTTTCACCAAAAAAATACAGAAGTATTGCTATTAAATAAAATCTTAATCCTCGTCCAATAACAGAAATAATAATAAATAAAAAAATATTTAGTCCAAATACACCACTTGCAATTGTAATAAACTTATATGGAAAAGGTGTTATACCGGCGCCCAAAACAATTAAAATACCAAATTCTTTGTAGTAATTTTCAAAAACACTAAAGGAATTTTCTAAATGATAAAACTCAACAATATAAATTCCAACTGAATTATAAAAATAATATCCTATTGCATACCCTAGTATTCCACCAAAAACAGAAAAGATGGTGCAGATAAATGCATAAAATAAAGCCCTTGCTTTAGAAGCTAAAGCCATTGGTATGAGAAGTATATCAGGCGGAATTGGAAAAAACGAACTCTCTACAAACGCAATTAAACTTAAATACCACTTTGAATTTTTATTCTCAGCCTTTTTTAATGTCCAATTATATATATTTCTAAGAAAATTCATTGCCATTAATTTTGGTAGGAGTAGAGGGAATCGAACCCACACCACCGAAATGACCGGATTTTGAATCCGGCGCGTCTACCAGTTCCGCCATACTCCCATATTATTTTTAATCTTACTTGGTTTTTAAATTTTAGTCTATGAAGTTATTAGGTTAATTTAAAAAAGTTTTATTTTCTATTTAAATTAAATTTAGATGCAACAGTTGTATACTCACTATATCCCATTCTGGCAATATAACGCATTGATACACTATCCACTCTATTATTTTTAATAAATTTGTCTTTTATAAAAATACCAATTACTTCGCCGATAATCATTGTTGAAGTTTTTTTTGAATTTGATTTAAGCTTGATTGTTTTTACTAACTTGCATTCTAAATTTACAGGACTATCCTTAACAGAGGGTACTTTAACAAGTTTTGACTTTTTCTTTTTTAATTTAGATAAAATAAACTCATCTTCATCTGGTTTAAAATTTCTGGAACTATTATTCATTTGAATTCGTGTTGCTGATGTAGCAAAATTTACTACAAACTCTTTTGTAGACAAAATATTTGATAAAGAATCTTTATATTTACTATGAGCGGTGCCTCCATTTGAACAAAACATAATTTGTGGTGGATCATCAGCCACAGAATTAAAATATGAATAAGGAGCTATATTGGATACCCCATTTTTGCTTATTGAAGATATCCATCCAATAGGTCTTGGAAAAACTAATGATTTGAAAGGATCTATTTCGAAAGGTATCCCTTTTTTGGGCTCATAAAACATATTCAATTTTCATGAATAAGAATTTGCATACTCTTTTATTTTTTCTAACATTGAATAAACTCCGTTTCTTCTTCCAGGAGTTAATAGAGTATCAAGTTCTAAAATATTTAACATATTAAAATCTGAACCCTTAATTTCAGAGGGTTTTCTATCACCATAAATATCACAGAGAATAGTTACCATGCCTTTTGATATAAATGCATCAGAGTCGTAATAAAAGGAAAGTTTATCCTCATTTAATTTTGGAACTAACCAAACTTGTGCCTGACATCCTGAAACTTTAAAAGTCTCATTTCTATATTCTTCTGGAAAGATTTTAGCTTTTTTTGCTTGATCAATTAAAAATTTATACTTATCCATTCCATCATCGAATAAATCTAGACTTTCTTTATAATAATTAATTTTTTCTTCTATTGTTTTCATGACATAAATTTTCTTAACACATTAGCAGAATCTTCGGGCAATACATCCATAATAAAAACACCTGCCATCGATTCTGAGCCTGCTAAAATTTTTGGTTTATCTCCATGTCGTAAGGGTGGATAAAATTCGACATGAAAATGAAAATTATTGTCATTTAATTCAGGAGATGCATGCAGTCCCATTATATAAGGACATTTTTTATTTAGAAAGGTATCGTATCCTTTTACAACTTTCTGAATACATTTTGAAAAATCTTCAATCTGATTATCACTAAATTTCCAAGGACCCTCAATCTTATTTTTGGGAATTATCCATACTTCATAAGCATATCTTGCAAAAGGCGGTATAGCGGCAACAAAATTTTCATTTTGATAAACATAATATTTTTCCTCTAGCTGCTTCATAATATTAATTAAAAAGTTTTCTTTTTTAAATGCTCTTATTTCTTTTTCAATTACAGGAGGAATAAAAGGATAAGCATAAATTTGACCATGAGGATGATGAAGAGTAACACCGCATTCCTCCCCTCTATTTTCAAAAGGTAGTACATATTTAACATGTGTATTTTTTTGTAATTCCTTATACCTATCTATCCAAACCTTAGTTAATAATTCTATTCTGCTTAAAGGCATTTCTGAGATTGTATCTAAATGTTCAGGAGAGTATACTACTACTTCACACTCTCCTATTGAGGGTTTACTCAAAATATTTTCTAAATGAATATTTTCTCCCATTGAGTTAAAACTTGCCCATCGATTTGGAAAGACTGCAACTTCAAAGTTTTTAAAAGGTATTTCTGTCGGATAATTTAGATTTCCACCAGGACATAATGGGCAATACTCTTTAGGTGGAAAAAATGTTCTCTCTTTTCTTCCAGCTGAGTATGTTACCCATTCTTCTCTTGAAGGATTCCACCTCATATGTGGTTTAGGAATATCGTTTACATCAAGTTCTTGAGAAGGAGTTTCAGTGTGTTCTTGATAACCATAAAGAAGAAGTTCTTTGTTATCATTTCTAGTAAAGGTTCTTTTATGTATTTGATGCATTAATTTTTTCTTCCCATTTTATCGATGAATTAATTATTTCTCTAAGATCATTATACTTTGGTTGCCATTTAAAATAATTTAATAATTTAGAAGTATCTGCAATTAATTTTTCAACATCTCCTTCTCTCCTATTAGAAAATTTATAAGTAATTTTATTTTGACAGATGCTGTTTGCAGTTTTTACAACATCTAAGACGCTAAATCCATTTCCATAACCACAATTAAATAAATTTGATTCTAAATTTTTTAAAAGATATTTTGATACTTCTAAGTGAATATCAGCAAGATCTGATACATGGATGTAATCCCTAATGGCAGTCCCATCTGGAGTATTATAATTATTGCCAAATATTTCAATTAGATCTCTTTTTCCTACTACAACTTCTGATATTTTTTTTATTAAATGAGTTGATTTTTTTGAAATTTGTCCTGATCTTAGTTTTTTATCAGCTCCAGCAACATTAAAGTATCTTAAAATAATATACTGAAATTTATCTTTATTATCAAACAAAAATTTTTCTGTTTTAATTTTAGATTCCGCATATGGATTTTGTGGATTTAAATTAGTATGCTCATCAATTAACTTATCTTCACATACTAACCCATAAGCCGCTGCAGTAGATGAAAAAACTATTTTAGTTAAACCATTTTTTTTGCAAATATTAAAAAGTTTTATTGAATTATTAGTATTGTTTTCAAAATATTTCTCTGGCTGATTAACTGATTCTTCAACTTGTATAAATCCTGCAAAATGCATAAGTAAATCGAAATTATTAGATTGTATAAGATTAGAAATTACTTCTTCATTATTAATATTACAATTAGTAAATTTTGCACTCTTTGGAATTAATATTTCATTTCCAGTCGACAAATTATCAATAATATGAACTTTATGACCGTCATCAAGAAGTGACAAAGCTGCATGGCTTCCAATATAACCTGCTCCACCTGTAAGAAGAATATTCATTATTTTGTTTCTTAATAAAGTAATTTAAAATAAATTAGTATAATTTATGTCTATTAATTTAGAATTAGAAAAAAAAATATTAAACCTTATTAAATCTTTTAACCAGAATTTATTTGACGAGGTTATAAAAGATGCAAGTGATTTATATAAAGAAATAAATAATATATCTGTTATACCAAATTTGATAGGTGCCTCGTATGCAGGTAAAAATAATCATGAAAATGCAGTAATATATTATAAAAAGGCATTAGCAATAGATCATAACAATACGGAAATATTAAATAATCTTGCTAAAAGTCTCCTAGCGATTAATCTTTATGATGAAGCAATTGATAAGTTACAGAAATCGATAATTTTAGATGATAAAAATTATGATACTTATTTTAATTTAGGAATTATTAATTTTAATAAAGGTGAATATGATGAGTCCTTAAAAAATTACAAACATGCTATAAAACTCAATAATCAGATTGATAAAATACATTACAATATGGCAATTACACTTTCAAAAAAAGGTAATAATAAAAAGGCTATAAATTTTTTTCTTAAAACCCTAAGGTTAAATCCGAGACATATTAAAGCATTAAACAACATTGGTTTGCTTTACATTGATAATAATAATTATGAACTTGCATTTAATTATTTGAAAAAAGCTATTGATTTAAATCCAGTATATTCAAAAGCCTATAACAATCTAGGGGCATTATATTTTCAAATTAAAGATTACAAACAAGCTCTGTATTGCTTTGATAAAGCATTTAAATTAGATAAAAATCTTTTAAGTGCAGGAGTTCAAAAATATTTTTTAAAAAGGCTTTCTTGTGATTGGTCTGATGAAAAAGATTTAAAATCACTTTTAATTAAAACAACAAATTCTGATGAATTTGTATCTCCATGGTTTTGTTTATCTATGGAAGATAATATTAATAACCACTATTTAAGAGCAAAAAAATTTTCTAGTAAATTTAAATTAAAAAAAGAAAATCATAATTCGTACTTAAATAAAAAATTAAGAATTGGTTATTATGCAGCAGATTTTCATCAACATGCAGGTATGATAAATATGGAAGGTATATTCAAAAATCACAATAAAGATGAATTTGAAATAATTGGTTTTTATTATGGTGATATAAAAAAAGATGAAACACATTACAGGATAAAAAAGAATTTCAATAAATTTTTTTATGTCAATGATCTTGATGATGAAGAAATTTTGAATTTATCTTTAGAAAATAAAATTGATATCGCTATTTATAGAGCGGGTTTAACCGTTAATGCTAGAAGTAGTATTTTTAGTAAAAAGATTGCTCCAATTCAGGTAAATTTTCTTGGCTATCAAGGAACAACTGGACAGGAAGGTATTGATTACATAGTTGCAGATGAATATGTTATTCCAAAAAACCAAGAAAACTTTTACACTGAAAATATTATATATTTACCTGGAAGTTATTTTCCAAGAGATAACAATAGAACAATTGGAAAGAAAAAATTTACTAGAAACGAATTAAAAATTTCAGAAAATTCATTTGTCTTCTGTAATTTTAATAACTCCTACAAAATAACTTTGGAAGAATTTGAAATTTGGATGAAGCTACTTCAAAAAATTGATAACTCAATATTATTGCTTTTAGAAACAAATGACGAAATGAAAAAAAATTTGTATTTTGAAGCGGAGAAATTCAAAATTAATAATGATAGAATAGTGTTTTTAAAAAAAACAATTTTTGAAGATCATTTATCAAGACATCATTTAGCTGATCTTTTTTTAGATACCTTTAACTATAACGCCCACACAACTGCAGTAGACGCATTATGGACTGGATTACCAATAATAACTAAGCCTGGTAACAGTTTTTCATCAAGAGTCTGTGGAAGTCTATTAAAATTTTTTGATTTAGATGAATTGATTCTAAAAAATAAAGATGAGTATTATAATAAAGCTTTAGAACTGGCAGAAAACCAACATAAGTTAAAAGCAATAAAAAATAAAATAGTGAAGCATAGGGACTCAAATAAATATTTCGATCCCAAAAACTATACTTTAAATTTAGAAAAAGCTTACAAAAAAATTCATGCAATGAGAGTTAATGAAAATAAATTTGAGAATATTCATATTAAAGATATAGAATAAAATATTCACAAATATTTTAAATATGTTATGCTAACCTTTATGGAATTAATTGATACACATCAGCATCTAATGTACCGTGATCAAGTTGGGTATAGTTGGGCAAATGAATTCCCACCAATTGATAAAGGTAATTTTACTTTAGAAGATTATAAAGAACTGACAAAAGACTATGAGATCAAAGGCACACTATTCATGGAAACAGGAGTAGATGACTCTGATTATAAAAAAGAAACAAAATTCATAAAATCTATAATGGAACAGCCCGGAAGTAATATGAAGGGTTTAATTGTTTCAATAAGACCGGAAGAGGAAAATGGTTTTGATCAATGGTTGGAAGAAACTATTGATATGAATGTAGTTGGATACAGAAGAATTTTCCACGTAATGCCCGATGAATTTTCACAAAACACAGTACTAAGAAATAATGTAAAAAAAATTGGGTCAGCTGGGAAACCTTTTGATATTTGTTTTCTGCCAACACAGCTTAAAATTGCAAAAGAATTTGCAAAAGATTGTGATCAAATGGACTTAGTATTAAATCATTGTGGAGTTCCACCTATTGCATCTGGAGAGATTGATGAATGGGGCAAGGATATTAAATCTCTTTCTGAACTTCCTAATGTTACTTGTAAATTATCAGGTCTAATGGCCTATTGTGCACCTGGCACTTCCTCTTATGAAACAATAAAGCCATACGTTGATCATTCTTTAGAATGTTTTGGTCCCGACAGAATAGTTTGGGGAAGTGATTACCCAGTAGTTAATGCTGGCAAAGGCATTCAAGAGTGGATTAAAGTTACACATACTATTCTAGACAATCTTTCAGATGATGAAGCAAGGAAAATTGCAAGCTCTAATGCTGAAAGAATTTATAAGATATAATTATAGTTTTTTTGCAGTAGCAACTAATATTTTTATTTTATTTTTAACAATATCTATTGGTACATGACCAAATCCGCACTCACTTGTTAATAATATTTTTTCTTTAGGAAAATATTCCAGCGCAGGTGTTATAGCTTTTATAATATCTTCCTCAGTTTCTGTTTTGTCAATTCTTTGATCAATTACGCCAAGAGACACTTTTCCATCAAATTTCCAATCGTTAAATACATCCAACATTTTATAGTGTAAGCTACAGTGCTCTAGATGTATTTCATCAACGTTTAAAATTTTAAATGCTTCAATCATATCAGTGTATTTTCCAAAAAAACCTCTTTTCCTGTGAGCATTACCACCACATACATGAAGATTAAAATCTACATTAGGAAATTTTTCAATAATTCCATTTAGTATTTCAGCAGCCCATTTTGTTTCATTTACATTTTCTGTCCAAACCGGTTCATCAAATTGAATATAATCACATCCTTCATTAACAACTTCTTCTAGTTCTACGGTTAAAGCATTCGCATAAGCTTTTGCTAAAGCAATGTCATCAGGATAGAGATCAGGTCTTTTATTAACACTAAATCTTGCTAGCATATGAGGACCTGTTATTGTTTGTTTCACTCTTACGTTAGAAGGAGTATTTTCTCTTGCCAACCTCCATTTTTTTGCCAAACCAGTTTTCAGATTTTTAACTTCATCTTTTACAACTGCGCACTCAATTCCAAATCCTTTTGTTCCATGGGTCTTGCTTAAATCCACACCTTTGATTGAACCACCGAGGGTGAAATCTTTGCGAATTTTATTTATTGCATCAACCCCATCCAGTCGTAATTGGTAGAACCAATACATATTTTCTCTATATCCTTCACCATCAGTAATTATATCAAGACCAAGATCAGACTGTTCTTTAACTGCCCATTTAATCATTTCAAAAGACTCTTCTTCTGAAACACTTGGTTTACGAAGTGTATCTTTTTGTACTTCTTTCCTTGGATAACTACCTGTGACTGTTGTTGTGTAGCTCATATATCAATTACTCTCTCTTACATCTTGTATAAGACATTTAACACCTTCTTCAAAGGATCTTGGATTAAAATCTATTTCTTTTCGAATTCTTTCATCATTTTGATCATCAATTAATGGCGTTGATTTTACATTTTCATCAAAATAGATTTCTGCATCTGGAATTATTTTTTTAACAGTTGCTTCTAATTGACCACCATCTAAAGTTTCAGCACCTGTATTAAAGCAAGAATAATTTAAAGTTTCTTTTAATGCTAAACGAACAAGTTGTTCAGCACAATCATCTACATAAATCCAATTGTCTCTATTTTTTTTTGAAAATGGTAAATGAGCTGCTTGTCCCAAAGCAGGTTTAGCGGCGAAATCTTCAGCCCAGTTTATTGCAGTGTTCTGTCTTCCATATCCAAAAACTACAGATGGTCTTGTGTAGGCAATACTGCATCCATGTTTTTTGATATATTTTTCTGCCATAAACTCATTAAGCAGTTTCATTACTCCATAAGTATAAAAATGATTATTAATTCCAGAGTAATCATCTTCTGAAACTGCTCTGTCACCAAAAAATTCTTGATGAGCACCGTAAACTGTTTCGCTACTAGCAAAGACCAAGCGTCTAATTTTATATTTAACAACCATGTCAAACATAGAAGTAGTTCCAACAATATTTATTTTACTGGCAAGTAATGGGTTTTCTTCACATATTGATCCAATTCCATAGGCTAAATTAATAACAGAGTCTATTTTGTTATTCTGAAAAATATTTTCAATCTGTTGATGATCAGTAATATCTAATTTTTGATATTTTATTTTGTCTTTATCTTTTCCAATTTTTAAGATGTTTTTTTCAAGTTTATGTTTATTTTTTTCAATATCAAGATCAGTAACTAAAACGTCAATATTTCTTTCCAATAATTGAAGTACAACTTTAGATCCAATAAATCCCAAACCACCTGTGACTAAAACCGTCATTATTTATTCCATAAAAAAAATTTGATCCATCATAACCCATGACTCGTTGTCATCATTATTAGGAAATGGATTAAAACAATCAATCATCAATTTAGTCCATTTATCAACAATTGGAATTTGCTGCATCTTTCCCATGTCTCCATCAAAATCATTTCCAGTGTATTCCAGGTATCCAAACATAAAATCTTCCTTTAAAAAAATACTATAATTTTGAACATTAATTTTTTTTAACTCCTCTAAAACTTCTGGCCAAACATTTGCATGATTCTTAATATAATATTCTCTTTTTTCATCTTTCAATTTAACAGCCATTCCATATCTTTGTATAACCATGCATCCTCCTTAATTTTAATAATTAACTTAGCACAGATCTAATAATGAAATGAAATAAAATCATTAATTATTTGTTATTTTTCTTTCCAAAATTTATATAATTGTATGATTTATTGCTTTTTTAAAAAATTTAGATAGAAATATTTTCTATGGAAAAAATTAGTGCTGAGGATATAGTTAATTTAAATACTGTTTGGGAACTACCAAAAAATAAAAAGCCAATAGCGATTATTGGAGCTGGCGGCATAGTAAGCGATGCTCATCTCCCAGCATATAAAAAAGCTGGGTTTCCTGTTCTTGGTATATATGATCCTGATCTAGACAAAGCAAAAAAGTGTGCTGAAAATTTTTCTATAGAAAAAATTTATTCTAGTGAGGAAGAGGCTCTTTCAGAAAAGGACGCAGTATTTGATATTGCAGTACCTCCACAAGTTCTACTTGGTATTGTTCAAAAATTACCTACAAATTCCGTATGTCAATTGCAAAAACCTATGGGTAATAGTATGACTCAGGCAAAAAGGATCAAAGAAATTATTCATGAAAAAAATATTATTGCATGTGTTAATTTACAATTAAAATTTAGCCCTATGATGATAGCTTTAAGAGAAGCTATAGATAGAAATATGTTAGGTAAACTAACTGAATTAGAAATAAGTTTAAGCGTAGGCACTCCTTGGCATCTTTGGCCTTTTCTGGAGACATTAGATAATGTTGAAGTCCCCTTACACTCTATTCATTATTTAGATTGGATACGATCAGTTCTTGGCAATCCAACAAGTGTACATTGCAAATCAGTAAAACATCCTAATCTACCAAACTTAGCAGATGCTAGATCAAGTATAATTCTTCAATATGAAGATGATATCAGATGCTGTTTATCTATAAATCATACTCATGATAATTCTTCACACGGTATGAAACACTCGCATGCTTATGCTAGAGTTGAGGGCTTGGATGGAGCTGCTTATATTAAATTTGGGTTGCTGCTTAACTATCCGAACGGTGAACCAGAAGAGATCGAAATTTCCACAAAAGATACAGAATGGACTAAAGTCAACAATGTTGGAACTTGGTTCCCTGATGCATTTATAGGCACTATGTCCAGTCTACAAAGATATGCTTCTGGAGAAGAAGCAGAACTAACTCATTCGGTTGATAACGCTTATAACACAATGGCACTTGTATATGCTTGTTTAGAGTCAAATACGCAACCTGGGACAATAGTTCACTATTAGTAAAAATTTTGACTAAAGTTATTGAATTTTTATCAAATAATTGCATCATAGATTTATTAATTAACTAATTTATGGAGGAATGATGTTAAGATTATTTTTATCATTGATTCTTGCCGTTTCTTTTTTTGGTTCTTTTTCAGCAAAAGCAGAAACTGAATTATGGGGAGATTATTCAGGTGTAACTCTAAGAGTTAAACTGATCGGTGGAGGTCAATACGAAGGTTTATATAATGAAGTAATTCCATGGTGGGAAGAAAACACTGGTGGAAAAATCGAAATCGTAACACAAAAAAATCACTTTGAATTAGACAAAGAGATTAAAAAAGATATTGCCTCAGGCAATCTTGACTTTTGTGTAGCTTCAAATCATACAAGTTTTGCGGCTCAATACGGAAGTATCTACACTGATCTAAATGATATTATGCCAGCGTCAGTTTTAGCTGACTATACACCATTAATTTTAGATCACTCAACAGTTGATGGAAGACTTGTTCAAATGCCAAGACACAGTGATGTTAGCAGTTTGTATTATCAAAAAAGTTTATATGAAGATGCAGACAATAAAGCTAATTTCAAAGCTGAATATGGTTATGAGTTAACGCCACCAGATACTTGGGATCAAGTTAAGGATCAGTCAATTTTCTTTTCTAATCCACCTGATTTTTATGGAACTCAATATGTTGGAAAAGAAGAAGCTATTGCAGGTCGTTTCTATGAACTAGTAGTAGCAAACGGAGGCGCTTTATTTGACGAAGACTATAGACCAATATTTAACTCTGATGCTGGTGTTGAATCGCTTGAGTGGTTTATCGATCTTTACAATGCAAAAGCAGTTCCTGAAGGAGTTTTAAACTATCTATGGGATGATACAGGCTTAGGTTTTGCAAGTGGAACAATTGCAATGAACCTTGATTGGGCAGGATGGGCTGCTTTCTTTAATGATCCTGAAAACTCTAAAGTCGCTGGTGATATTGGTCTAATTAGAGCTCCTATGGGTTCTGGTGGATTAAGAACAGGATGGTCAGGTTCACACACCTTCTCAATGACTGAAACTTGTCCTAATAAAGATGCAGCTGCATCTTTCTTGTGGGCTCTAACAAGTAACAAAGCTCAAATGATTGAAGCAAGAGCTGGGTTATCACCAACAAGACCAGCAATTTGGGATGCTATTATAGCTGAAAAAGAAGCTGAAGGTGATGAGTTCATGTTAATGGTATTTGAAACATTCAAACAATCATTATCATTAGATGCTTTTACTCCCCCACTAATTCCAGAGTGGATTGAGTTTACTAACGTGCTATATCCTGAACTTCAGGCAGCAATTTTAGGTGATAAAACACCTCAAGAAGCATTAGAAACTGCTTCAAAAAAAGCTACTGAAATTATGGAAGACGCAGGTTACTTCTAAAAATATTTTTCCAAGCTCTATTCTAAAATAGAGCTTGGTTTCCCTTTAATAAATGAAAAAATTTCTCAATGGACCATGGGTTTTAATATTACCTACAATAATAGTTTTAACATGTGTTGTGTTTTTACCATTATTAATTTCTTTATGGACTAGTTTTACTCCGTTTAAACTTACTAAACCAGATACACTGTATAGATTTGTTGGATTTAGAAATTATGAGAGATTAATTGGTGATTACGATTTTTGGGTTGCATTTGGTAGAACGGTTTTGTTTTTAACAATTGCATTGAACCTTGAACTTGTTTTTGGATTAGGCATTGCTTTATTAATAAACAAAATTACTTACGCTCAAAAAACACTTAGAACATTGATGATGTTTCCAATGATGTTTTCTCCTATACTTGTTGGCTTCCAATGGAAATATATTTTTAATGATAATATTGGATTACTAAACAATTTTTTACGTGAATTTGGAGTCATTAATCCTATCCCTTGGTTGGTAGATGCAACTTTAGCAAATATTTCAATAATGGCAGCTGAAATTTGGTCTAGTACTTCAGTTTTTGCGATACTCCTTTTAGCAGGCTTAATGGGTATACCAAAAGATCCAATAGAGGCTGCTAAAGTTGATGGTTGTAATTCTTGGCAAGTTTTTAAAAATATAACACTTCCTTTCTTAATGCCTTTTATTTTTATTGCGATGACTATCAGATCTTTAGATGTTGCAAGAGCTTATGATATTGTGCAAATGATGACAGGGGGAGGCCCTGCTAAAAGAACAGAGTTATTGTGGACTCTAATTTCAAGAACTGGCTATGTTGATGCAAAAATGGGTATGGCAAATGCTATGTCTTATATTTCAATTTTTTTATCAATCGCCTTTACTTTCTTTTTCTTTTATAAATTAATGGAGGCAAGAAAAATATTAAGCTATGACTAAAAAACAAATAAATAATATATTAATCTGGATTGGTGCAATTTTTCTAATTCTACTAATTATGACTCCTGGGTTATGGGTAGTAATAACAGCTTTTAGACCTCAAGTTGATATTATGGCAAAGCCTGCTGTTTGGATACCTAGAAATCTAAGTTTTAATCAATTCGAAACTATGTTGTTCGGTGGTTCTGAAGGTTCAATGGGAAGAAGTCCTGTTCCGGTTTTAAGTTATCTTCGTAATTCTTTAATTATATCCATTGTTAGTACTTCCGTAGCAGTTTTTATAGGTACACTAGGTGGATACGCGTTTGCTAGACACGAATTTAAAGGAAAAAATAGTTACTTTTTTCTTATTATGTTAACTAGAGCAATACCTGGTATATCTTTAAGTTTACCAATTTTTATTCTTTTCTCAAAACTTGGAATTATAGACACTCACTTTGGAATAATAATTGTTTTTGTTGCTTTAAATGTACCATTTACAATTTGGCTTACTGATGGTTTTTTTCGTCAAATACCAAGAGCTATGTCAGAAGTCGCTATGACCGATGGCTGTACACGCCTTCAAGCTTTCTGGCATATTGAATTGCCTTTATCTAAATCTGGTATTGCATCTGCTGGTATCTTTGCCTTTTTAATTTCATGGAATGAATTTGCTCTTGTATCTAATTTAGCAAGGAGTACTGATTCAAAAACATTAACAGTTGGATTGATGGACTTTACTTCTCAGTTTACAATTAACTGGCCAGGTATGTGTGCATTAGCAGTATTTATTATTATACCTGCACTGATTTTAACTTTTATGGTTCAAAAACATTTAGTTTCTGGTTTAACATTTGGTGGGGTAAAAGGATAATGGCAAAAGTAACACTTGAAAATGTTTCAAAGTTTTATGGAAATGTTGAAGCAGTTAAGAAAATTAATTTAGAGATTAAGGATAAAGAATTTTTAGTATTAGTTGGTCCGTCAGGCTGTGGAAAATCTTCTTCATTAAGAATGATTGCAGGTTTAGAAGAAATAGATGAAGGTATTATAAAAATAGGAGACCAAACTGTAAATGAATTAGAACCAAGAGAAAGAAATGTTTCAATGGTATTTCAAAACTATGCACTTTATCCGCATATGACTGTTGAAGAAAATCTTGGTTTCTCTCTCAAGATTGCTGCGCAAGAAAAAAAAGAAATTGAAGAAAGAGTTGAAGAAGCTGCTGAAATTTTAGATATAACAGAATTTCTTCAACGTAAGCCATCACAACTATCAGGAGGTCAAAGACAAAGAGTTGCAATGGGTAGAGCAATTGTAAGAAGACCAGATGTATTTTTATTTGACGAGCCGCTTTCTAATTTGGATGCGAAGTTAAGAAATCAGATGAGAACAGAAATTAAAAGATTACATCAAAAAGTATCTACAACAATTGTTTATGTTACACATGATCAAGTTGAGGCAATGACACTTGCGGACAGAATTGTTATTATGAAAGATGGAATTATTGAACAAATTGGCTCACCCTTAGATTTATTTGAGAGACCTGCAACGAAATTTGTTGCAACATTTATTGGTTCGCCTTCAATGAATATGATTAATGCTACTATTATAAATGAAAATAATCAACTAATTATGAAAACTGATGATGGAATATTTGTTCCAGTTCCACAAGATAAGATAAACTCAGTAAAAGACGGTCAGAAGATTTCATTTGGTTTTAGAGCAGAAGACATAGTTCCCTTAAGATTTGGGCAAAAACCAAATAATCATTGGGATATGAAATCAAAAGTCAATCTAGCAGAACCTTTAGGTACAGAAACTTTAATATTTACAAACTTTGGCAGTGTAGAAATTGTAAGTAGAATGTTCACGCCTGAACAAGTTAATTCAAATGAAAATTTAGATTTTTCACTTAATTTAGACAGAACATATTTGTTTGATGACGAAACTGGCATGGCCATATGACAAATTCGACTGAAATATCAGATAGACTATCAAAATGTTTTAGTAGTGTAATCCACGATGTAATGCGAGATGATGGTTTTGAAAAATTTGTTTTAAATCCTAATATTAGACCTAATAAAGAAAATCATAAAATTGCAGGTCAAATATTTACTATTGAAGGTCAAACAGATAATAATTTTTCACATCATGAAACTTTATTAGCATGGACAGGGCTTCTATCTAAAGCTCCATCAGACAAAGTTCTTATTTGTCAACCAAATGATAATAATATCGCTTTAATGGGTGAGCTTAGTGCAGAGACCTTACAAAAGAAAAACATCAGAGGTTATATTGCTGATGGTGGGTGTAGGGATTTAGAATTCATAAACAAAATTGATTTCCCAGTTTGGTCAAAATTTTATACACCTAAAGACGTTGTTGCTTATTGGAAGCCTACTAAATTTGAAGAAACTATTAAAATTGGAGAAGTGGAAATACATAACGGTGATTATGTAATGGCAGATATTGATGGTGTTGTTATTATTCCCCAAGATAAAGTAATAGATATTTTGGAAAAATCAGAAATATTAATTAATACTGAAAGCCAAGTTAGAAAAGCTATAAGAGAAGGAATGGATCCACAAGAAGCATATATTAAGTATAGCGTTTTTTAAGTAATTTTTCTTTCAACCAAAAGTATATGTTCAGAATAACAAACACATTTGTCATTTTGATTTAAAATTTCACACGCCTCATTAACTTGTCCGTATTGAGGTCTTTTCGGATCATCTTTTTTTTCTTTTATAGTAACCTTTGTGTGAATTGTATCACCTATAAAAACAGGATTAGGAAAACGAAGTCTTTCAAATCCATAGGTAAAAGCTCGCTTGTTAACTATTGAAGCAGTAAGTGCGATACCTATCGAAAAAGTACAACTAAATTGTGCTATTCGTTGACCAAATGGACCCTTTTTAGCAAATTCTGCATCAGTGTGATGAGGGTAAAAGTCTCCAGAGTGCATTGCGTGCATTACAATATCAGTTTCAGTGATGGTTCTCCCAACAGTGACTCTTTCTGCACCAAGTTCATAGTCTTCGAAGAATTGTTCTATTTCTACCATTTTTATTGAATAAATATTTCTCTGTAATAAGGTAGCACAATTGTAAAAATGAATAAAGATAATAAATTTGAAAACACTGTTGGCATTGAGTCAACCTTTCCAAAAGATATGCCCAATGAGCATGGAGAAATTCCAGTATGGAATTCTGAAAACTGGTTTTATGAAGATGTTATTGTCGATCATAAAATTAGATCTCTTCGCCGGACAATATCTGAAGGAGAGGCCATGCAATTTAATTGTATGGTTTTAGATATGCATCCTTATGTAGGCGATGAACATTTTGCCAAAAATGAAGGAATGTTCCAAAAACGATTAGTAGCAGGAGCTATGGTTTTTTCTTATGGGTTAGGTTTAGTTGCAACTAATTGTGTAAACTCTTTTAGTTATGGATATGACCGTTTAAGATTCATTAAACCAGTTTTTATTGGAGATACAATTTATACGATTAGAACTAATATGGAAAAAAAACCAAAATATGAAAAAATGGGATTAGTAAGAACCAGTTACGAAGTTTTTAAAGGTGAAGGCGAAATCGTTCTATATTGTGAGCACCTACATTCAGTTTTATATAAAAAACCAGAAGACTTTAAAGATAAATACGAAAAAAAATGATTAACTTAAAGGGGATGACCTGGGATCATTCTAGAGGTTTTGACCCAATGGTTGCTACATCTAAAAAATTTCAGGAAATTCATAATAATAAAGTTTCAATTGAATGGGATAAAAGACCGTTACAAGCATTTGCAGATAGACCTATAGAAGACATGACTAATGATTATGATTTAATAGTAATAGACTATCCTCATGTTGGTGAAGTGGCTCACAAAGGACTTTTACAAAACTTAAACCTCAATGAATATCAATCTCAATTAAACGATTTAAAAAAGCAATCAGTTGGAAAATCGCATGAGAGTTATTTTATAGATAATAAACAATGGGCTCTTGCCATAGATGCTGCCTCACAGACCGCCTGTTACAGAGAAGATTTAGTTAGAGTACTTCCATCCAAATGGGATGATCTTCTTTCATTAGCAAAAGAGAGAAAAGTTCTTTGGCCTTTAAAACCAGTTCATGCAATAAGTAGTTTTTATAGTATTTATAACAACATTACTGAAGAATTAATCCCAGAAGAAAAAAATTTTATTAATAAAGATGCTGGAGTTAAAACCCTTACAATGATGAAAGCTGTATCTAAAGAAATAATCAATGATTGTTTAAGTATGGATCCAATTCAAACTGCTGAACTCATGACAGAGACTAATGATTTTTATTATTGCCCATACATTTATGGATTTTCAAATTACTCGAGAAATAATTATAGAAAAAATATTTTGAAATATATTGATGTTTTAGATTTGTTAGGCAAAGGTCCATCAGGAACACATTTAGGTGGTACTGGCATAGCAGTATCAAATGTTAGTAAGAATAAAGATCTAGCAATTGAATATGCATTTTGGATAGCAGGGGCTGAATGTCAAAAGTCACTTTTTTACCAAAGTGGTGGACAGCCAGGAAATTCTGAAGCTTGGGAGGATGAAAAGATAAATCTAGAAACAAACGATTTTTTTAAAGCAACTCGTAAAACTCTTGATTTGGCATGGGTAAGACCAAGGCATAACGGTTATATGGAATTTCAGGACAGAAGTGGTGATATCATTAATGAATATCTACAAACAGAAATTTCAGCTGAAAGTATTTGTGAAAAATTATCTGATATGTACAATAAGAGTTTCAAAGAATAAATTATTGTATGACTAAACCATTAGAAGGATTAACAGTATTAGAATTTAGCCAGTTTTTATCAGGGCCATATGCAGGCTTAAGACTTGCTGATTTAGGAGCAAGAGTAATTAAAATTGAAAGACCAGAAGTTGGGGATCTTTGTAGAAACTTATATATCAGCGACACTGATCTCGAAGGTGATAGCACTTTATTTCATGCAATTAATAGAAATAAGGAGAGCTTTGCAGCAAATTTAAAAGATGCCAAAGACATAGAGTTAGTAAAAAAATTAATTGAGAAGGCAGATATAATTACACAAAATTTTAGACCAGGAGTAATAGAACGTATTGGTTTAGATTATAAAAATGTAAAAAAAATAAATCCAAAAATAGTTTATGGAACTATTTCTGGTTACGGATCTGATGGGCCTTGGAGTTCATTACCTGGACAAGATTTATTAGCACAATCTAGAACAGGTTTAGTTTGGTTAAATGGTAATGGAGGTGAAGCACCAACCCCAATGGGTTTGGCAGTTGCTGACATGTTGGCAGGACATACACTTGTTGAAGGTATACTAGCAGCGGTTATCAAAAGATTTCGAACAGATAATGGATCTCATGTAGAAACAAGTTTAGTTGAGGCCTTATTAGATTTTCAATTTGAAGTTCTGACGACATATTTTAACGATGGAAACAGAAAGCCGGAAAGAAGTTCGTATAATAATGCCCACGCATATCTGTCAGCTCCGTATGGAATTTATAAAACATCCAATGGATATATAGCAATTGCAATGACACCACTGCCTCAACTTGGTGCATTACTTGATTTAAATTCAATTAAAGATTTACATGATCAAAAAGAATGGTTCACAAAAAGAGATGAAATTAAAAAAGATATTGGCGACTGGATTGAACATCAAACAACAGAACACTGGTTGAGTATTCTTGAGCCAGCAGATATATGGTGTGCTAAAGTACTCGATTGGGAAACAATGGTTAAACACGAAGGATTCAAGATCCTCGATATGGTTCAGAGAATTAAAAGAGATGATGGACTTGATATTGAAACACTTCGTTGCCCAATAAAAATTGATGGAGAGATTTTTAAATCAAGTAAGGCAGCTCCAAAAATTGGGAATGACAATAATAGTATTATGAAAGAATTTGGTATCTCATGAAAATTAAAGATATAGAAATTCGTATGTGTCGACACAAAGAGCCTGTCATGAAAGATTCAGAAATGAGAGATGGGAAAAAATCAGATTTAGAATTCTTAGTTATCACATTTCACACTGATGAAGGTCTTTCTAGCTCAACTTTTGGGTTTGCAGGGAGGGGCGCAGAAATGGCTGGTGAAATCGCAAATTCAATTTTTAAACCTTTTTTTATTGGCAGAGACCCACTTTATCGTGAACAACATTGGCATGAATACAGAACCGCAGACAGATGGTGGAACCACGCACCTATATATAGTTACGGACCATTTGATATTAATTGTTGGCTTCTCTCATCTATGCAAGCAGGCCAACCTCTCTATAAGTATTTAGGCGCTTATAGAGACAAGGTTCAAATTTATGGAAGTTCTCTAGTTTTAAATTCACCTGAGGCTTACGCAAAAGAAGCCTTGGAATATAAAAAGAGAGGTTTCAATGCTTATAAACTTCATCCTCCTGGAAAATATGATTTTGATTTGGAAGCTCATAAAAAAACACGTGAAGCAGTTGGTGATGAATTTAAGCTTATGAGTGATCCGGTTGCCCCTTATACTTTTGAACAAGCTCTACGTTTTGGAAGAGAGTTAGAAAAATTAAATTATTATTGGTACGAAGAGCCTTTGTTTGATGAAAATTTTCATAATCTAAGGGAATTAACTAGAATATTAGATATTCCTATTATTGGAACAGAGGTTATAGCAAAACATCCTTACAGTGTTGCTGAATGTATCTCTACAAGGGTTGTTGATATGGTAAGAGCTGATGTTTCATGGAGTGGAGGCATTACGGCTACAATGAAAACAGCACACTTAGCAGAAAGTTTTGGCGTTCAGTGTGAAATTCATACAGCTATTTATCATCCTTTAGAACTTGTTAACTTACATTGTTGTGCAGCTATAAAAAATTCTGAATTTTTTGAAGTCCTTGTGCCTTATGAATATTTTAATTTTGGTTTAAAAGATTCTATCAAAGTCGAAAATGGTTACGCCCATTTACCTTCTAAGCCCGGTCTTGGCATTGATTTAGATTGGGATTTTATAGATAATACAACTTTCAAAAAAATTTAAAAATGACAAAGATTACTAAATTTAGTGTTCAAGATGTAAGATTTCCTACTTCAAAAGATTTAACTGGATCTGATGCCATTCATACAGATCCTGATTATTCAGCAACGTATGTGACCGCTTTTACTGATCAATCAGAGTTAAAAGGATATGGTATTGCTTTCACGATTGGTAAAGGAAATGACATTGTTGCTGAATGTATAAAACATTTTTTTCCAATTTTTGAAAATATGGACTTAAATGATTTAGAAAATAACATTGGTAAGCTCTGGTTCAAGTGTGTTGATCATAGTCAGTTACGATGGTTAGGTCCTGAAAAAGGAGTTGTTCATATGGCTGTATCAGCAATCTTTAATTGTTTATGGGATTTAATTGCTAAGAAGCACAAAAAACCTTTGTGGCAGTTCGTTGTAGAAAGTGAGCCTGAAAAAATAGTTAGTTGGTTAACATTTAAATATATTGAAGATGTTTTAACTCCAGAGGAAGCGTTAGCGATTTTGTCAAACAATCAAAATGATAAACAAAAACGTATCGATACAGTATTTCAAGAAGGATATCCATCTTACACAACTGCTGCAGGATGGCTTGGCTATTCAGATGAAAAAATAATTCAATTATGCAAAGAATATATGGTGAAAGGTTGGAAGCATTTTAAAATCAAGGTTGGTTTAGATCTAGATGCAGATGTAAAAAGACTTGAGTTAATTAGAAAAACAATTGGTGATGATTGCTCTATTATGGTTGATGCAAACCAACAATGGAACGTAGAACAATCGATTAAACATATTAATGCATATAAAAAATTTAATTTATTTTTTGTAGAAGAGCCTACAAGTCCAGATGATGTAATGGGTTTTGCCAAAATAAAAAAAGAAGTTGGAGATGTAAGACTTGCTACTGGAGAAGCATGTGGTGGTCGCATAATGTTTAAGCAATTTCTTGAAACTGGTGCAATGAACATTTGTCAAATTGATAGCTGCAGATTGGGAAGTATTAACGAAATAATTACAGTATTGTTAATGGCACATAAATTTAATGTTCCAGTATTTCCACATGCTGGTGGTGTTGGTTTATGTGAATATGTTCAACACCTATGCATGATCGACTATGTTTTAATCAATGGTTCTAAAAATGATAAAGTTGTAGAATATCAAGACAGCTTACATGAACACTTTGTATATCCATGTAAGATTGAAAATGGAAATTATATGCCCCCACTTGACCATGGATATTCTATTGAAATGAAAGAAAAGTCTGTTAATGAGTTTTCTTTTCCTAACGGCGAGTATTGGAAGAATAATATATGAGATTAAAAGATAAAAAAATAATTGTAACTGCTGCAGCACAAGGCATTGGTAGGGCAACTGCAATGATGTTTGCAAAAGAAGGGGCTTCTGTTATTGCAACTGATATTAATGAAGAAAAACTGACTGAATTAAATAAAGAAAATAATTCTATCAAAACTCAAAAATTAGATGCTACAAATAAAAATGCAGTTGAAGATTTTTGTGCTAGCATTGAAACTGTTGATATTCTCTTTCATGCTGTTGGTTTTGTTCATCATGGAACATTATTGGAATGTGATGATACAGAATTTCAACGATCTGTTAATGTAAATGTATATTCAGCCTATCTCATGAGTTATAATCTATTACCTAAAATGTTAGATAAAGGAAAGGGAAATATAATTATTGTATCTTCTGCTGCTTCAAATGTAAAAGGAGCTCCTAATAGATTTATTTACGGAACAACAAAAGCAGCACTAAATGGTTTTGTAAAAGCTCTTGCAGCAGATTATGTCAAAAATGGAATTCGATGTAATGCTATACTTCCTGGAACAGTAGAAACACCATCTTGGGAAGGTAGAGTGAATATGGCTGATGATCCAAAACAAGCTCGGAAGGATTTTATTGCTAGACAAGCTATGGGAAGATTAGCTCAACCAGAAGAAATTGCTTCACTTGCAATTTATTTAGCAAGTGATGAATCAGATTTTGTAACAGGAACACTAAATTTAATTGATGGAGGGTGGGCTTTATAATGAAAACTTTAAGATATAGAATTGGTGAAGGTGTTAAACCAGGAATTTTGGACTCAGAGGAGAACATACGCGATGCTTCTTCCTTGGTAAATGATTGGGATAATAAGAATGTTACTACTGAAAAGCTGCATGAAGTAAAACTAGTTGATTTAAGTTCATTACCTATTGTTGAAAATCATGACGGTATAGCACCATGTGTTTGTAAAGAAAGTATTGGTAAAATTATTTGTATAGGTCTTAATTATTCTGATCATGCAGAAGAAACAGGGCAAAAAGTACCTCCGGAGCCTATTATTTTTGCAAAAGCAACAAGTTCAGTAATTGGACCAAATGATGATGTGGAGATTCCTAAAAAATCAGTAAAATCTGACTGGGAAGTTGAATTAGGTGTTATCATTGGAAAAGAAGCGAAGTATATTTCTGAAAGTGAATCACAATCCCATATTGCTGGGTACTGTGTTATTAATGATTTAAGTGAGAGAGAATTTCAGATTGAACATTCAGGTCAATGGATGAAAGGTAAATCATGTGATACTTTTGGACCAATAGGACCTTATTTAGTTACAACAGATGAAATCCCTGATCCTCAAAATCTTAAAATGTGGTTAGAGGTTAATGGTAAAAAAATGCAAAATGGGTCAACAAATACGATGGTCTACGGTGTTAACTTTCTCATTAGTTATTTAAGTCAATTTATGTCATTACAGCCAGGAGATATTATCTCTACTGGAACTCCTCCAGGTGTAGGTATGGGAATGAAACCCCAAGTATTTCTAAAAGCTGGTGATGTTATGAAATTAGGCATTGACGGCTTAGGAGAACAAACACAAAAAACGATTCAAGTTTAATGTTTGGAAGCATCAATAATTGTCATAATGTTAAAGACTTTAGAAGTTTAGCAAAGAAAAGACTTCCAAGCCCAATCTTTCATTATATTGATGGTGCTGCTGATGATGAAATAACTTATAAAAGAAATACTGATGCATATGAAGAATGTGATTTAATTCCAAATGTCTTAAGTGGTGTTGATAAAGTAGATATGTCAACTACAGTGATGGGACAAAAATTGGATATGCCATTATATTGTGCCCCAACTGCTCTTCAAAGATTATTTCACCATGAGGGTGAAATTGGAGTCGCAAAAGCTGCTGAAAAATTTGGAACTATGTTTGGAATTTCTTCTTTAGGTACAGCAAGCATAGAGGAGATATCAAGTTTAGTCAAAACACCAAAACTTTTTCAACTGTACGTTCATAAAGACAAAGGCTTAAACAAAGCTCTTATACAAAGGTGTAAAGAATCTAATTTTGAAGCAATGGCAGTAACTGTTGATACCGCTGTTGGTGGAAATCGTGAAAGAGATTTGTATACAGGTTTTACTATTCCAATGAAATTAAAATTAAATAGTGTGCTTAGTTTTATGCTGCATCCTAAGTGGGCAATAGATTATTTTACAAAACCTAAATGGGAATTGAGTAATTTAAAAGAGCACATAAGTGAAGGTACAACTGTAATGACTACAATTGGTGATTACTTCACGAAGATGCTTGATAATTCGATGAGCTGGAAAGATGTTGAAAATATTAACAAAGAATGGGGGCGTCAATTTGCAATCAAAGGCGTTATGTCAGTAGATGATGCCAAAAAAGCTATCGATGTTGGTGCTTCTACAATAATGGTTTCAAATCATGGAGGACGACAATTAGATGGGTCAAGATCACCTTTTGATCAATTAGCTGAAATTGTTGATGCTGTTGGAGACAAAATAGATGTAATTTGTGAAGGCGGTATCAGAAGAGGAACACATGTTTTAAAAGCATTATCTTTGGGTGCAAAAGCTTGCTCTGGTGGGAGAATGTATCTCTATGCTTTAGCTGCTGGAGGTCAAAAAGGGGTTGAAAAAAGTTTATCTAATTTACGTAATGAAATTGAACGAGATATGAAATTAATGGGAGTTTCTAACGTAAAAGAGTTAACAAGAAAAAATCTTAAATTCAGATAAATTCACAATATTTTAAAAAAAAATATTTATTCTCATCTAATTTTATTCTAAAAATTTTATTATGAATGATGAAATAGAGCCAATCTTAATAGGCGAAGTTGATGATATTGATATTGGTTCAGTAGAAAATTTTGAATATGAAGATATAAATTATGCAATTTATAGACTCGAATCAGGCTTTTTTGCAACTGAAGGAAATTGCCCTTGTGCTGAAAAAACTTTATTAAGTGAATCTAGTATTGAAGGTGAAGAACTAGAGTGCCCATCATGCGGTAATAAATTTAGCATTGTATCTGGAGACTCTGTCTCTGATTTAGAACAAATTCCATTAAAAATATTTGATGTTACAGAAGAAGATGGAAATCTTTACCTAAATATTTAACTTATAATTTATTTACTTAAGTCTATAATGTTATTTGGATTTAATTTTTCTTTATCTTTTAAAAAATGATAAACATTTTCACAGCACTCAATAGCCATTCTTTTACGACACTCTAGGGTAAGAGCAGCGTTATGAGGTGATAATATAATATTATCTAATTTAAATAAATCTAAGTCTGAAGGAGGAGGTTCAACTTCGTACACATCTAATCCAGCTCCAAATATACTTTTACTTGAAAGTGCTTTATAGAGTGCATCTTCATTAATTATTCCCCCTCTAGCTGTATTTACTAAAATAAGATTTTTTTTAAAAATTTTAAATTCATCATACGAAATCAAATTCTTTGTCTCTTTGTTAAGAGGCATATGTATACTTATGTAATCAGCATTTCTAAATCCTTCTTCTTTGTTAACGGAAGAGCAACCATAATTTACAATATCAGATTTTGAAACAAAAGGATCATAAACACTTATTTTTGCTTCAAATCCTAAACATCTTTTAGCGAGAGCTTTACCAATTCTACCAAAACCTAGAATAAATATATTTTTTTTATATAGTTCAAAAAAATTCGGTAATTGTGATTTAAGTTTATAATTTCCACTTTTAACTATTTTGTTAGACTCAAAAATATTTTTTGATAGCACGAGAAACATTGTAATTACGTGTTCAGCAACACTTGCAGCATTTGATGTGCTTGTAATTGATAGTGCAATATTATTGCTTTGTAGATATTTTTGATCAACATTATCATAACCAACACCATGCCTAGATACAATTTTTAATTTTGGACATGAAGATAAAATTTCACTATCAAGATTTGACGTTCTTAAAATTATTGCATCAACGTCTGAGAGGCTATGAATTAAATTATTTTTTGAAAATTCTTTAACTTGAATAATATCAAAGTTTTCATTATGTAAAATTTTTAAACCATCCTCGTGTACTTCTCCAACAATACCTATTTTCATTATGAAAGCTATAAAGTAATATTTGTTAAAAACAAATGTTAGCTATTTAAAAAATATGTTTCTTATATTAATATATTACCTTTTAAGTTTGTTTGGGGGAAAGAATGAAAACAATTAAAATGTCATGTTCTCATGCTTTGATTAAATATTTAACTGCACAAAAAATTTTAATTAATGGTAAAAAACTACCATTATTTCCTGGTGCTTTTGGCATTTATGGACACGGAAATGTAGCTTGTATAGGCCAGGCAATGGAAGAATTTCAAGATGAGTTACCTGGTTATAGAGGCCATCATGAACAAAATATGGCATTAACTGGTATTGCTTATGCAAGAGCAATGCGAAGAAAGCAAATTTTTATTGCAACTTCCTCAGTAGGACCTGGCTCTACAAATATGGTTACTGCTGCTGCTGTAGCTTTAAGCAATAGATTGCCTATTCTTTTACTTCCAGGAGATACATTTTCTAGTCGCTTTCCAGATCCAGTTCTACAACAAGTTGAACATTTTAACTCTCCATCAGAGACTCAAAATGATTCATTTAAATCTGTATCAAGATATTTTGATCGAATAACTAGACCTGAACAAATTTTAACATCTTTACCTCAAGCAATTAATGTGATGCTAGATCCTGCGGATTGTGGTCCTGCAGTAATTTCAATGTCACAAGATGTTCAAGGAGAGGCTTATGATTATCCCGA
The DNA here is from genome assembly GCA_902521325.1 of uncultured Alphaproteobacteria bacterium. Taxonomy (GTDB): domain Bacteria; phylum Pseudomonadota; class Alphaproteobacteria; order HIMB59; genus CACPNW01. The sequence continues at coordinate 38,627 of CABYRE010000006.1, forward strand.
AATCTTTTTTGAGGAAAAAATTCATGAAATAAGAAGAATTCACCCAGATCCAAATCAAATACAAAAAGCAGCTGATAAATTAAAAAAATCAAAACAACCAATTATTATTTCTGGAGGAGGTGTTTTATATTCAGAAGCAGAAGAGGAAATTTCTGCTTTTGCAAAGAAACATAATATTCCCGTAACTGCAACTGTAATGGGTATTGGATGTATGAATAAAGATGATCCCTATTATATAAGTGCAATTGGATGTTTAGGAGAAGGCTCATCTAATAACCTTGCTACTGATACAGATTTAGCACTAGCTGTAGGAACAAAATTAGGAGACTTTACAACTGGCTCTTGGACAAATTTTGAAAATGAAAATTTTCAACTTTTATCAATAAATACTTCACGATTTGACACTACAAAACATCGCGCAACTCCTGTTGTAAGTGATGCAAAAATTGGACTTCAAGAATTATCAAAAGCATTAGGAGATTGGAAAGCTCCAGATAATTGGTACCAACGTTCTATTGAGGAAAGAAATAAATGGGATGAATATGTTGCTAAAGAGAGTGGGCCAACAAATCAAGAACTTCCTTCTTATGCTCATGCAGTAGGTGCAGTTTATAGAAATTCAGATCCATCAGATATTGTTGTAACTGCAGCAGGAGGACTAGTAGGCGAAGTGGTTCAAATATGGAAACCTAAAGAACTAAATACCTTTGAAACTGAATGGGGATTTAGTTGCATGAGTTATGAAATATCAGGGGCACTTGGAATTAAAATGGCAAAACCTAATCAAGATGTAATTGTATTTGTAGGAGATGGTTCATACCTCTTACAAAACAGCGATATCTACAGTTCTGTTTTGTATGATAAAAAATTAATAATAGTTGTTTGTGACAATGGCGGTCATATGGTGATTAATAGATTACAACTAGCAAAAGGCGGAAATGAATATCTTTGTAATCTCAATGCTGCTAGGGCTACAAATTTACAGTTCGTAGATTTTGAAGCTCACGCAAAAAGTATGGGAGCAAATGGTGAAACTGTTAAATCTATTGCAGAATTAGAGGCAGCTTTTAAGAGAGCGAAAGAATCAGACAAAACCTATGTGATTTCAATGAAAACAGATGGGTATGAATGGTTGGAGGGCACAGCATTTTGGGAAAGCCCAACTCTTCAAGTTGATAATACGGAGGGTAAGAAATCAGCTCTTAATGAATTTTTAGAAGGTAAAAATAAACAACGTAAAGGCGTATAAAAATAAATTTCTTTTTCTAAAATTTAAAAATTGTATGAGTCAAAACAAGCCTATAATTTTATTAGATCCATATCCTAGAACTATGGATCTACTTTTTTCTAAAGAAAATTTAAACTATTTAAAAAAAAATTTTAAACTCATTACTGCTCCAAATAAAAATAAAAAATATTTTTATGAAAAAAATTTACCAAATGCAGATTATATTTTTGGGCAACCCAATTTACCTTCATTTTTAATTTCTAAAACCACAAAACTTAAAGCAATATTTAATGTGGAGAGCAATTTTATGGATAATATGGATTACGATTATTGTTTTAGAAAAGGAATACATGTTTTAGCAACATCTCCTGTTTTTTCTCAACCCGTTGCTGAAATGGCAATGGGACTTACTTTATCAATAGCAAGAAGTATTCATATTGCCCACTCAGACTTTATTTTAAAAAAAGAAAAGTATGGAGGAGAAATTAGTCAGAATAATTTTTTAATAAAAAATAAAACATTTGGTTTAATTGGTTTTGGTGATTTAGCAAAATCTCTTACCCCTATACTAAAAGCATTCTCTAATAATATCATCGCCTATGATCCTTGGATTCCTGATAAAGAAATTGAAAAAATGGATGTTAAGCCTACCAGTTTGAATTTGTTACTCAAAAATGCTGACATTATTTATGTATTAGCTTCCATTACTTCTTCTAATGATTCTATGATTAATTCTTCAAAGTTTAAATTAATAAAAGATGGATCAGTGTTTGTATTAATGAGTAGAGCAGCCATAATAAATTTTGATGATTTTTTTAATTTTTTAAAAAATAGAAATGTGTTTGCTGCTATTGATGTTTTTCCTCAAGAACCGTTTCCTAAAAATCATAAATTAAGAAAACTTAAAAATGTAATTTTTTCACCACATAGGGCTGGTGCATTAGACAGCGCATTTAAAGAGATGGGTGAATTAGTAATTCAAGATCTAAAACTTATCTCGAAGGGCCTACCTCCTAAATTATGTAAAAAAGCTGAGAGAGAAACTGTTAAATATTTACGTTCAAAACCAGTTGATATTAATTAAAATTTATTTAAAAATACAATTATGTCAGATGAATTAGTACTGGAAGCTAAATCAGTCTCAAAATTCTTTGGTACTATCACAGCTCTTCAAAATGTAGATCTTCATTTAAATAAAGGAGAAGTCCTTGGTGTTGTTGGTGATAATGGAGCAGGGAAATCCACATTAATGAAAGTTTTATCTGGATTATATAAGCCAAGCGAAGGTGCGCTTTTTTTTGATAAGGAAAAAGTAACTTTAAATAGTCCAAGAGACTCTCAAAATTTAGGCTTAGAAATGGTCTACCAAGATTTAGCCCTAGCTGGCAATCTTCCTATCGGTGATAATATTTTTTTAGGAAGAGAACCAACAAGAAAAGTTGGCCCTTTCAATTTTTTGGATCATAAAAAAAGAAAACAGTTAACTGAAGAACATCTCGCAAAACTAAAAATAAATGTAAAGAGTGCTGATCAAAAGGTTGAAGAATTATCAGGTGGACAAAGACAAGCGGTTGCAATTGCTAGAGCTACAGCCTTTAATGCAAAAATTGTATTAATGGATGAGCCGACAGCTGCACTAGCTGTTAAGGAAGTTGGAAAAGTTTTGGATCTAATTTTAAATCTAAAAAAATTGGGTGTTAGTGTTATAGTAATTAGCCATCGAATGGATGATATTTTTACTGTTTGTGATCGAGTGATGGCATTATTCCAAGGAACAAACTTTGCAGAATCAGAATTAAAAAATACTTCTAGAGATGAAGTTATTGGATGGATCATGGGGAAAAAAGATTAATGAATAAGAATCAAGAAACTTTATTTGTAAGACTCATTCCTTTTTTTGAAAGATATGGAATCTTATTACTTATCTTAATAATGATTGCCGTTTTGCATTTATTGCAACCTGATGTTTTTTTGTCATGGAGGAATGTAACAAATATTTTTAAACAAGTTTCTTGGCAGTCTATGTTAGCACTTGGTGTCTTTATGGTCATTGTAACTGCAGGAATAGATCTATCAGTTGGCTCAATTATCATGCTATCATTAATGGGACTAGCTATTGCTTCTAAAGCAGGAATGCCTTGGTACGTTGTCATGTTAGTTGCTCCAGCAATTGGATTTTTATGTGGTATGTTTAATGGTATTGGCATTACGTTACTTCGAATGCCTCATCCATTCATCATGACACTTGGTACTCTTTATATATTTAGAGGAATTGGGAATCTAATTTCAGGTGGTGTACCAATAACAGGCTTTGCTGAACAGATAAGAGTTATTGGAAATGGTAAAATCAAACTAGACGCATTCTTTGGAGAAGGGGCAAGAGAGTACATACCCACAAGTTTAATTTTGATGATAGTAATATTTTTTATTTTTTGGATATTTTTAAATCATACAAGAATTGGTAAATGGATCTACGCGATTGGAGGTAACCCTGGAGCTGCAAGAGCAGCTGGTATTAATGTAGATCGAATTTTAATCGTAGTTTACACCCTTTGCGGTTTTTTGGCAGGCATTGGAGGTTTAATTTTAGCTGGAAGAACGAATTCTGCTTATCCAAATGCTGGTTTACAATCTGAGTTAGATGCAATTGCGGCAGTCATTATTGGCGGAGCAAGTTTCTTTGGTGGCAGGGGAACAGTTTTAGGAGTGTTTGCTGGAGTTATGATAATGGGTATACTCCGAAATGGCCTAAATTTAATGAATGTTAGTGTTTTCTGGCAACAAGTTCTGATTGGTTCCATTATTATTTTGGCCGTTTATATTGATGTTTTAAGAAGACAACTTGCAACCAGAACATAATATTAAAAAATAATCACTTTCTGACAAACAGTCTCTTGATTAGATTTTCATTTTTGATTAATGATTAAAAAAAAAATTTAGGAGGAAAAATGAAATTTTTTATTTCTATAATTACTACTTCTTTATTGTTAGTTTCAGGTGGCCTTCTTGCAGGCTCACATGCTAAAACAATAATGCTAAGTACCAAAGGACCAGGTGCTGGAAACCCTTTTTGGGCGTCAGTTGAAGCTGGTGCAAAAGATGCTGCTGAAGAATTAGGAGTAAACCTAATTATCCTTTCACCACCGCAAGAGAGTGATGTTATGGCTCAGGTAGCGCAAATTGAAGACCAAATTGCTAAAGGTGTTGATGGTATTGCAATCGCACCAACTGACCCGAACGCAGTTGCTCCAATTCTTGATGATGCAATGGCTTCAGGTGTTCCTGTTGTATACATTGATACTAATGGAATAAATGAAGGTGTAACTTTCATTGGAACTAACAATATTAATGGTGCTGCTTTAGCCGCTCAATACATTTGTGATAATGTTCCAAGTGGTTCTGATGTTGCAATTCTTCAAGGAATGATTACTCAAACAACAGGTCAGCACAGAGCAGAAGGATCTCACAAAGGTCTCGAAGCATGTGGTATGAACATTGTTGCTGAACTTCCAGCTAACTGGGATACCGCACAAGGTATGTCAGTAACTGAAGACATCTTAACTGGTAACCCTAATCTAAAAGCAATCTTTGCTTCTAATGATAATATGGGTCTAGGAGCTATCCAAGCATTAAAAAATGCTGATATGCTAGATGATGTTGTAGTTGTTGGATTTGATGCTAACCCTGATGCTGCTGCAAGTGTAATGGCTGGTGAAATGTCAGCTACTATTGCTCAATTCTCATACAACATGGGATACATGGGTGTAGAAAATGCACTTAAATTAGCTAATGGTGAGAGCATTCCTGATAACATTGATACTGGAACTGTACTAGTTACTAAAGAAAACGCATCAGACTTTATGTAAGTCAAAGCTATACTTTATTTTAAGGGCCGTAATTTTTACGGCCTTTTTTTTTACTATTCCATTTCTCACAATTAATTTATAGAAATAACATATGAAAAATATTGGTCTTGTAGGCTGTGGGAATATTGCAGAAACATATTTTAGAGCTCAAGAATATTTTAATAACATAAATTTTGTAGCTTGTGCTGATATCAATCTAGATGCAGCTAAAAAAACAGCTGAGCAGTACAATATTGCAGCTTTATCAGTGGATGAAATATTTAATGATAAAAATGTAGACATTATTCTTAACCTCACAATTCCTCAAGCGCACTATGAAATATCGAAAAGAGCTCTTGAGGCAAACAAACATGTTTATTGTGAAAAACCAATGAGTGTTAAATTTGATGATGCTAAAGAATTATTAAATTTAGCAAAAAAAAATAGTTTATATATTGGTAATGCTCCCGACACTTTTTTAGGAGGAGGAGGACAGCTTACCAGAAATTTAATTGATAATAATGATATTGGACAAGTTCTAACTGGTAATTTTATATTTGCTTTTCCTGGTGTTCAAGATTTTCATCCAAGTCCTGAGTCTTGGTTTCAAGAAGGCGGAGGGCCTGTAATAGATATGGGTCCATATTTTTTTACAACACTTGTTAATCTTCTAGGTCCTGTAAAAAATATAAGAGGAAGAGGAGCGAAATTTTTTGATAAAAGAGAATACAAAGCTGGTCCAAAAAAAGGAGAAACTTTTAATGTTGAAATTCCAACTTCCTATATGTTTAATATTGAGTTTCAAAATAAAGCTATCATTCAAGGTTTCATTTCATTTGATGTTTTAAATCATAAACGTAATCACATGGAACTCTATGGAACAAAGGGATCAATTGTAGTTCCTGACCCTAACATGTTTGGTGGTCCAGTATCTATAGCAGGGGAATTTGGATCAGATTGGAAAGATATAAGTGTTGAAGACAAGCCTCTTGGAAAGACAAATATTGTTAATCATAGTGGCAGAAGTAATGAGGCACCCGAACAAGCAAATTATAGAGGTATTGGACTTGCTGAAATGATTGATGCGATAGAAAATAATAGAATGCATAGATGTAATGGGGAGTTGGCTCTTCATGTTCTAGATGTAATTGAATGTGCCATGATTTCATCAATTTATAAAGTAGAAGTAGAACTCAGATCTTCTTGTGTGAAGCCAGAGCCAATGCATGATGATTTCATTAGGCAAATCCTAAAAAAAGGATTGTAAATTATAATTCTGTAATTGAGTGCGATAATTTTTCACCAAAAAAGCTTATATTTCTGCTTGTTTTACAAATATATTCTTGTTAGGGCACACATATAAATAGGAGGAATGCATGAAAAAATTTGCTTCAATTATTTTAGCTTCAGTAGCACTTTTCGCTACTTCAGCAAAAGCAGAATATAAATTTAACTTTGTAATGCATAGTGACACAAACAACGCTTTTTGGGCAGCAGTTCATAAAGGTTTTAAAGATGCTTGTGCACAAATTAATGCAGATTGCCAAATGTTAACTCTATCAGGTGATGGAGACCAACAGGAGCAATTACAAAACTTAGAATCTTCAATCGCTCAAGGTGTTGATGGTATTGTAACTACAATTACAAACCCAACTATTTTTGATGCCGCTGTTGATGAAGCTTTAGCAGCTGGAATTCCAGTTATTACAGCTAATACAGATGACCCAGAGGGTGCTGCAGGTAGTAATAGACTTGCATACGTTGGACAAGATTTGGAAGCAGCAGGTTATGAACTTGCAGCAACTTTATCTAAACAATTTCCTGATGGACCAGTACATGTTCTTATAGGTGTAGCAGACATGAACCAATCATGGGCTTACACAAGAGCTAACGGTATTGCAAGATTTATGGATGACTATAAAGCTGCAAATCCAGATAGAGAAGTAACTTACGAAAAAATCGAATCTGGAATGGATCTATCAACTGTAGGAAACAGAGTAGCTTCATATGTTCAAACTAATCCAAATACTACTGCATATTTCGATGTAGGATTTTGGGAAGCAGGAGCAGCTCAAGGTATCAGAAACCTTGGTTATGAGCCTGGTCAAATGTTGCTTGCAGGATTTGACTTAGTTGACGTCGTATTTGAAGAAATGGAAAAAGGTTATGTTCAACTAACCGTTGACCAACAGCCATACTATCAAGGTTATATGTCAGTTCACCAACTATACTTAATGAACAAGTATGGTTTAAGTGCACTTGATATCAACACTGGTAAGGCAATGATTGGCCCGGATGATGTTGCACAAATCCGTTCTTTCAAAGGAATGTCAGTTAGATAATAAAAACAATGTAAAGCCGGATAAATTTTATCCGGCTTTCTTTTAAAAAAGAAGTAATATGAAAAGTAACAGACTAAAATCCATATTGATGCGCCCAGAAATAAGTACGTTCATAATGTTTGTAGTAATTATGACCGCTTTCTTTATTGCTAATGATAAATTTCTTAGTCCTAGAAATATTCGAATAGTTATGGGAATAACACCTGAGTATATCATCGTTGCTATTGGTATCGCTATATTAATGATCTCTGGTGAATTTGATTTATCAGTTGGATCTGTTTTTGCACTTGTACCTATGACAATGGTTCAATTAGTACATCAAGGTATTCCACCTTGGTTTGCCATAGCATTAGGATTATCAATTGGTATCGCTGTTGGTTTTGTAAATGGTTTTATAACGATCAGGTTTGGAATACCCTCCTTTATAGCCACTTTAGGAATGCTATACATTGCTAGAAGTTTAACTACTGTTGCAACAGGCGGATTTCCTCCACCATTCCCTCACTCATTACCAAATGAACTTTTTGTTTTTCAATTTGAAGTTTTTAGAGCATCATTATTTTGGATGCTTGGAGTTGCATTTGTTGCTGGCATAATGCTCCATAGAAGTAACCTTGGAAATTGGATTTATTCTACAGGTGGTGATACTGGCGCTGCATCATCAATGGGAATAAAGACTAACAATGTAAAAATGTTCTGTTTTATACTTTGTGGATTTTTAGCTGGCTTTGCAGGAATGATTCAAACTTTTAGAATCGAAGCTCCTTTACCTTCTCAGGGATATCTTCTTGAATTAGAGTCTATCGCTGCAGCAGTAATTGGAGGGGTCAGCTTATTTGGTGGAGTTGGAACTATATTCGGAGCTGCAATTGGAGCAATACTTATTCGCTTTCTTGAAAGTGGAATTATAATGGCGAGAATAGATGCCGAATGGTTTAGAGCAGGACTAGGATCTTTAATTATTATCTCCGTTGTATTTAATACTTGGGTTGTAAGAAGAGGTGAAAATATGGTTCATAAAAACCAAGCTGAAGAAAATGAAATTGACTCTAAGAAAAATACTCAGAAAAGTGAAGGAGAAACTAATGAGTAGTGAGAATATTATTGAATGCAAAGATCTTAATAAATATTATTCTGGAGTTCATGCACTTAAAAATCTCAGTTTAAAAATAAAAAAGGATACGGTTGTTGGTTTAATTGGTGATAACGGTGCTGGTAAATCAACACTAATTAAAATTCTATCTGGTGCTCATGCACCTGACTCTGGCCACATTTACTTTGAAGGAAATGAAGTGAAATTTAAGTCTACTAAGGAAGCGATGAATTTAGGAATAGAAACTATCTATCAATATTCCGCATTAATTCCACAGATGTCTATTGCACGAAATATTTTTATCGGAAGAGAGCAGACAACTTTTTCACTTGGATCAATTGGTTTAATGAAATCTAAATCAATGGATAAAGCTGCGATGGAAGCGTTAAATGATGTTGAACTTCATCTAAGGTCTCCTGAAACACCTGTAAACCAACTCTCAGGAGGAGAAAGACAAGGTGTTGTAATTGCAAGAGCTATGTATTTTAAATCAAAAGTTTTAATCTTGGATGAACCAACAAACCACTTATCAGTTAAAGAAACAAATAAAGTTCTTCGGTTCGTTGAAGGATTAAAAAAACAAGGTGTAACATCCATATTTATTACTCACAACTTGAGTCACGTCTATCCTATTGCAGATCATTTGTGTGTTATGGCAAGGGGTGAAAAAATTGCTGATTTAGCAAAAGAAGATACAAACATTGATGAGTTAACTGATTTGCTAGTAAATGGATAAATATTGTTTAAGATCACTTATAAATATGGAGGCGATCAATGATTAGTAAAACACAAATAGAGCAATATAATGAAGAAGGATATACAATAGTTGAAGACGTATTTAGTATGGATGAATTAAATCCAATATTAAATGAGTTTGAGGAAATCGTCGAAGATTTTGCAGACAAAGCTTTTAAAGCAGAAAAAATTTCAAATAAACATGAGGATAAGGATGTTTTCAAAAGATTAGCTGCTCTTGAGAAAGATTTTAAAGGATCATCTGTTTTAATTCATCATAGAGGAGAACTTAAACCTGCACTCGCAAATTTGTGGGGGTCAAAAAAACTTCTAGACATTGTTGAGAATTGGGTAGGGAAAGACATCTCAGGCCATCCTGTTTGGAACATTAGATCAAAAACTCCACAAACTGCAAGAATGACAGTTCCTTGGCATCAAGACTCAGCTTATTTAAAAGAAGGTGCTGAAAAAACGACACAACCAGCTGCCTGGATTCCCTTTCTAGATGTAAATAAGGAAAATGGATGCATGCAGGTACTACCTGGAGGACATAGACCAGAAAGAGTATTGAACCACAAACTTGAAAAAAAAGATGGTTCTGTAAAAGACTCTTGGTATTTATTTATTGAAGAAAAAGATATTCCTGAGGAAAAAATAGTTACCTGTGATATGAAGGCTGGTTCTGTTCTATTCCTTCATCAATTGGTTCCACATAGATCACTTGAAAACTTATCTGATTCCGTAAGATGGAGTGTTGATTTAAGATTTCAAAATCCAAAAGATGAAGCTGGATTTCATACTGGTTTAGTTGACCCAATCATAATGAGAAAATCTGATGACGTTAACTATACTGCTGATTGGAATTCTTGGTTCGAAGGATATGAAGAACAACATACAAAATTTAGAGGCACTTCTAAAAAAGATCAGTTTGATTCTAGTGTTGATGGAAGCTGGCTTGAACGTTGGGATAATTAGACTAAATATAATTAGATGCACGTTAATTTAGAAGATTGGTATAAACCAGAATTAGATAAAAAGGTTTTAAAAAATTTATCAAAAAGAAAAGACCTACCTGGTCTAATACATTTCTTTTTTTACTTTTTATCTTTAATCGTCTCGGGTTATCTTGCTTACATAACTCTAGGTACTTTATGGACGTACTTATTCTTTTTTATATATGGAACAATTTATGCGTTCAGTGTAGCTAACTGGCATGAAACTGTGCACCGAACTGCATTCAAAACAAGATGGATAAATGAAATTTTTTATCACATTAGTTCTTTCATGTGTGATTTTGAAGGATTCCGATGGAGATGGAGTCATACATTCCACCATTCCAAAACTCTTCAAACTGAAGATGATTATGATCATGAAATTCAAGTTTCAAGACCTGTAGAATTGTTAGCATTCTTTTTAAATTTTATTCCACTAACTGATTTACTTTATCCACATAAACTTATTAAGTACGAAGTTTTAAAACATGCCTTTGGAAAATTTTCCCCAGTTATTGATATTACTGCCCCTAAAGAAGAAAAGAAAAAAATATTATGGAACTCAAGATTATATGTTTTGATATGGGCAATAGTAATTGCTTATTCTTTTTATATTGGCTCTATCTTACCAATTGTCTATATTATTTTACCAACATATATTGGTAAACCAATCTGGTTTGCTGTTAATGTAACACAACATTTAGCAGCAAAAGTTGATACAAAGGATCATCGTTTAAGCACTTATTCAGTAAGAATAAATCCTATTTTAAGTTTTTTATACTGGCATATGGAATATCATCTAGAACATCATATGTACCCAATGGTTCCTTCGTATAATTTAAAAAAACTTCGCAAAGAAATTGATTCAGAACTTCCCAAACCCTTTAATAGCCTTTTTGATTTTTATAGAAAAGTTTTACCTTCAGTAATAGCTTTAGCCACCAATCCAGATAAATATTATAAAGTAAAATTAAATAATTAAATTACCAAGAACCAGAATTTTCCATAGACTTCCAAGGCTCCTGCTCTGGAAGTGACTCACCCTCTTGTAAAATTTCAATTGAAATTCCATCAGGAGAACGAACAAATGCCATATGTCCATCTCGCGGTGGTCTGTTTATAATAACGCCATTATTCATTAGTTTTTCGCAAACTTCATATATATTTTTGACACTATAAGCGAGATGTCCAAAATTTCTTCCACCAGTATATTTTTCAGGATCCCAGTTATATGTTAATTCTAATAAACCAGTTTTTTCATCACTATTTTCTGCAGCTAAAAATATTAATGTAAATCTTCCTTTTTCATTTTCTACTCTTCTAACTTCTTTCAATCCAAGTTTATTGCAGTAAAAATCAAGTGATGCATCAATATTTTCAACTCTCACCATTGTATGTAAATATTTCATTGTAAATAAATATAATACTAATAATAATTTTAAATCAATTATTATTTATTTATAAAGCTAATATTCCAAAACTAATGCTTCATGTATTTGAAACTTATCCACTTTAATTTGGATAGATTTTCTATCTTCTATTTTGATTTCTTTTTCTAAGTTTATGAAATATGCTTTTTTAATTTTTTTATTTAGATTAATATTTAATTCAACACCGTGAATTTCAGGCACATCTTCAATTATTAAACATCTTCCTCTTTGTAGTGGAGGAGCATATAAGAGATGAATAACATATCGATTTTTATCTTCTTGATGAAGCAATGTTATTCTCCCAGAACTTGGTAGACCCTTAGTTTGTATCAATAGATTTTTGTGTAAGTGTCTAATGGTATTTCCAAATAGTTGTCGATGAACTTTTGATCCATTTTCTGCATATATCCTATCTAAATCATGAGCAAAAAAAACTGTGTTATTATATTGTATTAAAGCTGGATAATTTTCTTTATCAAGTTTGTTTGGTGCATATAAGTGTCCATTATATTTTTTTAACGTTCGACTAAAATATGGTACTTTAATATCTGCTAAAATTTTACTATCCTCAACAGCTTCTGATTTAATACCAGGTAAATAAGTTATAAACGGAGAAGAAACTAAATTATTTGATAACTCTTTTCTTACTTGTACATAATCCATATCAAAATCAGAGGGTCCAATATATTTTGCCCCAAGATCAAAAATAAATTTATCTCTTTTATTATTAAGAGCGCCTTTCCCAATTACAACTAACGTCCCACCTTTATTCTGAAAATCTTTAAGTTTATTTATTTCCTCTTCCGATAGAGTATTTGATGATGGAATAATAATTAATTCAAAGTTGTTAATCCTTTCTTGAGAAGCGTTAATACTTACAACTTCGTATTCAATATGCTCTTCCAATAACATTCTAGCAACACCATCATCTGCATTGTAAGAACCTGTTAAATAAAGAGCAACATTTGAAAAAGGTTTGCCATCAATTCCATAATCTTCAATTTTCTTTATATACTCGAATGCAATTCCAACATTTTTGTAGGTATCTAAATCCATTTCACCACTTGGGTGAAGATGATCGCCAAAATTACAGCGTGCACCGTGGGAGATCATAGCAGCAGCCTCATATTTTAGTGCTTCAGGATATTTGAAACCTCCAAATTCTCCCCATGAAGTATGAAATTTACCACTCATACCAATGATAGGTTTATTTGGATAATTATGAAAATATCTAGATTGAGTAGCTATCTTGTCATAACCACCCCAAGTTGTTGGTAAATCTTCTAAATCATTTTTAGTTGAGTTTTCGTGAACGCGGTAAAGTAAATTTTCTTTTCTCTCAAGAACAGTTAAACCATTATAAAATATACTTGCATCTGGTCTCAAAGACTGAATATGAGTAGTCATATTTTTTGTAAAATTTTTTAAAATAATTTCATTCCAATGAGCATTTACTTCTTCAGGATTATTAATATCATATCCAGTTTCCTTCATAGATTGCTTACAATTATCACAGTAACATTTTAGTTGTGTAAAATGTATATCAAAGAAATAACCATCTACTTGATAATTTGAACACAATTCAGTTACCATATTTGAAATTAATTCTTCATAATATCCTGTAGGACACATAAATTTCCAATTTCCATAGGGTTTAAAATTTTTATCTTTATATCGTATTTCTTTATCGCTATGCTGACCAGTGCTAGTAATCTCTTCAATTCCATTTCCTAATTTTTTATTGTGTTCAATTATACTGCCATCTATGTTTCTTGCGCACCACTCTGGATGAATTTCTGCATCATGTGCTGACCATCCAACTGTTAAATATATTGGTGCTTTTACATTAATTTCGTGACAAGCTTCAATTTGTTGACCAAGTAAATCAAAATTTAAATTTGGATGAATTTTCGCATGCTTTACTTTTGTTGGATAATAACACCAACTATGATGACATTTTCCAAAAATATTAATTTGATTAATATGTCCAATTTGTAGAGCTTCTTTAAATTGTTCTTTTGAAAAATATTTTCCAACATCAGGGATATGCTCTGAAGTGTGAAAATCTAAGTGTATTTGCCTTGATGGTTCATTCATTAAATCAGCTTATTTTATAAATTATTAAATTTAAATAATTTTTTGAAAAAAATTTAAAATAAAAATTAAGTAATTCTCTAGTTTTTTTTATACTCTTAAACTGAATTAACATACAAAAACATTCAAAAAGTATTTATTTTTGACTCTTTTATGCTAACTTCTCCTTATCTTAATAAGGAGGAATGTAAGATGAAATATTATTTTAGTCGAATATGGGCTGGTATATTAATTACTTTACTCTCTTTTTCATTCACTAGTAGCTCTTATGCAATTGATATTAAACTTTGGGATCTTTCTGCAAGACAAGGTCAAGACGAGTTCTATGAATTATTAAAGAAAGAAGTTAAAAAATATAATCCAGATATTAATGTTATTGTAACTGAGTGGGAAAATGAGGCATATAAAACTCAAATTCAACTTGCTCTTAATGGTGACGATGGACCTGATGTCTTCTTTAACTGGTTTGGTGAAGATAGTGCAAGACTAGCAAGAGCTGGTTTAGCACTCGATCTTACGCCTTACGCTGATATGGAAGGTGGATATGGAAACTTTATAAGTAAAGGTTGGCAAGATGCTGGAGCAGTAGATGGAAAAATTTATGGAGTTGCTAATAAAGCAGTTTCAAAATACTTCTATTACGATCCTGCATTCTTTGATCAACATAACTTATCTGTTCCCACAACATTTGGAGAGTTAATTGATACTTGTAAAAGTATAAAAGCAATAGATTCTTCAATCGTTCCATGGCCAATGGGTAATTCTGAGAGGTGGAAATTAAATCATGTTATTACTATGCTTAATCAAAGAGTAGTAGGAGCAGAAAACACAAAAGCGGATTATGCGTTAACTGCACCTGATGATGAATTATTCACAAATCCTAAATATGTTGAAGCTTGGGAAAAAGTTGTTGAACTAAATGAAAATTGTTTCAATGATGCACCAAATGCAACTAATCCAGAATTAACGAGATCAATGTTTGCAGCCCAAATTTCACCTATGATGTATTGTGGAACTTGGTGTGGAGGTATTTTTGCTTCTGAAGGTTTTACAGATTTTAAAATGTTTAGATTTCCACGAGTTGAAGGTGGAGCTGATGATGGAACTGTAGGCTTTCTAGTTGCAGAAGGAATGCAAGTATCGGCAAAAACTAAACATCCAGAAGCAGCAGCTTTGGTAGCATCAATTAACGTCTCCGATATTATGGCATTAGCAGATGCTGAGTTGAGAGGTAGTTTGATATCCAATGCAGCTTTAATTGATCAAATGGAAGATGCTCCTCATTGGTTTACGTTTTATGTCAATGATATCGCTGACAAAAGTGCACATGTAAATGTTTTAGATGTTCTTTTAGAAGCGAATGTATCTAATGCTTATCTTGATATGGGAACTGAAGTTCTTAATGGAACAAAATCTCCTCAAGAAGCAATGGATTTCATTAGAAAAGTTGCTTTAGAAGCTAAAGCAGCAATGTAATTTAAAAATTAATTTCGGCTATTATTAACTAATAGCCGAAGTTATCATATGAATAAAACTCAAATAAACTCAATTGGTTTTTCTTTATCAAGTGATAGGGTTTCCGTAATTATTCTCTTAATTCCAGCTCTAATTTTTTGTACAGTATTTATATTTATTCCAGCATTTTGGGCCATCGTCGGATCCTTTTATAGTTATGGGATGACTTCTCTTAATGACTGGAAGTGGGTTGGCTTTGATAATTATATAAAAGCATCCCAGGATGAATTTTTTTGGATTGCATTAAAGAATAACTTTATAATTGTCTTTGCCTCAATCGTTCTTCAAGTAGGTGTAGGTACAATACTAGCAGCAATCTTAGATCGAGGAATAAAATATGGAAAAGTAATTTTTCGAACTATTATATTTACTCCAATGGTCATATCATCTGTTGCAGTAAGTATAATTTGGTTACTAATTTATGATCCAAATTTTGGAATTTTAAATAACATATTAAAAGCAATAGGTTTGCCCACACCTACAATGGGCTGGTTAGGTGATCCCGATATATCTATTTGGATGATTATGATTGTTGCGGGCTGGCAAAATACCGGATTTATGATGGTTTTAATCTTAGCTGGTTTACAAGGAGTTTCAAAAGAAGTTTATGATGCAGCAGAGATAGATGGTGCGACGGGTGTAAAAGCATTTTGGTATATTACTCTTCCAATGATTAGAAATATTTTAATTGTTGCAATTTTGATAACAACTATTGGTGCATTTAAAGTATTTGAATTTGTTTATGTCTTAACGCAAGGTGGTCCATCTAATGCAACTCAAGTCTTGGGAACATACATTTATTTACAAGCATTTAATTTATTGCATATGGGTTATGCCAATGCTTTGTCAGTTATACTATTAATTATTGCTTTAATTTTAGGTTGGTTTCAACTTAAAGCAAGTAGGAGAGCGTAGTGAGTAAATTTAAGTTAGCTAATATATTTGCTTACGGTTTCGTAACTCTCTTTAGTATCTATGTACTATTACCAATAATAGTGATGATACTGACCACTTTTAAAACAAGAAAAGAAATTTTTTTAGAACCACTTGGCTTACCAGGTCAATTCAATTTTTCTTCATTTGAAAAGGCATTATCTATTGGCCTTGGAGGTTTCATCTTTAATTCTTTCTTAGTTTCCTTATTTTCAGTTATTTTAATTGTTATAATTTCAGGAATGGCTGCCTATGTTCTAGCAAGAATTGATTTTAGAATAAATAGATATGTATATTTATTAATCGTTGCAGGTTTCGCAATACCTCCAGCAGCTGTACTTGTGCCACTTTATGTAACAGTTTCAAATTTAGGATTATTAAATAGTATATATGGTGTTGTGATGCCGTTAACTGCATTTGGTATCCCATTCACCGTTATTTTATTTTATGCTTTTTTTTTAGATTTCCCAAAAGAAGTTGAGGAAGCAGCGACTATTGATGGTTGTAGTAAAATGCAGATTTTTTTTAGAATTATTATTCCATTATCTGGTCCAGCCATTGCTAGTGCAGCAATTTTTCAAACTGTATGGATCTGGAATGAATTTCTACTAGCATTAATTATGTTGACATCAGATGAAGTAAAAACTTTGCCATTAGGATTAATGAAGCTGAGAGGAGAATGGTCATCTGATTGGCCATCAATTATGGCTGGACTAACTATAGCAATCTTACCAGTTCTTATAGTATTCTTGATTTTCCAAAAATACTTTGTAAGATCTTTGGCAGGTTTAGGAAAATAAATAATATGGCCAAAAGACAAAAAGTTTTAGTTCTCTATTTGAAGTTACCAAGCTTAGAAGGAGAAGTTATTTCTTGGGCAACCTTTGATGGTACGGGAAAAAAACTGCATATGACAGGTGATAGTGATGAGCCTCCTTATCCCACAGGTTTGGATGCCTTGTTAGATGGCTGGAGATTATTTCAAGCAAGTCAAGCTATTCCAGAGCACCCAGGTCAAGAGTTCAGAACATCGTATTTAAAGCATGAATTTTTTTTTGAAAAATTAGAGGAAGGAGATTTTTAGTATGGCTAAGTTATTAACAACAGAACAAATGGCTGAATTTGCAAATAGTGGCTGTTTATTTTTTGATGAATTAATTGATGAACAAACTAACAAAGAGTTTTTAGATGATATTGGTCATACAGAAATTGATGATGTCGATAGTGTTCAGGAATACTATAGAAATATAAAAGCTACTAGCAGTATTCCAAGAATACCAGCAGGAAAAAAACTTAAAGACGCTTATCCAAAAGGCTCACCTTTAGAAAAAATTTTTGGAAATGAAGTTGTTGATGGTGCTATTAAAAGTTTAGTTGGCAGTAACACAATTATTGATCACCAATTTCTGCACATAACATTTCCTACCAAATATTTTAAACAAGCACATCAACGTCAAATGTCTCAACAAAATCATCAAGATAGTACAATTGATCCAAGAAGTACTTTTGATGTACAATTATTTTATTTTCCAACAGAGGTAACAAAAGAAATGGGAGGAACAAGATTTCACCCTGGCACACATTTACGTATTGTTAATGAATTTGGAATTGCAAAATATCAAAATATTTTAGGCCAAAAGAGTATAGTGTGTAAACCTGGTACAATTGGTATTTTCCATAGTGGATTATGGCATGGTGCGGGTGTAAATTTTTCAGAAAATATTCGCTATATGTTTAAAGTGAGGCTTCAACCCACAGAGAAACAGGAATTACTATGGGATCCTGAAAAAAAATATCAACCATTGCCAAATCGTGCTCTTTATTGGACGGATGAAAGTAAGGATAAAACAATAAATGATATTTTAATGAGATCTTATCCTTGGCAAGAAGCAGATACAAACAGACTAGATAAAATCAATGTGGTCAAATTTTGGAGATTATTAACTGGTCATAAGAAAATGGATGTTGATTATTGGTTAACACGCATTGAAAATGAACTATACTAAATAAATTATTTTCATCACGATTATTTAAAAAAAGAAATTACTTAATGAAAACTGGAATAATTGGTTGTGGAAATATTGCAGACATATACTTCTCTAATTCAAAAAAATATTTCAATAATTTTGAAATTGTAGCTTGTGCTGATATTAAACCAGAAGCTTCTAAACATTATGCTAATATTTATAATGTAGAAAATTTAACTATTGATCAAATACTTAATCATGAAGCAATAGAGTTAATTATCAACCTAACATTCCCAGATGTCCATTTTGAAGTTTCTAAATCGATTATACAATCTGGAAAACATGCTTATTCAGAAAAACCATTATCAATTGAGTTTAATCATGGAAAAGAACTTTTAGAATTATCACGTCAGAAAAATTTGTATTTAGGATGCGCACCTGATACCTTCTTAGGTGCTGGCATTCAAGAATCAAAAAAAATTTTATCTAATAACTTAATTGGTAATATCGTATTAGGCAGTATTTCAATGGGTGTGGCTGGTCATGAAATTTGGCATCCAAATCCAGATTTTTATTATCAATATGGTGGTGGTCCAGTCCTTGATATGGGACCATATTATTTTACTGCTCTTGTGAACTTATTAGGACCAGCTAAAAATATTTATTCACAATCTAGGACTGTTTACAACAAAAGAGTTATTGGAAGTGGAGAAAGAAAAAACCAACAAATAAAAGTAGATATTCCTACTACTTTAGTTTCACAAATTGAATTTGATAACGGTACATTAATAGACTCATTTTTCTCTTTTGATATTTGGAAGCATAACAGAAATCATATTGAGCTTTATGGAGATTTGGGATCTATAAATATTCCTGATCCAAATACTTTTGGAGGTTCTATACAATTATGTACAGAGAAAAATGGCGAATGGAAAACTATAGGGACTAACGAAAATAATTTAGGTAGAATAAATGTTGAAAATAGTAAAAAAACTAATGAAAAACCAGGCATAGCAAACTACAGAGGAATAGGGGTTAGTGAAATGGTTGATTCTATTAGAAATAATAGATTAAATAGATGTAACGGTGAGTTAAGTCTTCATGTTTTAGATATCTTAGACACCATAATTAAATCTGCTAAAGAGAATAAAAAATTAGAATTAAGAAGTTCTGTATCAGCGATTGAATATTTTTCAGAAGAGGAAAATTTTAAATTATTAAAATGAAGGGAAATTTATAATGAAAAAAGCATTAATCGTGTTTGGAGGCTGGCCAGGACATGAGCCTGAAAAATGTAACGAAATTTTAACTAAATTGTTAAATTCTGAAGGTTACGAAGTTAGGTCTGAAAATTCAACAGAAGCTTTTGCTCAAGATTATGTACATGACATGGATTTGATTATACCAATCGTTACAATGGCTTTTCATCATTCTCCAAGAGGAGAAATAAAGAAAAATGAAGTTAATAATGTAATAAAAGCAGTTGTAAATGGTTGTGGTCTCGCAGGTCATCATGGTGGGATGTGTGATGCTTTCAGACAATCAATTGATTGGCAATTTTTAACTGGCGGCCAATGGGTAAGTCATCCTAATGGTATTCATGATTATAAAGTTAATATTACAAAAAGAAATGATCCAATAATGGAAGGTGTTGAAGATTTTGATTATCATTCTGAACAATATTATATGCACGTAGATCCAATGAATGAAGTTTTAGCAACAACTACATTTCAAGGTCATGAAATGTGGAAATTAGAACAAGAGCCAGGAACGCCAGGAGAAGATCAATACCAAACAGAATGGATAAAGGATGTTGAAATGCCAGTTGTATGGAAGAGAAAAATTGGAAAGGGAAAAATTTTTTACACCTCTCTTGGTCATTTTGCTGATGAGCTTAATCATCCAGAAATGAGAAAAATTTACCATCGCGGTTTGCTTTGGGCATCAAGATAGAGTAAGATAATTTAGGGATATCATATGTCAGATTATTTTAAAAAAATACCAGATATTAAATATGAAGGAGAAAATAGCTCTAATCCTCTAGCATTTAAATTTTATGATGAAAATAAAGTTGTTTTAGGAAAGACAATGAAAGAACATTTAAGATTTGCTACTTGTTATTGGCACACATTTACTTGGCCTGGTCTTGACCCATTTGGAGGTCAAACATTTGATAGACCTTGGATGCAAGCAGGAGATGAAATGAAAATGGCTGAAATGAAACTTGATGCTGCTTTTGATTTTTTTACAAAAATTAAAACACCCTTTTTCTGTTTTCACGACAGAGATATTTCACCTGAAGGTTTAAATTATGCTGAAACACAAAAAAACTTTTTCCATATTATAGATTTAATGGAACAAAAAATAAATGACTCAGGTATGAAATTACTTTGGGGAACTGCAAATGCTTTTTCTCACAAAAGATATATGAGTGGTGCTTCTACTAATCCAGACCCAGAAGTTTTTGCTTATAAAGCTGCGCAAGTAAAAGATTGCTTGGATGCAACTATGCGATTAGGTGGACAAAACTATGTTCTCTGGGGTGGAAGAGAAGGATACGAAACAATCCTTAACACTGACATGGCAAAAGAAACTAACAACCTTCAAAGATTTTTAGAATTAGTTGTTAATTACAAATACAAGATTGGATTTAAAGGTCAAATTTTACTGGAACCAAAACCTCATGAACCAACTAAACATCAATATGACTTTGATTCTGCAACTTGCTTAGCGTTTTTACGCAAAGCGGGTTTAGAAAATGAGATTAAACTAAATGTTGAAGTAAATCATGCTACTTTATCTGGTCATAACTTTGAACATGAAATTGCTTATGCTACTTCAAATAAAGCGTTAGGAAGTATTGATATTAATAGAGGTGATACTTTATTAGGGTGGGATACCGATCAGTTTCCAAACAATCCTGCCGATTTACTTATGTCATTTTATTTTATCTTTAAGAATGGTGGTTTAGGTCAAGGCGGAATGAACTTTGATGCAAAAATAAGAAGACAATCAATTGATCCTGAAGATTTATTTTATGCTCATGTTGGAGGAATGGATGTTTGTGCTAAAACACTAATAGCTACTGAAAAACTTATGAATGACAATGTTATTCCTAAATTTATTGAAGATAGGTATTCTGATTGGAATGAAAATCTAGGACAATTCATTCATAATAAAGATACTGGATTAGATGATATTAATAAAAAAGTAATTGATGATAATATTGAGCCAGAACCTCGATCAGGTAGACAAGAATATCTTGAAAATATCTTAAATAAATATTTGTAGTTACTAATCATAAGTTTCTATACTAATTGATTTATAAATATTATGAAAATTTATAAATTAGACACTGAATCAGATTTTGAAAAATTAGACTTATGTCTAGCGATCGGTAACTTTGATGGAATACACAAAGGACACCAAGAAATCATAAATAAAATTAAGGAGATTGCATCAAACAATAATTTATTATCTTCAATAATGAGTTTTAATCCTCATCCTCGTATTTTCTTTAATCAAATTAATGATCCTTTTAATATTTATACCCAAAGCAATAAAATAAATTTTCTTGAACAATTGGGTCTAGATATATTTATAGATTTTTCTTTTGATAAAAATTTATCAATACTATCTGCTGATGATTTCGTAACCAAAATTCTTATTGATAAATTAAATATTAAATACTTAGTTATAGGTACTGACTTCAAATTTGGGAAAGACAGAAAAGGTAATTTTAATACATTAGAAAAATATGCTAAAAAAAATGATTTTAATATTCATTTAATTGATCCTATTATGCTTACTGATAAATCGGATAAATATTCATCTTCAATAATTCGATCACAAATAAAAGATGGGCATATAGAAGACGTTGCAGAGTCTTTAGGAAGGCCTTGGCATATGCATGGAACAATAATTGAAGGTGATAAAAGAGCTAGAGAAATCAATTTTCCAACTGCTAATATAATACCAGATCAACATATATTACCAAAGAGAGGTGTTTATTGTGTAGAAGCACTATTAGAAGGAAAAAAATATAAAGGTGTTTCTAATTTTGGTTTAAGACCAACAGTAGATGGCAGTAAACTCCTTTTAGAGACACATATGTTTAATTTTAGTGAAGAAATATATGGTAAAGAATTGACTGTTGAATTCCTTACATTTATTAGATCTGAACAAAAATTTAGTAATTTTGAAGAATTAACCAAGCAAATCAACAAAGATATAAATAAAGCTAAAGAATATCATCAACTGTAATGGAATATAAAGATACAATTTTTCTTCCCAAAACATCTTTTGAAATGAGAGCTAATCTTCCTTCAAAAGAACCTGCAATAATAGATGAATGGGATAAAGAAAATATTTTCAAAAAGCTTAGAGATAAATCCAAAGGTAGAGAAAAATTTGTTCTTCATGATGGTCCACCATATGCAAATGGACATATTCATATGGGTACAGCTTTAAATAAAATTTTAAAAGATGTCATTGTTCGAACACAACAAATGGCAGGTAAAGACTCTATCTATGTTCCTGGATGGGATTGCCACGGTTTACCAATTGAATGGAAAATAGAAGAAGAATATAGAAAAAAGGGAAAGAACAAGGATGATGTCCCAACTGTACAATTTAGAAATGAGTGTAGGGAATTTGCAGAAAAATGGATCGAGATACAAAAAAAAGAATTTAGACGTCTTGGTGTTGAGGGGGATTGGGATAATCCTTATCTTACAATGTCGAATCAGGCAGAAGCACAAATTGTTCGAGAGCTTGGAAAATTTCTTCTTGATGAAAGTTTGTATAAAGGTGCAAAACCAGTTCTATGGTCCGTTGTAGAAAAGACAGCTCTAGCTGATGCTGAAGTTGAATATGAAGATCATACGTCCAACACTATCTATGTTAAATTTTTAATTAAAAATTCTTTTGATAAAGATTTAATTGACTCAAATATTGTTATTTGGACTACAACTCCTTGGACTATTCCAGGCAACAGAGCTTTAGCTTATGGTAAAGAATTAGATTATTCACTTATTGTCGTTGAAGAATTAGAAGAAGATAGTTTAGTCAAAAAAAATGATAGATTAATATTTGCTTCAGAACTTTTAGAAAATGTAACCAAAGAAATTGGAATTAAAAAATTTAGTACAAAAAAGAAATTTAAAGGAGGTAATTTATCTTCTTGCGAATGTGAACATCCATTTAAACAATTGGGATACGATTTTATTGTAAAACCATTTCATGGGGATTTTGTAAACTTAGAACAGGGAACAGGAGTTGTGCATATAGCTCCGGGACACGGAGATGACGACTATGTTTTAGGTATAAAAAATAATGTTGATATTATCCAGACAGTTCAAGATGATGGAAAATATAATCAACATGCCGTTGGGTTTGAAGGTGAACATATTTATAAAGTAGATCACAAAATTGCAGATAAATTAGAAGAATTTTCAAAATTATTATTTAAAGGAACCCTTCGTCATAGCTACCCACATTCATGGCGCTCTAAAGCTCCTCTTATTTATAGGAATACTCCACAATGGTTCATTTCCATGGAAAAAAATAATTTAAGAGACATTGCTCTTAAATCAATTGATGAAACTATTTTCTATCCTCCTCAAGGTCAAACAAGGCTTAGATCAATGATTGAGACTAGACCAGATTGGTGTGTATCTAGACAGAGAGTTTGGGGCGTACCTTTACCATTATTTGTAAATAAAAAAACAGGCCAACCTTTAAGAGATGAAAATATTATCAATAGAATAGCTGACATATATGAAAAAGAAGGAAGCAATACTTGGTTTACCGAAGATCCACAAAGGTTTTTAGGGGATGAATATTCACTTGAAGATTATGAACAGGTAAAAGATGTGGTTGAAGTATGGTTTGATAGTGGCTCTACACATGCTTTTTGTCTAGAACAAAGAGAAGATTTGAAATGGCCTGCTTCGATGTATTTAGAAGGAAGTGATCAACACAGAGGATGGTTTCATTCATCTCTTTTAGAGTCCTCTGGCACAAGAGGTAAAGCGCCTTATGAAAGTGTGCTGACACACGGTTTTGTTGTTGATGGAAGAGGACGCAAAATGTCTAAATCTTTAGGTAATGTAATTTCTCCTGATGATATATTAAAAAAATATGGAGTAGATATTTTAAGATTGTGGGTTGTCGCATCTGATTATTATGATGATCTTAAGCTTGATAATGCTATTCTCCAATCGCAAGCTGAGTCTTATAGAAGAATAAGAAACACCTTTCGTTTTTTAATTGGCAATTTAAGTGATTTTACTAAAGAAGAAGCTATCGATGAGAGTGAGTTTCCAGAGTTAGAAAAATTTCTTCTACATCGGTTGTGGGAAGTTGATCAAGTTGTTCAAAAATGTGTATCAACATTTAACTTTCACTTAATGTTTACAACACTTTTAAATTTTTGTTCAAGTGATCTTTCAGCTTTTTATTTTGATATTAGAAAAGACACTATATATTGTGATAGTAAAGAGTCCGTTCAAAGAAGATCTACTAGAACTCTATTAAATATAATTTTTAATTATTTAGTAAGATGGTTTGCCCCATCTATTTCCTTTACTTCTGAAGAAGCTTGGAAAGCTATGGGAAATAAAGAAAGTATACACCTACAAGATTTTTTACAATGTAAAAATGAATATGAAGATAATCAATTAAATGAAAAATGGAATTTAATTAAAAATATTAGAAAAGTTGCTACTGGAGCAATTGAAAAAATTAGAGAAGAAAAAATTATTCGCTCAAGTCTTGAAGCACACATAGATATTTTTGTTTCTGCAGAAAGTTATAAAAAACTAGAGAAAGTAATGTTTGATGAAATTACAATTACTTCATCACATTCTTTGTATGTTATTGACGAAAAATCCAAAGGTTTTTCAATTGAAGATATTTCTGATGTTATCGTAAAAGCTTCAAAGGTAAATGGAGATAAATGTCAAAGATGTTGGAAATATGAGGCAAAGTTAATAAATGGTGAAGTTTGTAACAGGTGTAATACTGTAATATTTAAGTGATTAAAACAGCAGTATTTATTTCTTTGATATTATTAGATTTATTAACAAAATTTTTTATTCAGAATAATTTATTTTTAAATCAATCAATAAAAATCAATGAATATTTTGATTTAGTTTATGTTCAGAACTTTGGTGTCTCTTTTGGTTTATTTTCTGGTTATGTTTCTCATTGGATATTAATACTTATAGCCTTAATAGTTGTTATATTAATTTTTAATTTATTTATTAAATCAGATAAACAACTTGAAAAACTGGCTTATTTCTTTGTTATAATTGGGGCTTTATCAAATATTATTGATAGATTGATAAATAGCTATGTTGTTGATTTTATCTTACTACATTATGAAAATTTTTATTGGCCAGCATTTAATCTAGCAGATATCTATATTACAATTGGAATTATCATGTTAATAACGAGTTTTTTTATAAAATCAAAAACAGTAAAATGAAAAAAGTTATTTTTGTAACAATCATTTCCTCAATTTTTCTATCTTCTTGTAATACTATAAGAAGTAGTGCGGGTGTAGAAAGAAAAGTAATAGATGAATACAATGTAGTTGAAAATCCTCCATTAGTAATCCCACCAAATTTTAATTTACTACCACCTGATCAGATTGAATCAAAAGATATTGATGATACAGATAGTGAACTTGCCAAGGAAATTCTCTTTGGTCTAGATGAAGAAAGTGATGAAACACCCTCTGAAAATTCTGTTATTGATAATATTTTAAAAGAAACTGAAGCAGATCAAGTAGATAATAGTATCAGAGAAGATCTTGATGGAAATTCTGAAGATGAAGTAACTGTAGATAATACAGATTTTGAAAGTGAAAATATAGAAGAGCCAAAAAAGAAGAAAAGATTTTTCTTTTTCAACAGCAAAGAAGAAAATGAAGATAACGAAGAAGGTGAGCCTAAAAAGAAAAAAAGATTTTTCTTCTTTTAATTTTATAAATGGAAATAAAATACTTTAATTCAAATTTTGACAAAATCACTCAAAATAAAAATATTGATCAAAGTATAACTAATGTTATAGAAAAACTTCCTTCTCTTAATATTATTTCAGATAAAAATTTATTAGAAGAAACCACAAAAATTTCAAATCAATTTAAAGAGAAAAAAGAAAAAATAATTGTATTTGGTACAGGTGGTTCAAATCTAGGGGCAAGAGCATTAAATAATGTTATTTCTAACAATAAAATAAAATTAGAATTTTACGATAATGTTGATCCTATTAATTTTGTACAAAATTTTAAAAATATAAATTTTGAATCAACTGGCTTCCTAGTTGTTTCGAAATCTGGAACTACACCTGAAACATTATCTCAATTTTCATGTCTCTATCAAAAAGCAATAGAAGCTAATAAAGTTGAGGTATTTTTTTCAAATACTTTAATTATAACTGAATTTAAAGAATCCCCTCTTTTTAAAATCGCAAAAAATAATAATTGTTTACTATTAGAGCATCATAAAGATGTTGGAGGCAGATATTCTATATTTACCAACGTTGGTATAGTGCCGGCAATCATTTCTGGTTTAAATATAGATGCACTTTTTAGTGGAGCATCTGAAGTAATTAATAATATTAATAATTACAAACCTTATGATCTTGGAAAATATTTAACTCAAAAAGAAAATGCAAGATTTACTAATAATGTTTTAATGACATATTCAGATTCACTATATTTTTTTGGAAAATGGTATCTTCAACTTTGGGCAGAAAGTATTGGGAAAAATAATAAAGGTATTACAGCGATTCATTCAGTTGGGACCACTGATCAACATAGTCAATTACAATTGTATTTAGATGGACCTAAAGATAAATATTTCACCTTTATCACTACAGATCATTCAAATAGGGGCATAAAAATTAATAATGATATGTTTAAAGATACTAATATTGACTATTTTAAAGATAAAACAATGGGAGATTTAATGGAAGCTGAACAACGCGCAACCATAGAGACTTTTAAGTTAAACAATTTTAGTTTTAGAGAAATCTATATTCCTAAAATAGATGAACAAAACTTAGGTAAATTATTATCTTTTAGCATAATAGAAACAATCGCTTCCTGTATGTATTTAGAAGTAGATCCTTTTAATCAACCTGCTGTCGAACAAGGTAAAAAACTAACAAAAACTTATTTAAGATAATTTTAAAAAATAAATTATTGTTTTACCATAAGTCTTTTTTTGAAGCAGATTTAAATTTTCTGGTATTACAATGTTATCTTTCACACTTGTCTCCAAACCAATTAAAGTAGTATCTTTAATTTTATTTGATAAATTTTCTAAAAGTTTAGTTAAATTATATTTTGCATACGGTGGATCAATATAAACAACTGAAATATTTTGAAATTCTATTTCTAATTTAGAATTAATAAGGTTTTCATCACAAATTTTAAATTGATTATTTTTACAAATACCTGAACAATTTTTTGTTAAAATATTAATAACCTCAATATTATTCTCAAAAAAAATTACCTCACTCATGCCTCTAGAAATTGCTTCTAAACCCATTGTGCCAATACCTGCGAATAGATCTAAAAAAATTTTATTTTTGTATAATTCGATAGAATTTTTGATTGCATAACTTTCAATAATTGAAAAAAAAGCTTCTCTTTTTAGAGAAGAAGTTGGCCTTACAAAATCATTAATACTAGCTAATTTTTTTTGCTTAAACTTTCCCCCTGTAATCCGTATCATTTGCTAATTGAATTTAATTTTTGAAATTGTCCTTCTTTAAGTCTTCCAAGCTTATAAGGGCCATATCCAATTCTTATTAATTTAACTATATTCCATGAAAAATAATTACAAATATTTCTAATTTCTCTATTTTTTCCTTCTTTAAGTTTAAAAATTAACCAATTATGATTTTTTAATTTTTTTTCAAAGGCAACTTTAATTTTTTTATAATTTATTTCTTTAATTGTAATGCCTTTATTTATTTTTTGTAAATCAGTATTTTGTACTTTGCTATTTATACAAACTCTATAGATCCGTTCAATGTTTGAAGATGGATGTTCTAAATATCTTGAATAATCACCATTATTAGTTAGCAAGATCAATCCTTCACTCATATAATCCAATCTTCCAACACTAATCAATTTGCCGATATTTTTTGGTAATAAATCAAAAATTTTTTTTCTACCTAAATTATCTTTTGTACTACAAATATATTTAATTGGTTTGTATAACTTCCATACTTCAACTTTATTTATTTTTTTTACAATTTTATTATTAACTTTAATAATATCTAAATCACTTACTTTATGACTTGGATGAACACATATTTGATTATTAATTTTAATTTTTCTTTCAACTATTAATTTTTCTGCATCTCTTCGTGAACAAATTCCAGCACTAGATAGATATTTTGAAATTCTAATATTCACTTTGCTTCATTAATAAAATTTTTGATTATTTTTATATCATATTTTGTAATTAAAAATTCAGGATGCCATTGTAAGCCAATACACCATTTGTGTTTTTTGTGTTCTATTCCCTCAATAACACCATCATTGGCTGTACATGAAATATTCAAGTCTTTACCAATTTTTTTTACCGACTGATGATGTGCACTATTTACTTTAATTTTTTGAGTACCACATATTTTATGTATTTGAGAATTTTTTGAAATATTAACATTGTGACTAGTTTGATTTCTTGGATTTACTTGTTCATGGTTTATCGGATCTTTTTTTAAATCTTGTATTAACGTTCCACCAAATGCAACATTAATAAGTTGCGCTCCACCACAAATTCCCAATATAGGTTTATTATATTTAAAAAAATTATTAAAAATATTTAATTCAAAATTAGTTCTCTTATTTTTAATATTTTTAGATTGAGTATTACTTGTTTTATATAATTTAGGATGAATATCAAAATCTCCTCCAGTAATAATTAAACCATCAATTAAATCACAAAAATCACTAATATATTTTTTTTCATGTAACAAAGGAAACGGAATAGCATCAAATTTTGTTAAGGAAGTTAAGTAATTTTCCCTCAATGCATACCATGGAAATTTTGAGTATGTTTTCTTTTTTTCACTATCAAGAGTTATTCCAATAATTGGTTTTTTCATTATAATTCAATTATAATGTACAACATAAATGTGTTCCAGAATGAACGTTGATTTTTTTATGAAAGAAGCAATTATTGAAGCAGACAAAGCTTATAACTTAAATGAGGTTCCAGTTGGGGGAATACTTGTTGATAATAAAACGAACAAGATTGTAGCCAGAAGCTACAATACAGTAAATAAAGATAAAAATGCTATCAAACATTGTGAATTAAATCTAATTCAAGAAACTTGTGAAAGACTAAAGCTAAAATATTTAGAGAATATGACATTGTTTGTTACCTTGGAACCATGCACTATGTGCGCTAGCGCAATAAGTGAGGTACATATTAAAGATGTATATTTTGGGGCTTATGATGAAAAAAATGGAGGCATTGAGAAACTTCGAGTTGCTTTTCAAAGAGAAAATATATTTATGCCAACTATTTATGGCGGCATTATGGAAAAAGAATGTAGCAATTTATTAAAAAAATTTTTTAAAAATAAAGATGATAGACAAAATTAATATACCGGAATTTGAAGTTTCAGAATTTAATCAAGCATTTAAAGAAGTAATTGAGTCCAACTTTAACTATGTAAGAATAAAAGGAGAGATTTCTGAGGTTAAAACTGCAACAAGAGGTCAAATTTATTTAACACTAAAAGACGAAGATTCAATTTTAAGTGGAGTTATCTGGGATCAGAAAAAAAAATATTTAGATATAAATCCAGAAATAGGGCTAGAAATTATAGCAACTGGAAGAATCACCACTTGGTCTCGCTATAAAACTACTTACCAAATAGATATTGATAAAATTGAAATTGCAGGAGAGGGAGCACTTTTAAAACTTATTGAAGAAAGAAAAAAAAGACTTCAAAAAAAAGGCTATTTTGATGAAGATAAAAAAATCCCCTTACCTTTTTTGCCTGAGAGATTAGGTATAATTACCTCTCCCACTGGCTCTGTAGTACATGACATAATTAATAGGGTGAATGATCGTTTTCCAATGCCTTTAGATATATGGCCTGTTTCTGTTCAGGGAGTTGACGCAGCAGATAGCATTGTAAATGCTATCGAAGGTTTCAATAAACTTAAATCTAGTAAACCAGATATTCTTATTGTTGCTAGAGGTGGAGGTAGTACTGAAGACTTAATGGCATTTAATGATGAAAATCTTGCAACAAGTGTTTTTGAATCAAAGATACCAATTATTTCAGCAATAGGTCATGAAACAGATACAACAATTATTGATTTAGTATCAGATTTAAGAGCGTCTACACCAACTGCGGCAGCTGAAAAAGCCACCCCAGTTAGATTTGAATTAATAGAAAAAATTAAAAATTTAAGACTTAGATTAAACACAAAAGTTAATTCACAAATTCAGTCCAAAAAGGAAAATTACGAATATTTAAATAAGTTTCTTAAATCTCCAAGCTTTATAGTTAATAATTATAAGGAGAAACTTTTAGACGATTTTAAAAATTTAACATTATCAATTGAAAATAAATTTAGTATATCAAAATTGAAACTTCTTAACCTAGGAAAATCTACTATTTCACCAGATTCATCAATAAATTTAAAACAAACAAAGATTAACAATCTTTCAAAAAATCTTAATTTGAACATAGCTAATAATTACAAAGATAAGCTTGAAAAATATAAGTCTAATATAAGATTGCTAAATTCCAATTCTATTTCTTCAAATCTTAAGAAAGGATACTCAATTTTGATGAATAAAAAGAAAATTGTTAAGACAAGTAAAAAAATTATTACTGACGATCAATTATCAGTGAAACTTACTGATGGTACAATTGATATAAAAGTAACAAAAATTAACTAAATCTTTTATGCTGCCAGAACCATTGACTAGGTTCTGCTTTAATCCACTGTTCAATCTTATTGTGAATTTCTTCCATCATCTGAGTATCATTAATTTCTAAATTATTATGATAAAGTGGTTCTAAAAATGTTAGTTCAATATTTCCATTATCAATTCTTTTATTTTGTATTGGAATTATTGGTAAGTTATATTTTCTAGCTATTTTTAAAAAACCTGTTTGTGTTTTAACTTTTTTATTAAAAAACATTACTTCTTCTCCTGAGGAGTCTTTTTGATCTATTAATAATACAATTGATAAAGAATTATTTATTGCATCAACAACATCTTTAGCACTTTTCTTACCTTTGGGAGTGTAAAAGCTATTTTTAGAAACAAGAGAATTTTGTCTAATATTAAGTATTAGTTTATCAATAAAATTATTGTTTATATGCCGATAAATACCACCTATATTAATTCCAATTCTATCTAAACCTGGAACTAATACTTCCCAATTAGATTGATGAATACTAATAAAAATTGCTTGTCTTTTATTTTTAATAAAATCTTCTATATTTTCTAGATTGATATATTTTATTCTATTTTTAATAAAAATATCATTTAATCTTAGAAGTTCACAAATTGTAATTCCAAGATTATTCCAACTTTTTTTAATAATATTCTGTATTTCTTCATCTTTAAGATTTGGGAAAACATACTTACAGTTATTTATAGCTGTTTTGTTGGCTCGTGAAAATTTTCCAAAAGTTCTAAATAAAAATGATGAGACTTTCAAAGATAGATTGAGTGGTAAAATCTTATATAAAAAATAAATAAAAATAAATCCAATATACTGTAAAAAGTAAATTATCTGTTTCATATTGCTAAATCATTAATTTTATTTTCTAGTACATTACTTAAAATCTCTTTTAGCAAATTTTCATCTTCAAATTTGATTTCACCATTAAGTGTGCTGACTAAAGAACGATATGATTTTGGTATTCTTACAAAATCTTTTTTTGTAGTAACCAATACAGATTTTGTAAGATTAGCATTTTCTGCAAGATTTAACATGTCATTTTCATCAAATATATGATGATCTGGATAGCTAATTTTTTTTTCTAATATAGCGCCTTGTTCACTTAGTGAATTATAAAATTTTTCAGGATAAGCAATGCCTGCAAAAGCTGTTACTTTTTGGTTTTTATAAATTTTATTATCTGTACTAATTTGAAATTTTGCATGAATAATAGGAACAGTGCTAGGAATTTTATCTTTAACATCTTGAGCAATTTCACCAATTACAATTACTAAATTTGCTCTAGAAATACCTCTTGATATGCTTTCCCTAAGAGGTCCAGAAGGAATAACTCGTTTATTTCCAAATCCTTGTTCACCATTAATTACTATAATTGAAAAATCTTTTTGAAGAGTTGGATTTTGAAAGCCATCATCCATAATTATACAGTCAGCACCTTTTTCTTTAGCTAAAATAAACGATTTATTTCTATCCTGACCAATCCAAGTTGGAGCAACTTCAGCTAGCAACAATGATTCATCTCCAACACTTTTTGCCGAATGCCACTCTTTAACGAGAACATTAGATGTTTCAACTCCACCATAACCCCTTGAAACAAAGTGAGGATTGTATCCATTAAGTTTTAATAAATTTCCAATTTTTAATGCAACAGGTGTTTTACCAGCACCTCCCACCACTATATTCCCAATACAAATTACAGGAATTCCAGAAGATGTTTTTCTACTAACAAAATTTCTTATTTTAGTTCCAAATCTAAATAGCAATGAGAGTGGGTATAAAGAATTAGATAAGTATGTGTCATTTTTTTTATACCAAAATTTAGGAGCTTTAAGCATTTTAATTAATGTACTTTTCGATGTCTTTGAAAAGCTTTTCTTTTTCAAAGAAAGATCTATTAGAAAACTCAATTGCATTTGCTTGAATTTTTTTTACTTCAAAATTATTATTTAGTAATTCTTTCATCTTTACATCAATATCTTCAAACTTATTTACCATTATACATGAATCTGCTTTTACCATATCTTCATAAATATTAGTCCAATTATCAACATAATTACCGCTAATAATAGCACATCCATAACTTGCAGGCTCTATAGGATTATGTCCACCAATATTTTTTAAAAAAGAACCACCTAAAATAACTAAATCACTAATTTTAAAATATTGATCTAATTTTCCAAAACTATCAATTACTACGATATTATTTTCTTCAATTTCTTTTTTAGATTCTATAGAAATATTAAATCC
Organism: uncultured Alphaproteobacteria bacterium; assembly: GCA_902521325.1. Taxonomy (GTDB): domain Bacteria; phylum Pseudomonadota; class Alphaproteobacteria; order HIMB59; genus CACPNW01. The sequence goes on from CABYRE010000006.1 coordinate 72,011, forward strand.
CTCTTTATTTAATTCTTGCTTAATTGTACCAATTCTTTCTGGATGCCTCGGTGCGAGATAAATTTTTAAATTAAATTCATGTATTGTTTTTTTAATACATTTAATTATTTCTTTTTCTTCATTAGAATGAGTACTTGCAATCATAATTGTATTTGATTGATCTTTATTTATTGAAGAATTATTTTTATTCTTAGCTAATTTTAAATTTCCAATATAGTCAATTTGTAAGTTTGTTAATTCTTGAATTCTTTTTTTGTCATCTTTGCTTTGTGCAAAAATTTTATTAAAACTCTTTAATGAATTTCTGTAGAAATTTTTTGTACTTTTCCATTTTTTAAAAGAGGTTGGAGAAATCCTTGCATTTAAATATAAACAATTGATATTTTTAACTCTAATTTTATTAAGCATATTTGGCCAAATATCTGACTCTATCCATAGAATCAGATTTGGCTTCCAAAAGTTTAAAAATCTTGAACACCACAGAGATACATCAAATGGGATGTATTGATGGATAATTTTATTTTTATAAAACTCCTCAATATATTCTGCTGAAGATTTTGTTGTTGTAGTAACTAAAATATCAAATACTTTATGATATCGTTCTATAATTAAATCTGAAGATTTAAATTCACCAA